>CAMTVM010000062.1:0-39969 GCA_947085195.1 uncultured Chloroflexota bacterium
CGGAGCCTCCCGGCCCAGCACCACGACCGTCTCGTCGACCCGCGACAGCGCGAGCGCGTCCAGGACATGCTGGAGGACCGGACGGCCATCCAGCGGCGCGACGAGCTTGGGTGAGCCGAAGCGGCTGCTCATCCCGGCGGCAAGCACGATGGCGGTGACCCTCATGCCGGGCCCGTCTCCGTCCCAGCCCGGCCTGTCCCGGTGCCAGCCCGGCCTGTCCCGGTGCCAGCCCGGCCTGTCCCGGTGCCCGGGCCGACGACCGCCCCCGGGCTCAGCGCCTCCGGTACAGCCGCATCGCGAGCCCTCGCCAGCTCACGGAGGGGCTGGCCGGAGCCGGCTCGCCGCTCAGCCACGACCTCGGCCAGGATCGCCAGCGCCGTCTCGGCCGGGAGCCGGCCGCCGAGGTCGAGTCCGATCGGGCCGCGCAGCCGGTCGAGATCCACGGGCGCAACCCCGGCCTGAAGCAGCCGCGCCCGGCGGTCGGCCTGGGTCGTGCGTGAGCCGACCGCGCCGACATAACGGCAGCCACGGCGGAGCGCCTCCGCGATCGCCGGCTCGTCGAACTTGACGTCGTGGGTCAGGACGGCCACCGCGTCCGGGACGCCCAGGTTGATCTCCTCGGCCACCTCATCCAGCCAGCCGACGACCAGCCGGTCCACGTCCGGAAACCGCGCGGTCGTCGCGAATGCCGCCCGGCCGTCGATGACCAGGGTCTCGTACCCCAGTTCCCTCGCCAGCCGAACCAGCGTGCGGGCCATCTCCACGGCGCCCACCACGACCAGTCGCGGACGAGCCGGATACGCCTCGATGAACAGCTGCCGACCGCCGAGCTCGACGGTCCGCGACACCCCATGGACGAGGGCATCCCGGCCGGCGGCGACGAGCCCCGCATCCAGCTCCGGATCACCCAGGGTGCCATCGAGGCGGCCGTCCTCGTGCACGACCAGCGGCACGCCCGGCTGGCTCCCGGGTCCCGGTTGATGCGCCCCGAAAGCAGTCGGCGGCGCGTCGGCAGGCAGCGGCGTCACGATCGCGCGGCCGGCGCCGCGGCCCTCGCGCGCCTCCCGGGCGGCCTCGATCGCCACGACCGGCACGCCCGGCGAGATGAGCACGTCGATCGTGCCGCCGCAGGCGAGGCCCACGTCCCAGGCCTGCTCGTCGCTGATCCCGTATCGGATGACGCGTTCCCGGCCGGCCTTGCGGGCCGCGATGATCTCCTCGGCCGCGGCGCCTTCGACACAGCCGCCCGAGACGGAGCCCGCCAGCCGGCCGTCGTCGGTCACGAGCAGGACGGCGCCCTCGGCCCGGGGTGCGCTGCCGAACGTGCGCACCACCACGGCACGCCCGAAGCCCGCGCCCGCGGCGCGCCACCCGTCCAGCGTATCCAGCAGCTCCTGCATCTCCGATCCTCCCGGCGCCTCGCGCTGCCTATCAGGTGAGTGGTCGTGCGCGGCCCCCGTCCGACGGCACGGCATCGAGTGCTCGAGGTGCCTCCGCCTGGGGCGCGAACAGCCCGAGCGACGGGGCCACGCTGGTCGCACGGGTCACCGCGGATCCCCGGCGAGCGGTTCCCTGGGACGCCCCCGCCAGGACCTCGCCCAGCCGTTCCAGCGACGCCACGGTACCGGCCGGCAGGAAGTCGTCGATGTACGGATAGGCCGCCCGCATGCCCGCCGCGAGCGGCTGGTAGCCCGGCGCGGACGCCAGCGGGTTCAGCCACACGAGACGGTGGCAGTTCCGCCTGAGGCGCGCCGTCTCCGCGGCCACCAGGGCGGGATCACCGCGATCCCAGCCGTCGGATACCACGATCACGATCCCCGATGAGCGCAGCGTCCGCCTCGCCCAGCGGTGGTTAAAGTCCCGGAACGACTCCCCGATCCGGGTTCCGCCGGCCCAGTCGGTGACGGACTCGGCCACCCGCTCCAGCGCCCGGTCACGGTCGCGGTCCTTGAGCAGCCGGGTGACCCGGGTGAGGCGCGTCCCGAACACGAACGACTCGGTGCGCACCTCGCTGGTCCGCGAGAGCGCCTGGACGAACCGCAGCAGCAGCCGCGAGTGGCGCTCCATCGAGCCAGAGATGTCGCACAGCACGACCAGCTGGCGCGGCTCGCGGATCTGCCGCCGCCACACCCATTCGGTCAGCTCGCCGGTGGCCAGGTTGCGCCGGAACATCGCCCGCGGCGCCAGCCGGCGACCGTGCGGATGCAGCTCGTGGCGACGTGTCCGGCGCCGCTCCAGCTTCGGGCGCAGCAGGTCCACCAGGCGCTCGGCGTCGCGCAGTTCCGCGGCGGTCATGCGATCGAAGTCACGGTGGCGCAGGACTTCGCCCCGGGAGTAGGCGTCCGGCGAAATGGTCGCCCCCTCGATCTCGCCGCCCTCGTCGGCGTCCGCGGTCACCTGGACTCCCATCCGGGCGAGCTCCGTCATCGTGGCGTCCTGTCCCTCGCCCAGCTCGTCTGACGACCCCGGCTCGCCCTCCTCGCGATCCGCGTCCGGTGAGGCCGGTGCGTCGAGGCGCGGGCTTGCCAGCCGGCGTCCCCTTCGGCGCCAGAACTGGTCGAACACGCGGTCGTACGTCTCGCGGTCGTCGCGCCGCCGCACGAACACCGCGGCGCCCGCGTCCTTGACGATCGGCCGCTGGCCGATGTCCACCAGGCCCAGCGCCCGGGCGAAGTCGATCGCGGCGCCGAGGTCCACCTTGAGTCCCGCCGAACGAAGCGCCCTCCCGAACCCGACCGCCTCGGCAAGGAGGCGCCGGCCGTCGATCGCCCCGCCCATCGGCGAGAGCACGATCGGGGGCGCGCGGTCGGGCAGGGTCATCGCGCCTACGCCTGCGATGTGGCTTCCGCGAGGTACTGGCGGGCGGGGCCGCCGCGGACCTGCCGGATGTCCTCCTCGTACTTGAGGACCACGCCCAGCGTCTCGTCCACCAGGTCCGGCGCCAGCTCCGTGGCCCCCAGCGACAGGAGCGCGGACGCCCAGTCGAGCGTCTCGGCCACGCCCGGCACCTTGGTCAGGTCGGCGGCGCGCAGCCGGTGGACGAAGCTCACGACCTCGCGGGCGAGGCGGGCAGGCGCGTCCGGGACGCGGGCCGCCACGATCTCGAACTCCTTGGTCGCGCTGGGATAGTCGATCCAGTGGTAGAGGCAGCGGCGCTTGAGGGCGTCGTGGACCTCGCGCGTCCGGTTGGACGTGAGCACGACGCGGGGTGCCTGCGCGGCCCGGATCGTGCCGATCTCGGGGACGGTCACCTGGAAATCGGACAGGATCTCCAGCAGGTAGGCCTCGAACTCCTCGTCCGCGCGGTCGATCTCGTCGATCAGCAGCACGGGCGCGCTGCCGTCGGTCGCCTCGAGCGCCTGGAGCAGCGGCCTCTTGAGCAGGAACTCGGGCCCGAAGATGTCGTGGGCCGAGGCCTTGTCGATCTCGCCACGCGCCTCGAGCATCCGGATCTCCAGCATCTGGCGCGGGTAGTTCCACTCGTACACGGCGGTGTTGACGTCCAGGCCCTCGTAGCACTGGAGCCGGATGAGCTGCGTGCCGAGGCTCTTGGCCAGGACCTTGGCAAGCTCCGTCTTGCCCACGCCGGCCTCGCCCTCGAGCAGCAGCGGGCGCCCCAGCTCGAGGGCCAGGAACACGGTGGTCACGAGGGAACGCTCCGCGATGTACCCGTGGCGGCGGAACGACTCCCCGAGGCCCTCGATCGAGCGGGTGGCCTCGGGCCGCTGCGCGCGGTTCTCGGTTCGGTCGGCGGCCGCGGCGGCGCCCGCGGCGGAGAGCGGCTGATCTGATCCCATGGGGCGCGATCCTACACCGATCGGGGCGGATCGCCCGCCCTGGCGAGTCGCCTCTTGCCCGCAGCCAGGCAGGGTCCTGGGCAGACCGGCCGCCTACCCGTCGGGCGCGTCGAGGTCCCGGGCGTAGGCCGGGAAGCGGAAGCGCTGGCTCCGGGTGAGAATCCCGCCGTGCGCCAGGCGGGCGACCGTCCTCACGGTTGGCGGCTGGCCCGCGACGAGGCGAGGCAGCAACAGGTCCGCGGCGGTGGCCTTCGAGTAGGCGCCGCAGCTGGGCAGCCCGACGACAGCCGTGTTGTCCACGCGCGCCAGCCACAGCATGGAGCCCGGGTGCGCCGGGACGCCATGACGCACGATGCGGCCACCCAGGGCGTCCACGGCCACGAAGAACGCGTCGGCCGGGTCCGTGCTGGCGCCGCCCGCGGTGAGGACGATGTCGGCGTGGCCGGGTCCACGGGCGATCGCGGCTTCCAGCGCCTCGGTGACGGCAGCGTCATCGTCCCGCACGTACGAGATGCCTCCGAGGCGGGCCCCCAACCCGTCCACCTTCCCCCGGATCGTGGCCTCGAAGCGGGCGCGGGCGGCCCCGGTGATGTGCTCCTTGACGAGGACCGCGACGCGGACCGGTCGGAACGGGTGAACCCTGACCAGCGGACCGCCGCGACGGGCGATCGCCTCGCCGGCGGCGAGGATGGCACCGGCCACCAGGTGCGGCCCCACCTTGACGCTGGCGACGAGCGCCCCGGGCTCGACGACCTGGCCGTCGAACACCGTGAACACCTCGAGCGGGTCCAGCCGGTTGACCCGTTCAAGCGCCGCGAGCCGCACGGCGACCACGCCCGGGACGGCGGCCACGAGATCCACCCTGGACTGGGCCGGACCACGAAGGCTCACGCCCGGGTCACCACCCGTGACGGCCGCCGCCAGCCGGAGTGCGGCCTCGTCTTCGTGGACCTCTCCCGGGTCCGGGAGCAGCACCGTGACCGGGGCACCGTCGGGGGCGTCGCCGATGACGGCAAGGTCGGCGGCCGACAGCCGCCGACCCTTTGACCAGCGCTCACCCGAGACCATGAGGTCGCGCGTGAGCACCGCCCCGGCATGGGCGTCGGGCGGGCGACAGCCTGGGACGATCCGTTCGACCCGCACCCCTCGCGTTCCGCGACCTGCCGCGCCGGTCAGGCCAGCCGGGCCAGCGCGGCCTCGATGGCGCGGCGCGCGTACACGACCGCCATCGCGGCGCGGTACTCGCTGCCCGCGTGGATGTCCGCATTGACGGAGCGCCCCCCGACCACCTTCGCCGCAGCCGCCGCACCTGCGGCGGCCGAGCCATCGGTGCCGACCAGCGAAGCCTCCACGTCGGTGGCCTTGTAGGCGTGGTCGGATACCCCGGTGACGCCGATCCCTGCACCCGTGATCGTGCCGTCCGGCCCGACCATCACGACGGCCGCCACGCCGACCATCGCGTAGCCGGAGGCCAACTGCTGGAGCGAGGCATAGGCGGAACCGGCGGCGTCGCGCGGCGCCGGCAGGACGATCTCCGTGAGCAGCTCGTCGTGGCGCATGGCGGTGACGAACGCTCCCTCCCAGAAGCCCGCGGCCGGCACCGTGCGCTCCCCGCCCGTCGACCGGAGCACGATCTCCGCATCGAGCGCGATGAGCACCGCCGGCAGGTCGCTCGCCGGGTCCGCGTGGGCCAGCGCCCCGCCCACCGTCCCGCGGTTGCGCACCTGGACGTCGCCGATGGTCGGCACCGCGTCCAGCAGCACACCGTAGTTGCGGGCCTCGGAATCCATGAGGTCGGCGTACGTGGTGAGGGCCCCGACGGACAGTCGTCCGTCATCGAGCGCGCGCACGCCCTTGAGCTCCGCGAGCCGGCCGATGTCCACGAGGGTCTCCGGCGCCGCGAGCCGCAGCTTCATCAACGGGAGCAGGCTCTGCCCGCCCGCGATGACCTTGGCGCCGGCGTCCGACGCGAGGATGCGCAGCGCCTCCTCGACGCTGCCTGCCCGGGTGTACCCGAAGGCCGCCGGGATCATGCCTGGCCTCCCTTCGCGGCCTGGATGGCGCCCCAGACCTTCTGTGCGGTGTACGGCATGTCGAGATGGCGGATGCCAAGATGGCTCAGCGCGTCGATCACAGCGTTCGCCACCGCGGCGGTGCTCGCGATGCAGCCGGCCTCTCCGACGCCCTTGACGCCGAGTGCGTTGACGGGTGACGGGGTCACGGTCTCGTCCAACTCGAACGCCGGCAGCCACGATGCCCGAGGCAGCGCGTAGTCCAGCATCGAGCCGGTGAGCAGCTGGCCGTCATCGCCGTAGATGGCTCCCTCCCACAGGGCCTGGCCGATGCCCTGGGCGATGCCGCCGTGGAGCTGGCCGTCCACGATCATGGGGTTGATCTTCTTGCCCACGTCGTCCACGGCCACGTAGCGGACGAGGTCCACGACGCCGGTCTCCTCGTCGATCTCCACCAGCGCGACGTGCGTCCCGAACGGAAACGTGCAGTTGGGCGTGTCGTGGTAGGCCGTCTCGTCCAGGTAGGGCTCCATGCCCTCCGGGGTGTCGAAGGCGAGATCGAGCGCGAACGCGATCTCCTGGATCGTCTTGACCTTGTCCGGCGAGCCCTTGACGCGGTAGCTCGGGCCATCGATCTCGATGTCCTCGGGGTTCGCCTCCAGCATGTGGGCGGCGTAGCGCCTTGCCTTCTCGCGGATCTTGGCAGCCGCCTTGAGCGCGGCACCCGTGCCCACGTTCGACGTCCGGCTGCCGTAGGAGCCGTAGCCGAACGGGGTGCCCTGGGTGTCCGAGTGCTGGATGACGATGTCCTCCATCGGGATGCCCAGCTCGTGGCTGATGATCTGGGCGTACGTGGTCTCGTGGCCCTGCCCCTGGGGTTGGGTGCCCATCGTGACCACGACCTTGCCGGTGAGGTGGACCCTGATGTTGGAGGATTCCCACATCGCGGCGCCCCAGCCCTCGCCGACCGCGCCGATCCACTTCGAGGGTGCCACGCCGCACACCTCGATGTAGGTCGAGAGCCCGACCCCGAGGAGCTTGCCGCGGGCCTTCGCCTCCGCCTTCTTCGCCGCCGTGTCGGCGTACCCGACCATGGCGAGCGCCTTGTCCATCGCCGGCTCGTAGTTGCCGGAATCGATGTAGAGCTTGCTGCCGTTGACCGCCGTCAGCAGCCCGGACGGGTTGTCGTACGGGAAGCTGTCCGGAGGCAGGAAGTTTCGGCGCCGGACCTCGGCCGGGTCCAGCCCCAGCTCGTCTGCGAGGAGGTCCATCGACCGCTCGACGACATAGGTCGCCTCCGGGCGGCCAGCCCCGCGGTAGGCGTCCACGAACGTGGTGTTCGTGTAGACCCCCGTGACCTCACAGTGGACGTTGGGGATCCTGTACGGACCGGCAAGGATCCGCCCGTAGAGCGTGGTGGGGATGCCCGGCCCGATGGTGGACAGGCGTCCGCCAAGGTTGGCGTAGGTCTTCACCCGCAGGCCCCTGACGTCGCCCGCCTTCGTCGCCGCGACCTCCACGTAGGTGATGTGGTCGCGCCCGTGGATCGTGCTCTGGTAGCTCTCGCGGCGGGTCTCCACCCACTTCACCGGCCGGCCGCCGATCGCCTTGCTTGCGAACATGACGAGCGCCATGTCCGCGTAGCAGAAGATCTTGGAGCCGAACGCGCCGCCGACGTCGGGGCTGATGCAGCGGATCTTGTGCTCCGGGATGCCCGTCACGAACGCCGCGAGCAGCAGGCGCTGGATGTGCGGGGTCTGGCTTGACATCCAGATCGTGTATTCGTCGGTGCCCGGGTTGTACCAGCCGATGTCGCCGCGCACCTCCATGGGGTTCGGGATCAGCCGGTTGTTGACCAGTCGCTGCTTGACAACGACCTCGGCGCCGGCGAAGGCGGCGTCGGTGCCGTCCTTGTCGCCCACGGCCCACTCGAACACGACGTTGTCGGGCGCGTTCTCGTGGAGCTGGGGAGCGCCCGGTTGGGTGGCCTTCTCCGCGTCCACGACGGTGGGCAGGGGCTCCCATTCGACGGTGATCAGGTCCAGGGCGTCGACTGCCTGTTCCGGGGTCTCGGCGACCACGGCTGCGACGCCTTCCCCCGTCCACTTGACGGAGTCCGTGGCGAGGACCCGGGGCATGTTCACATTGTTCTGGATCCCGCTGGCGCCACCAGCCGGCCATGCCATGGGCAGCGGGTTGTACGGGATGTCCGCGCCCACGAAGACGGCCAGGACGCCCGGCGCCAACCTGGCGGCGCTGGTGTCGATGGCCTTGATGTTGGCGTGGGCGTACGGGCTGCGCAGGATGGACAGGTGGACCATCCCGGGCATCGAGATGTCGTCGAGGTAGCGGCCCTTGCCGGTGATGAACTTCGGGTCTTCGACCCGCTTGACCGGTGCGCCGAGGACGTCGGTGACCACGTCGCGCCTCCTCAGGCCGTCGCAGCGGCGGGGCTGGCCCCGTCGCGCATGACGCGAGCCGCCTCGCGGACCGCGAGCACGATGTTGTGGTAGCCAGTGCAGCGGCAGATGTTGCCCTCGATCGCGTGGCGGATCTCCGTATCGGTGGGATCCGCTTCACGGACGAGGAGGTCCATGGCCGCCATGATCATGCCGGGGGTGCAGAAGCCGCACTGCAGGCCGTGCTTCTCCCAGAAGGCGTCCTGGAGCGGGTGGAGCGTGGTCCCGTCGGCCACGCCCTCGATCGTCAGCACTGCGGATCCGTCCGCCTGGACGGCGAGCATCGTGCAGCTCTTCACGGCCCGCCCGTCCACGTGCACGGTGCACGCGCCACACTGGCTGGTGTCGCAGCCGACGTGGGTGCCCGTCAGGTTGAGATCCTCCCTGAGGACAGAGACAAGGAGCCGCCTCGGCTCGACATTCAGCTCCCTGCGCTCGCCGTTCACCTCGAGCGCGACGTGCAACTCTGTCACCGGGACGACCTCCTTCCCCGCTCGACGGGGGGTGGCGACGCTGCGATTGGCTCGGTGGTCTCGACTGCGCCCCCGGCGCACGCGGAACCCGGATGGTGGCACCGCCGCGGCCCGGGCGCAACATGCTTTCCGGCCGTCAGGCCACGAATACCCGCGGCACCGAGCCCGCAGGACCACACCGCGTCACCTGGGTGGTATCGCAGTCCCGCCCAACCACTGCACGCGGGTCGCCGGCTGACCCGGCACGCGCCGGCGAAGCTCAGCCGGCGGCCACGTCCCGGAGCGCCGCCTCGAAGCCGTCCACCATGGTGTCGATCTCGGCTTCCGTGATCACGAACGCGGGCGAGACCTGGAACGCGCCACCGCGCATGGCCCGCGTCAGCACGCCGTTGTGCCGGGCCGCCGCGACCACCGCGTCGATGGAACCGGGGTTCGCGGCCAGCGCCTCGTCGCTGAGCTGGACGGCGCCCGTCAGGCCGACCGTCCGGACCTCGCCGACGAGCGGTGCGTTCGCCAGCCTGCCGAGTGCCGTGGCGAGCACGGGCTCCAGCGTCCGGACGCGGCCCACCAAATCCTCGCGCTCCAGGATGTCCAGATTCGCCATGGCCGCCGCGCACGCTGTCGCGTGGCCGGAGTAGGTGTAGCCGTGTCGGAAGATCGCCCCGGGGACCGGCTCGTCCCAGAACGGTGCCCTGACGCGCGGGCCGGCGATCACGCCGCCGAGCGGCACGTACCCGGACGTCACCCCCTTGGCGAAGGTGAGCATGTCGGGCTCGATGCCGTACCGCCGGCTCCCCCACCAGTGCCCGGTCCGGCCAAACCCGGTGATGACCTCGTCGGCGATGAGCAGGATGTCGAACTGGCGGCACAGCTGTCCGACACCCGCGAAGTACCCGTCCCGCGGCGGGATCACGCCGCCGGCGCCGATGACCGGTTCCGCGACGAACGCGGCGATCTCCGCGCCGCGGGCCGCGAACAGCGTCTCGAGCGCATCGAGATCGTGCGCCCCGACGTGGACCACGTCCCCGACCAGGGTCCCGTAGCCGGCCTTGTTGAGCGGGATGCCGGCGAGCGACGTCCCGAATGCCGCCATGCCGTGGTAGCTGTGCTCGCGCGAGACGATGACCCGCTTCTCCGGCCGACCGAGGACGTCCCAGTAACGGCGGGCGAGCTTGCCGGCGGTCTCGATGGACTCCGAGCCGCCCGAGGTGAAGAAGACCGCCGCGTTGTCCACGGGCGCCATGGCCGCGATCCGCGCCGCCAGCCGCACGGTGGGCTCGGTGGTGTAGCCGCCGAAGGACGAGTAGGCCGGGAGCCGCCGGAGCTGGCCCGCGACGGCGTCCGCGATCTCGCCCCGGCCGAAGCCGACGTTCGCGTACCACAGGCCAGCCGTGGCGTCGAGGTAGCGCCGCCCCGTGACATCGGTCACCCAGATGCCGTCGCCCTCGCGGAAGATGATCTCCGCGTCCTTGACGACGTGCATGTCGGCGAATCCGTGCCAGAAGGACGTGCTCACGGTGAACCTCGCTGGGCAGGGTGAACGTGGAGAAGCCGGCGTGGTGGGACCGGCGACGGGCGCCGATGCGTCGGGCGGTGGTCTCAGGGTATCGCGCGTCGTCCACGCGAGCGGGGCCGCCTGGGCGCAGCCGGCCCGAGCGCAGCCTTCCGGCTGCCCACCGTCCGTGGGTCAAGGCCCGCCTGGACCGCGCGATCCAGCGGCATGGCCGCAAGCTCCGCGGCGCGCGCCAGCGTCTCGAGGGCGGCGCGGGCCATCGTCGGATCCACCCCATCGAGTGGCGTCCCGTTGGCCAGCCCGACGCGGTCCAGCCCGCGACCACCCGACGAGGCCGCGTACCGCGCCGCCCAGACGAGAAGCGGGACCTGGTCCTCGCCGCCGGCCGCCTCGACGCGCATCGCCGCACAGACGATCCCCCGCTCCGGCGGGGCGGCGCGGACCAGCCGCCAGTTGTCGGGTCCGGCGACCAGGTCGAACAGGTACGACCGATACGGTGCGGCGAAGATGGCCTCCGGTCCGGCGACGTCCGCATCGCCGCCGGTGATCGCCAGCATCGCGTGGAAGTCCGGGAACGCCTCGACCGCCGAGAGCAGCCGCCGCTGGGTCTGGGCGAACAGCGCCCGCTCCGCGGGATCCGCCCCGATCTCCACCGCCGCAGGTTCCTCCACGATCACCACCGGGCATCCGGCCGTCGCCAGCGCCGCCAGCTCCCCGGCCAGGGTTGCGGCGTGGCGCAGCGCGCGCTCCTCGCGGGCTGCCGCGGGACCACTCGACTCGCGCCGGCCCAGGGTGTACGGGCCCGGAACCGCCTGGGCGGCCGGCACCCCCACGGCGGACGCCGCGGCCGCGGTTGCGCTCCACGCCCGCAGGAGCATCCCGGCGGGCCCCGTGTCCCCCGCCTCGAGCGCCGCCAGCACGGCGGCCGGCGGATCCGCCCACCGGGCGTGCCCGTCGGTCACGAACCCCAGCCCGGCGTGGGCCTGCGCGGCCACGGCGTCCCGCACCAGGGCATCGACGTCCAGCCCCTCTTCGGCCGCCCGCGACCAGGAACCGCTCAGCATCGCGAACATGTGCTGATCCTACCGCCCGAACCCATCCTGAGGGGCGGATGGCTCGGCCCCAGGCGGAGGCGCCCACCCGCGGGCGCCCACCCTCGGGCGCTCAGCCCCAGGCGGCCGCGCCCACCGTCCAGAGCAGCATCAGGAACCCCGTCAAGGCCACCAGCCCGGCGGCCCGAATCGCCAGGCTGCCACCCGTCCCGAACACCGGTGCCACCGTCCCCGGCGCCGCCCCGGGTCGCATCCACATCGAGCGGATCGTGGGGATCCTCGTGGGCGGGAACAGCAGGCCGATCCACATCCCGGTCACGAGGCCGCCGATGTGCGCCCAGTTGTCCACCACGCCCCTGAGCACGAAGCCGAGCAGCAGGTTGATCGCGATCAGCCCGCCCATCTGGCCGAGGAACGAGCGGGCCGCGCGATCCAGCACGGGCCGGTGGACGACCTGCACGGCGAACAGGAGGCCGAACAGGCCGAAGATGGCCCCGGAAGCTCCCACCCCGTAGCGCGCGTCGCCGAACGCGAACGTGCCGAGCGAACCCCCGAGCGCGAACAGCACATACAACGCGAGGAAGGTACGGCGGCCGTAGAACCGTTCCACGAACGGCCCCGCCAGCCACAGGGCGTACAGGTTGAACAGCAGGTGGAGGGGCATCTGCTGCAGCGGTGCGTGGACGAGCGTGACGGTCCACAGCCGCCACAGCTCGCCGGCCGCAAGACCCGCCTTGTCCATCCTCAGGGCCCCGCCAAGATGGGCCCCGTCGCTCCCCGCAAAGTTCGTCACCAGCGACACGATCGCCGTGACCGCCACCACGATCACCGCCAGCGAGAACCCGACATCGCCCCGAGCCTTCGCGAAGTAGCGGCCGGCGGCCCCCTGGTCGCCGAGCTCCTTCGACAGCCAGCCCAGGCGCGAGGCGATCTCGGCCTTGTCCATGGCAGGCGCCCGCCGGTCCGCCTCCCGGTACGCGGCGACGGCTCCCCGCAGGTTCCCTGCGCGGACGCGCGCCGCGGCCACGTTCCGCCACGCCGCGTAGGTGGACGGTGTCTCGGGCAGCCGCGTGGCCTCCTCCCAGGTCGCCAGCGCCTGGGCGTCGTCGTCGAGACGGTGGAGCACCTCGCCGAGGCCGAGCATGGCTGCGGCCGTGACGGTCGGGTCTTCGAACCCGATGACGCGCTGGTAGAGGCGGCCGGCATCGAGGAAGTCCGCCGTGGCCATGAGATCCGCCGCCCTGTCCAGCGCGGCGATGGCCACGTGGCGCGGCAGCGGGCCGTCGCGGGTGAGCACGGAAGCGAGGTCGAGGGGCATGGGATCAGTCACGGCCGCGACTGTACCTGAGGCGGCGCCGCGGGGCGGCGCGGCGGGGTCCGGCGTCGAAGCCCAGTGTCGGCCCGCGGGTAGACTCCCGGGCATGTGCGGACGGTTCACCCAGCAGCGCCCCAGCTCCGAGATCGCGAGCCTGTTCGAGGCGGACGACCTCGCGGAGGACCCCGGCGGCCGCTTCAACGTGGCGCCCACCGACGAGGCCTCGGTCGTGGTCCAGCGCGAGGACCGCCGCGCCGTCGTGCGGTACCGGTGGGGCCTCGTCCCCTCCTGGGCCACGGACCCCAGGGCAGGCTCGAGGGCGTTCAACGCCCGGGCCGAGACCCTCGCCACCAGCCCGCTCTTCCGGGACCCGTTCCGGCGGCGGCGTTGCCTGGTCCCCGTGGACGGCTTCTATGAATGGCGCCGGGATGGCAGGACGCGAACACCGCTCTGGATCCACGACCCGGCCGGCCGGCCCCTCGCGCTCGCCGGGCTCTGGACCGGGCGCCAGGATCCCGAGACGGGCGACTGGCGCCGGACCTTCACCATCGTCACCACCCGCCCCAACGACTTCATGACGGCGATCCACGACCGCATGCCGGTGGTGATCGCGCCCGATTCGTGGGCTCGCTGGCTGGACCCCGCTCCGGCCGATCCCGGCGAGCTGCGCGCACTCCTCGAGCCGCGTGAGGACGTGGCGCTGGACGCCCGGGCGGTGTCGGTACTCGTGAACAACGTCCGGAACGACGGCCCCGCGCTGATCGAGGCGGCGCCCGGGACCTCGCCGCCCGCGGAGCTGCCCGGCCCGTCGACCCTGTTCTGAGAGCGATCGGGCGCGAAGGCTGCCAGGTTCTGCGCGCGGTCAGCCGCCCGGTCGCTCCCAGCCGTCGCCGGCTGCGACCGCGAACGCGGCTCCGGGCTCTGAGCCCGCGTCGAGGGCTGCCGCATACCGGCCGAGGAGGCGTGCGAACGCCTCGCCATCCTCGTCCGGCGCAATCAGCACCGTCGCGTCCTCCGGTAGCCCGTCCGGCACGCCACCGGGCAACCGGACCGCGACCACGAGCCGGGCGCCGGCGAAGGCCGCCGCCTCGACGCACGCGGGGATCACGTCGACCGGGGCGTCGTCCCCCACGACCAGCACATCGAACGCCGTGAGATAGCGGAGGCCGAGCGCCACGTCGGCGGGCTCCAGCCGGGGACCCCCACGGTCCGCGTCGAGCGCCCCGCCGTGGCCGTTCCGGGGGGCGGCCTCGAGAAGCTCGTCGCCATCGGTCCCGGGCCCCGGGTGGATGAGCGTCGGCCGGGCGGGGTCCCGCAGCAGCGCGACGTGACCAACACCTTCGTGACCGAGCGCAAGAACCAGCGAGTCGCCGGCAGCGTCGTCCCCGACACGGCCCATGAGCTCCACTCGGGCGCCCGCCCCTGCGGCGGCAAGGGCGATGGCGGCGGCACGGCCCGCGGGGAGCGGCGGCGGTCCCGGGTTCCAGGCCGGCAGGCCCACGACGACGATCATGCCGCCCAGCGTACGCCAGGCACGTCAAACGGGACGGCACCGGGCCGGCACCGGCCCCGAGGGTAGCGCGGCAAACTCAGCTTGCCTGGACCGGCCACCGGTGCTAGGCTCCCATCCGGGCTGTCGGGGCACGTGGGATCTGGCCCACACCCTTGGGCAGGAAAGGAGATCCGGGAATGTCGCGTCCACGTCCGATGCGCGTCGTTGTCGTTTGCGCGTCGTTGTCGTTGCCGCAATCGCCATGGTGTTGGCGTTGCCCGGAACGGTCGTCGGTGGGGCGGTGAGCGCGGGCGGGCCGTGGAGCTATGGCAACCAATACACCACATGCACCTTCTCGGGTGACCACGGCTCCCAGAACAACCAGGCGTTCGCTCGCACCACGAACTTCAACGGCGCATGCCGAGGCCTAGCCGTCCGGCTCAAGTCAAACCCGGGAGCGGTCGTCTCGGGATGGTTTGAGGTTTCCGGCGGCTTTCCGGGGAATGTGAGGGTCTTCGACCTCCGCGCAGGCTCGACGGCCGTTGCCAGCCAGCACAGGGGACAGGAGCATTGGTGGGAGTCGTGGTCTCCGGTCGAGCAGCCACACGCCTGGTAAGGTCGAACGGGGCAATGCCGGCAGCATGACCGTGGCCGTCCTCCAGAGCCCAGTTCGGATGCTCGGACTCGTGGCGCTGGCTTTGGCGGCGATCGCCTGCTCCCCCGCACCCACCGCGACGCCGATCGTCTTCGACGAGCCCTTGCCCCATGATCCTGGCCCGGACGTCGGCGGACGCGCGTTGCAGGAGGAGATCTTCGCCGACGGTGCGGTCACCTTCGACGAGTACGAACGGGCGTTCACCGCCGCCATCCAATGCATGCGCGACGAGGGGTTCGATGTCCAGGGTCCGCTCCGCTACCCGGAGGGCTACCTTGTTGTCGTGCCGGGATGGGACCCGAAACACTGGCTTGGCTCGCGAGCCAGCGTTGGCGACGACCCTCAGGACAGATACGGCGACGTGAACGGCAGGTGCCAGGCTCAGTGGTCATACGCCGTCGGGGCGGTGTATCGGCGCCAGTTCGAGCCTTCCGAGGAGGAGATCCAGGCCTGGCTCCGACGGGCCTGGGATTGCGCCAGAGCGAAGGGCTTGGCGCTGTCCAACCCACCGACCGTGGAAGAGGCGAGCGACGCGGTTCCCTTCGGCTGCCGGCCGTGGGAGCGGGGCGAGTGAGGGGACTCTCCAAATGAGCCATCGCGTGGGGGGCGTGGTCTGGACTGTCGTCACCGCCACGCTCCTGGGCGTGCCGGCCGGCCTGCTCGTCGGCCTGCTCCTCAGTCAGGAACAGCTTGACGGACTCAGCCAAACGCCCGGCGCGATCGTCGAACCGGCGCGCATCACCGAATTCGACGAGCGCACAGGTGTCGCCGCAACGCTCACGTGGACCGAAGGACCGACGCTCTATGCACCTGCCTGGTCAGGCACCGTCGGCAACGTCCACCTGCGTCCCGGTGACGCGCTGCGGACCGGCGATCCGATCGCCGTCATCGACGGCGTGACGCGGCTGACCGTGGCCGGCCCGCAGCCCTTCTACCGTTCGCTTGCGCTGGATGCACGAGGGCCGGATGTAACCTGGCTGCACCGGGCGCTGACAGCTCTGGGGTACCTGGAGAAGGTCCCGGACGATGAGTCGCACGTGAGTCGGACGACCATCGCGGCCGTCCGCGCCCTGGCCGCCGACCTGGGCAGTAGCGGGCCGGTCGAGGCCTTCGATCCAGGCTGGTTCGTTTGGCTGCCGGAGGGGCCGTTTGAGGTGGCTTCGGTGCAGCTGACGGCCGGCGCCCAGGCTCCTAGCCACGGCGCGAACGTGGCGGCGGGGGCTCCGCGACTGGACTCAGTCGCGCTGCTCCGCCTTGACGGCGGACCGCTCAAACCAGAGCCCGGGGTTGCGTACGTCCTCGCGATCGACGGCGAGGAGCTGCCGCTCGACCCGGAGACAGGCGCCGTCAGGCAGGAGGATCTCGGCCGGCTCAGTGCCGCCTTGACGCCGTTGCTCGACAGCGCCTCGGGCTCGGTGCGCAGGGCGGAGTCGCTCGCTGTCTGGTCCCTGCCCTCGTCGGCCATCATGTCGGGATCGAACGGCCGGCTGTGCATCTGGGCCGACAGCGGTGGACGCTACGAGGCGGTCGCCGTGGAGGTCGTCTCGGGCCGCGCGGGTGTGACCTTCATCCGGCCTGCTGCGACCTCCGCCAGGGTCCTGTACAACCCGGCCGACATCCTGGCCGAACCGGCATGCCCCTCAGCCTGACCGGGGTCACCCACCGCTACGGCGACCAGCCGCCGGTGTTGATCGGCATCGACCTTGAAGTGGGCGCCGACGAGACGGTCGCGATCGTCGGCGCGTCGGGGTCCGGCAAGACCACACTGCTCAGCATCCTGGGCGGCCTGCTCCGGCCGACGGAGGGCGATGTGCTGCTCGACGGCATGCTCGTGGGTCGCGAGGAACTGCCGCCCGGCTCGCTGAGTTGGGTCTTCCAGACGATCAACCTGCTCGGTCGCCGGACGGCCCTGGAGAACGTGGCCCTCGGCCTCCATGCGGTCGGCTTCGCTCCTGGCGAAGTCAGCGTCGCGGCGACGGCGATGCTCGAGGCGGTGGGCCTCGGGGGCATGGAGGAGCAGGTCGCGATGCGGCTGTCCGGCGGTCAGGCCCAGCGTGTCGGGATCGCCCGAGCGCTGGTCGGTCGCCCGCGCTACGTGCTGGCCGACGAGCCGACGGGCCAGCTCGATCGCTCCACCTCCGAGATCGTCGCTGAGGTCCTCTTCTCGGCCCGTCCGGCGGGCACAACGGTCGTGGCCGCGACACACGACCCGCTGATCGCCGGCAGGTGTCGCCGGACCTACACGATCGTCGACGGCCGGCTGCGAGCGGAGAGGTGAGGTGAGCGACGGCTGGCGCCTCACCGCGGTCATCCGGGAGGCACTCGCCAACCTCGCGGCTTCCGGCGCTCGCGCCGGTGTACTGCTCGTCGGCCTCGGCGGTCTGGTCGGCGCACTCACGTGGGCGGAACTCTCCTTCGCTTCGGACGTCAAGGAACAGGCGCGCCGCTTCGACATGGCGGGCGGAAGGGTTGCCGTGGTCGATGGACCGAACGGGCTTGACGCCGCGTTCTGCGAGGAGCTGAGCTGGAAGCCGTACGTCGTCGCGGCCGGCGGCTGGCGCGAGGGCGGGCAGGTCATCGCTGCCAGCTCGCCGGGGGTGTTCTTCGAGCGCTGGGTGGTGACGGGCGACATCGTCCGCGTCTGGGATCCTCGCTTCGAGTCGCGAACGGACGCCGGTTACATCGCGGGTCTTGCTGCGGCCGGCGAGCTCGGCCTTGCCGACGGCGGCTGGCTCACCCTGGCGGGCGAGTCGAGCGCGCCGGTGACGGTCGCAGATCTCGCACCGCGGAACCAGTTCGCCGCTCGCCGCATCCTCGATCCCGTTGCGCCGACCGGCCGGCTTGCCCAGTGTTGGGTCGAGTTCTCACCCGAGGCCTTCGAGGCCGGCCTGCTCTGGCTGCCCGCGCACTTCGCTCCCGATGAGGCCGCAGCGCGGCGCGCCGTCTCACGCGGAGAGTTCGGCGTCGACCCGCTGGACATGCTGGCCGGGCGGCCCCAGCGCTGGGGCTGGCTGCCGGTCGGCGCCGTCGGGGCCGCGATGCTCTCACTGATGGCGCTGTTCCGTCGTTCGGAGACGGCCGTCTACCGGGCCTTCGGGGTGCGCCTACGAGGGCTGCTGATCATGCACCAGATCGAGGCGATCGTGCTGGTTCTTGGGTCCCTCATCATCAGCTCGGCCTGGGCGATGGCCGTCCACTCGGTGACGACGGGCTTGCCGGACCTCGATCAGGTGTGGCTGGCGCTGCGCACCGCCGCGATGGCGGCGGCGGTGATCGTCATCCTGGGGCCGCTCGGTGCGCTGCTGGCGGGAACGGGCTCACCCGCGACCCTGCTCAAGGAGCGCTGAGCTCAGTCGTCCGGGTCGGGCGTCTTCGACGGCTGCGGGGTCTCCGGAGCGTCCGAACGATCGCTGTCATCGGACGGTGACGCGGTCGGCGAGGGGGTCCGCGTCGGTGACGGGGTCTTCGTCGTCGACGATGGAGCCGTCGTTCCGCCGCTTGAACCGCCTCCGTCATCCGAGGGATGGCCGGTCTCGGTGTCGGGTGACTGGGACGGCTCCGGGGAACCGGACGGCTCACCGGACTCGTCCTCCATTGAAGGTGACGGCGAGACGCTGTCGGACGGCTCCGGACTCTGCGACGTCATCGTCGGCAGGAGCGTCGGCTCGATCATCGGGGTCGGGGCCTCCACCGGCGGGGTCGGCGTGGACCGGTCCCCGTCGAGCAGCCCCAGGGCACCCGCGGTCACGGCGCCGCTGCCCGCCGCCACGCCGGCAACCACCAGCACGAGCGCCATGGCCTGGGCGCGCATCGCCATCGGGAAGGCCGGGCTGACCGTGACCCGCCAGGCGTCGCGGATCGAGGCGAGGAACGCCACGAACGCGCCGTGGCGCAGCGCGGTGCCCGCCGCCCGGACCGGCGCCGCGGCCGGCTCCCGGGCGACGGCAGCCATCACGCGATCGCTGAAGTCCGCCGAGGGACGGACGCTGCCGCGGGCTGCGACCCCCTCGAGGTCGCGCGCCAGGCGCGTCTCCGCGATCAGCTCGTCGGGCCGGAGGGCAGACACGCCGTCCAGCTCATCGGGCCCGAACGGCCTCGGCTGGGTGCCCGGGCGGTCGTCCGTCATCGGTCCGCCTCCTCGAGCGACCGCCTCAGGCGCGCCAGGCCCCGGTGCAGATGCGTCTTCACAGTGCCGAGAGGGCGGGATGTGGCCTCCGCGATCTCGTTGAGGGATCGCTCGGCAAAGAACCGGAGCGCGACGACTTCCCGATAGGGCTCGTCGAGCGAGGCGACGGCGGCCCGGATCTGGGCGTCGCGCTCCGAACGGATCAGGGTGTGCACCGGGTCCACCGCGTCGGACGAGCCGACGGTGCGGAACCGGTGCTGGTTGGGCTGATCGGCCTCGGCCGCCAGCGGGTCCAGCCAGGTGACCCGCTTGCGGCCGGCGGCGCGGCGGATGGCCAGGCGGACGGCGATCCGCGACAGCCAGGCACCGAACGCGCCATCAGCGCGCCAGGACGAGAGCGACCGGTAGGCGATCACGAATGCCTCCTGGGCCACGTCCTCGGCTTCCGATCGGTCCCCGAGCACCCGTGCACAGGCCGAGATGACCGCTGCGCCTTCACGCTCGACGAGCGTGCGGAAGGCGTCGCGATCACCGGCAAGAATGGCGTCGACGATCGAGCGGTCATTGGCCGTGGTTCCCGCATCCGTGGCGACGATGGTCGCGGTCCTGTCCGTGAGGCCGACCTCCGAGCTGCGATATGGCGGGGGCATCCGGGTGGATGCGCCCGCAGGGGCCGGTCCGGAGCCCGTCGATATCATCGCGGGTCCGGCCGGCTCCCATCGCAGGACGGAGGTCATGTGGCCGTGATCGGAATGGACTGGGACTAGTCGTCGCTTCCCTTGTCGTCGTCGCCACCGCCGTGGCCGCTGCTGTCGTCGTCGTCGTGATCGTCATCATCGCCGTCGTCGCCGTCGTCGCCGTCGTGGTCGTCGGAAGGCTCGGCCGTTGCGCTGTCGTCGGAGTCGTCACCGGCGCGGTCGCCGCCGTGATCGTCGGACGACTCGGGGGTCGCGCGCGGAGAGGCGCTCGGGGACTCGCTCCCGGTTTCGGCCGTCGCGTCCGGAGAGGCGCTCGGGGACTCGCTCTCGAGTTCCGGGCTCTCGGTCGCTTCCATGGTCGGCTCGGCGCTGGCCGTGGCCGAGGCGCCGGGCGACTCGGTGGCCAGGTCCGAGGCAGGGGTGCTGTCGTCGAAGCGGACCGCGCCGCCCCCGAACGTGCCGGTGGCGAGGGCCGCGCCGCCGACCAGGAACACGGCGACGAGCGACGTGCCCACCGAGCGAATGACCTTGTTGCTGAGCTGCATGTGCGTGACTCCGTCTGGTGGATCGGCCTCCCTCGCTGGGGCCGTCTTCACCCTGCCTGAGTCCGTTGCCGATGCAAAGGTTTCGGGTCTCGGGCCAGTATTTTCCGCGGAGTCTCCTGGAGCCCGCGGTGTGTCCGGCGCCCGATCAGTCGGCGGCCACCATGACGGCCCGGCGGGCAACTTCCCGACCGGGATCGACCGATCGGCGCTCAGGTGTCGTGGCGGGCGCCTCCCGGGGAACTGTCGCGCGTCAGGCGGCCGTGGCCGGGTCGGCATCCACCTGGACGTCGATCGGGGCGATCCCCGCTGCCGCGAGCGCCTCGCCGAACTCGTCGTGGTCGCCGACGAGGACGATCGCCGCGCGCTCCGGGTGGATGTGGTCCCGCGCGACACGCAGGACGTCATCTGGGGTCACGGCCTCGATGGCGGTGCGGTACCGGGCCAGCTCGTCGTCCGGGAGGCCGTGGACGAAGAGCCCTGCCAGCGACCCGGCCACGGGACCCGGCGTCTCGAACCGGAGCGGGAACACGCCCACGAGGTAGTCGCGGGCCGCGTTGATCTCGGGGTCGGTGACCAGCCCCTCGCGGATCCGGTCCAGCTCGACGAGGAACTCCCCGAGGGCCGGGACGGTGGCATCGGTGTTGACGGCCGCTCGGGCGGTGAACGGGCCGCGGGCACGCCGCAGGTCGAAGCCGGCGCTGGCGCCGTAGGTGTAGCCCTTCTCCTCGCGCAGCTTCATGTTGAGCCGGGAGTTGAACAGGCCCCCCAGGATGGCGCCCATCACGGACACGGCGTGGTAGTCCGGGTGGAGCCGGCGCAGGCCCGGGTGGCCGATGCGGACCTCGGTCTGGACGGCGCCGGGCCGGTGGACGACGCGGATGAACCGATCGGTAACGGCGCTGGTGTCGTCGATGACGGCGGTCGCGCCCGATCCGGAGGCCTCCCAGTCGCCGAACAGCGCCTCGGCAACACGCAGGACCGCCTCGGGATCCACGTCACCGGCCACCACGAGGGCGGCCCGCTCCGGGACGTAGGCGCTAGCGTGGATGCGCCGCAGGTCTGTGGCGGTCAGCGCCTCCACGGTGTCTGCCGCGCCGCCGGCCGGGCGGTGGTATGGGCTGACGGGAGCGTAGATGGACGAGACGTAGGCTTCGTCGGCGCGCCGGCGAGGGTCCGCCCTGGCCTGGAGCAGGTCCGTGAGGCGCTCGTCACGGAGGCGCTCCACCTCGGATCCGGGGAAGGCCGGCCGGCGCACGACCTCTGCCAGCAGGTCCATCGCCGGTTCCAGCCGCGTCGCCGGCACGTCCAGGCTCACGGAGGTCGCGTCCCAGCCGGACTCGGCGTGAAGCGACGCCCCCAGGCGTTCGGCGGCCTCGGTCAGGGCGATGGCGTCGCGGACCTCGGTACCCTCGGTGAGGGCGCGGGCGGCGAGGACCGTCGCGCCGCCGATCTCCGACGGCTCGTCCACCGCCCCGGTGCGCAGGGACAGCGAGGCCGCCACGAGCGCTCGTCCGGGCATGGGCGTGACCATGACGCGCAAGCCGTTGGCGAGCGACGTGCGGATGGTGGCCGGGAACTCGTACGGGCGGGGGTGGCCCGGGACCGGACGCTGGGTGATCATGCCGGCGCGCCCGCTCACGCGGCCTCCTCGTCGTCCGCGACGTCGGCCGGCTGATCGCCCGGCCTCGGGATGTAGGTCACGACGACCCGGTTGTCCGCCCGGAAGACCGCGCGCGCCGCGTCGCGGACCTGCTCGGCGGTCACCGCCAGGTAGCGCGGCAGCAGGGTGTTGATCAGCGCAGGGTCGTCGAACAGCGTCGCATAGGCTGAGAGACGGTCCGCCCGCTCCTCGACGCGCGCCAGGGCGCCGAGCTCGTCGGCCTCCCAGAGCGCCTTCGCCCGCGCCATCTCGTCCTCCGTCGGCAGCTCGGTCGCCAGCTTCTCCAGCTCCTCGAGGTAGGCCGCCTCAGCCGCGGCGATGTCCACGCCCGGCCGGACCGTCACGGAGCCGATGGCCGCCGAGGCACCGCCGATCACGGGCAGGAGCCCGATGCTCACGTCCTGGGCGAGGCGCTCCTCGCGCACCAGGCGCCGGTGCAGCCGGCTCCCCTTGCCGCCCGCGAGCAGCTGGGAGGCAAGATCCAGGGCATCGAACCGCCGGTCGCCGAAGACCGGCGTCCTGAAGCCGAAGAACACCCGCGCCAGCGGCACGCGGTCCTCCACCACCTCCCGGCGCTCCTCACCGATCAGCTCAGGGAGCGACATGTCAGGGAGCGACGGGATCACCGGGTTGGCCGGAATAGGCCCGAAGTAGCGGTCCGCCCACGCGCGCACCTGGGCGCGCTCACAGTCACCAGCGACGGACAGCACGGCGTTGTTGGGCGCGTACCAGGTGGCGAAGAAGGCCTTGACATCGTCGACCGAGGCCGCGTCCAGGTCCTCCATGGACCCGATCGTCGGGTGGTGGTACGGGTGCCCGGGCGGGAACAGGTGGCCGAGCAGCTTCTCGTTCCAGGAGCCGTACGGCCGGTTGTCGTAGCTCCAGCGCTTCTCGTTCTTCACGACATCGCGCTGGTTGTCCAGGTTCTCCTGGTTGAGCGCCGCGAGGAGCGTGCCCATGCGGTCCGCTTCGAGCCACAGGGCCAGCTCCAGCTGGTGCGACGGCATCGTCTCGTAGTAGTTGGTCCGGTCGAGCCAGGTGGTCCCGTTGAGCGTGCCGCCGGCCGCCTGGACCAGGGCCATGTGTTCCGCCTTGCCGACGTTCGCCGAGCCCTGGAACATCACGTGCTCGAACAGGTGGGCGAAGCCGGTCTTCCCTGCGACCTCGTGCTTGGAGCCGACGTTGTACCAGAGGTTCACGGCCACCACGGGCGCCAGGTGATCCTCGGCGACGATCAGGCGCAGGCCGTTGGGCAGGCGCTCGTCGCTGAACTCCACGACGGGAACGGGCATGCGGGGAGAATCCTCGGGCGGCGGTGGGTCGGGGCGATTGTAGGGTGCGGGCGCCTCTCGGGCGTCCGGGCGCGCCGGTGCGTGTCCGGCTCGGGTGAAACAGCGCGGCGCGGAACCGTTGGGTCGCACAACGGCTGGTGGCACGTGGCCGGCCCGCCGGCGGATGCCGTGCACACCGGTGCGCAGGTTCGATAGCACGCCCCTGGATGCTGCGAATGCCGACCTCCGCCGGGAGCGCTCGCCGGCGGGCACGCCTGACGGTCCGGACCCTATACCGGGAGCAGTACCGCCAGGATCGTGACCACGATCGCGAAGGCAAGCGAGTCGCGGGTGAGGCGCAGCGTGGCCTCCAAGTCCGCCCGCCGGGCCGCAGGGTCCGTGACGGCATGGCGTCCGGCCTCGCCGTCGGCGAAGTTGCTGATTCCGGCGATTGCGAAGCCGGCGCAGAACCGGCGCCGTGCCTGGAGCCACGAGAACATCCCGCCCCACGCCGGGAGCAGCACCAGCAGCCGGAGCTCCCCGGGCGCTCCCGACATCACAAGCGCGAGCAACAGGATCGCCGCGACCACGAACCCGGCCATCGCGAAAGCCCGGCGTCGCCGGATCTCCCAGGGGCCGATGTTGCAGACGCCCGGGACATAGCCGTCCTCGGGTGCGCCGATCACGATGGGCATGACCGGGGGCGGGTCGGGCGGGGCGGACATCGATCCTCCGTGGCGCCGCCGGCAGATTGACCAGCGTGACGCCCTCATCTTCGCGCACCGCGGCCGTACGGATGCGGCCGGGCGACCGGCCCTCGACGGCACGTGTGGCCCTCGATGTAGACTCCGCCGACGTGAGTACCTACGACAGCCGGGGCACGGCCCATCACCATCGCGGCACCCGGTCCATCCCGATCCGGCCAACGGCCATCATCGCGGGCCTCCTGCTCGCGCTGGCGGTGGCTTCGCCGGTGGCGGCCGATGCAAACCTGGTCGCGTCGAGCCCGGAGGACAAGGCCGTCGTCACGACGCCGCCCGTCAGGATCACCCTGACCTTCGACGAGGCTCTCGATCCCACCAAGAGCTCCTTCAAGCTGGTCCGGGACGGCGCCACCATGGGGACCGGCAAGGTCACGACGGCGGGCGCGAAGGTCATGGCCCTCGACGGGCTCGTCCTTGCGCCCGGAGGCTACGAGGTTCGCTGGACAGCGGGTGCCACCGACGGCCACATCCTCCGCGGCACGCTGACCTTCACGGTGGCGGAGCCGACCCCCACCCCGCCGACCCCCACCCCGCCGAGCGCCGCCCCGCCGAGCGCTGAACCCTCCTCGATCGCCACCGCGGCGCCTTCCGTGACGCCGCTGGCCACCCCCACGCCGACGCGTGCACCCACGCCGGTCCCGGGTGGCAGCGGCGCGACTCCGGTGTCAACCTCGTCCGTCGACGTGCTGTTCCCGATCGTGGCGGGGCTGCTCGTCGTGGTCGGCATCGGGGCCTTCGTCCTCCGGCGCAGTCGCAAGGCCTGACGGGTGACACGCCCGCGCATCCGCGTCCCGGCACGACTCCTCGGAGCCGGAGCCGGCCTCGCCCTGGTGGCCGCGCTGCCGACGGTCGTCGCGGCCCACGGTCTCACCGCCACCTACCAGAGCCCGCTGCCCCTGGCCGTCTACCTCGCGGGCGCGGCGGCGACGGTCGCGCTGTCGTTCCTGTTCGTGCTCGCCCGGGACATGCGGGCCGCAGCCGAACCAGCATCCCGCGTCGTCACGGTGCCGCGCGCCCTCCGCGTCGCCCTCCGCCTCATCGGCCTCGCCGGCTGGTCATGGATCCTGCTCCAGGGGCTCGCCGGCGGCTCTTCCGCCGCGGCCGTCGCCCCGTTGTTCCTGTGGGTGTACGGCTGGGTGGGGCTCGCTACGATCTCGGCCCTCGTAGGCCCGATATGGGAGTGGCTGGACCCCTTCGCCACCATCCATGACCTCCTCGCCTGGCCGCTCCGGCGGCTCGGGATCCGCGGCTGGCGCCCGTCCCCGATCCCGAGATGGGCGTCGCTCTGGCCAGCGGCGCTGGGCTTCGCGTTCTTCGTCTGGCTGGAGTTGGTGGCGGTGGCCGGGAGCGGCACCCTCACGGTCGTGCTCCTTGGCTACACGATCCTCACCCTCGCGCTCATGGCCAACTTCGGGCGCGACGCCTGGCGGGCCCAGGGAGAGACGTTCACGGTCTGGTTCCGGACACTGAACCTGCTGGCACCGTACGGCACGCTGGAGGGTGAGGGCGAGGACGCGGGGGACCCGGTGCGCGTCGTCCGCCGCCCGTTTGCCGCCGGCCTGCTGAAGGCGGCCTGGCCAGCGCCGCGGATCGTGCTCGTCGCCGTCGGGACGGGCTCGATCATCTTCGACGGGCTCTCACAGACCGTGGCCTTCGCCGAGGTGTTCGGGAACCCGGCTGCAGGCCCGATGAGCCTGCTGCTGTTCGCGTTCCTGGGCATGATCGCGGGAGCTGCTCTCCTCGTCGCGCGCACGGTGAGCCCGGGCGCGATCGGGGCAGGCCTGCTCCCCATCGCCGTCGGCTACCTCGTCGCGCACTACTTGACGTATCTGCTGATCGAGGGCCAGCAGATCCTGGTCGCCGTCTCCGACCCGCTCCAGCGCGGTGACGATCTGTTCGGCACGGCGTTCTTCGAGCCGACCGGGGCGTGGTTGCCACCGGGGCTCGTGTGGACGGTCCAGTTGGCCGCGGTCGTCGGCGGGCACATGCTGGGTGCGTGGGCAGGACACGTGACCGCGCAGCGGGATCTTGACGCTGGGCTGGCGCCGAGGCCGGCCCGGGACATGCGACACAGGAAGGTCCACGCCAACGGCACTCCCCGGCCGCGCAACCTCCGCGCCCGCGAGATCCCCCTGGCGGTGGTGATGGTCGTGCTGACCACGCTGACGCTGTGGTCGCTGGGCCAGGCGATCGTCGTGGAGCAGGCAGAGGCGATCCGCGCGCCGGGGATCACCCGCGCCGCCTGACCGCGGGCAATCTCCGCGCCGCCTGACCGCGGGCAATCTCCGCGCCGGGTCGCTGCGGCGTCCGGTGGGGCCGTGCCTCCACGACTTCCCCGGGCGGGAGCGGGGGCGTGGCGCCACGGACCACGAAAGCGCCGCCGCGACCCGAAAGGGGAGCCATCGCGGCAGATCCGTGGCGCCCAAGGCTACGAATCCCCGCCAGACCGGCGAATCGTGGTGCGGGAAGCCACAAACCCGCCGCGGCGGCGCCCAAGACGGTCGCGGCACCGAGTTCGTGGTCCACGGGACCACATCCGGTCCGGGACCAGCGAACAGCCCTGGCGGCCTCGTGCCGGCCTCGTGCCGGCGTTCAGCCCGCGGGTGCGCCCCCACCCGGCACCCAGTCCGTGATCGGCCGGACCACCGCGATGGCGTCCGCGATCGCCGGGTCCAGCGCCTCTGCAGCAGCGACCCCGGTCTCGATCGCCGTCAGGCACAGCACGCCCTCCGCGATGGCCGCGTGGCGGATCTCCGCGGCGTCGCGCACGGCGCCGGAGCGCGGCGTGGGCGTGTTGACCACCAGCCGCACCCGCCCGTCGGCGATCAGCCCCAGGATCCCGGCCTCGTCCCCCACCGGCTCCGCGCCCAGCTTCGCGACCGGCATCGCCGCGAACCCCGCCGCCGCCAGCGCTGCGCGCGTCCCGGCGGTGGCGGCCAGCCGGTAGCCCGCCCGGACCAGCGCCCGCGCGAGGTCCAGCAGCCCGCCCTTGTCCCGGTCCGC
The DNA here is from genome assembly GCA_947085195.1 of uncultured Chloroflexota bacterium. Lineage (GTDB taxonomy): Bacteria > Chloroflexota > Limnocylindria > Limnocylindrales > CSP1-4 > CAIXZV01. The sequence continues at coordinate 26,836 of CAMTVM010000062.1, forward strand.
GATCGAGAGCAGCGCCAGCGGCACCTCGCCATCCGAGGCCCGCGGCGGGACCAGGGACGCGCCGGTGAGCGCCTTGGCCATCGCCACCCGCGGATCCACGGCGATCCCGATCACCTCGCCCGTGGACTGCATGAAGGGTCCCACCGAGGGATCCACGCCCTTGAGCTTGGCCGTGGAGAACGCCGGGGCCTTGACCGCGACGAACGGAGGCTCCGGGCGCAGGCCGCCTGACCAGCCGAGGCGTGCAAGCGTCGCGCCCAGCGAGATCCGGACCGCCAGCTCCACCATCGGGACGCCGGTGACCTTGGACATGAACGGCACGGTGCGCGAGGCGCGCGGGTTGACCTCGATCAGGTAGACGCCGTCCTCGCGGACGATGAACTGGGCGTTGACGAGGCCCCTCGCGCCCAGCGCCAGGCAGATTCGCTCCATCGTGGCGACGATCAGCGCCTGGTCGCCCTCAGAGACGTGCTGGGGCGGGAACACGCCGATCGAGTCCCCGGAGTGGACGCCCGCCCGCTCGACGTGCTCGAGCAGGCCCGGGATGAGCACGTCGGTCCCGTCCGAGATGGCGTCGACGTCCACCTCGAGGCCCTCGAGGAAGCGGTCGATGCGGACTGGGCGATCGGGGTCCACGATGGCCGCGGCGGCCAGGTGCCGGGCGAGGTCCTCGGGCGAGTAGGCGAAGTCGATGGCGAGCCCGCCGATGACGAAGGACGGACGGACGATGACCGGGTAGCCGATCCGCTCGGCCAGGGTCAGGGCCTCCTCGATCGACTCCGCCATGCCGCCCTCAGGTTGCGGGATGCCGAGGCGGTCCAGCAGCGCCGAGAACCGCGTCCGCTCCTCCGCCTGGTCGATGGCCTCGAGGTCGGATCCCAGCAGCGGGACCCCGGCGGCGACGAGCGGCGCGGCGAGGTTGAGCGGCGTCTGCCCGCCGAACGCCACCACGGCCGGCAGCAGGTCCGCGGCGTCGGCGGGGTGGGTGCCGGTGGCGCCGCTCTCGAACTCGATGATGCTGCGGATGCTCTCCGCGTCCAGGGACTCGAAGTAGAGGCGCGTGGACGCGTCGAAATCCGTGGACACGGTCTCCGGGTTGGAGTTGACCATCACCGCGCTCCAGCCCTCGCGGCGGAGCACATCGGCGGCCTGGACCGCGCAGTAGTCGAACTCGATCCCCTGCCCGATCCGGACAGGTCCGCTGCCGATGACGAGCGCCGCGGGGCGCTTCACCGGCGGCGCCTCTGGCGGTGAGCCCGCGGACGCGTAGGTGGAGTAGAAGTACGGCGTCTCCGCGGCGAACTCGGCGGCGCAGGTGTCCACCATCGCGTAGCCCGGGATGAGACCCAGGGCCAGGCGCGCGCCCCGGACCGCCGCCTCCCCGACGCCGGCGAGGAGCCCGAGGTCCCGGTCCGAGAATGCGGCGCGCTTGGCGGTCACGAGCAGCGAGGCGGCCTCGGGGTCCTCCGCGTCCACCAGGCGGACGCCGAGGGCGCGCACATCCCGCTCCAGGGCCAGGTTGCGGCCCATCTCCGCGAGGAACCAGGGCGAGATGCCGGTGGCGCGCCGGACCACCTCCTGCGGCACGCCACGGCGAAGGAGCCCAAGGAGGCGCCACAGCCGGGAGTCGGACGGCTCGAGGAACTGCCGGAGGACGATGGGCGCGGCCGAGCGCTGCGCGAACCGGGTGCTCTCGCAAGCCTCGCCCCGCTCGTCGACCCAGCGGATGGCGGTGTCGTCGTCGGGGAGCAGCGGGTCTGCCCAGGCATCGACCTTGGCATCGACCTCGGCCCCGGCATCCGCCTCAGGGCCCGCGTAGACCGCGGCCAGGTAGTCGAAGGTCGACCGCCAGGACGGGTCCTCGCCCAGCGGCCCTGCGCCCGCCTGCTCGAGCCCCCGGAGGGCCTTGTTGAGGGCGGCCCCGAAGGTGCGGTCGATCGCCATGACCTCGCCGGTCGCCTTCATCTGCGAGCCGAGGCGCCGGTCGGCCGCCGGGAACTTGTCGAACGGGAAGCGGGGCAGCTTGACCACCACGTAGTCCAGCGCCGGCTCGAAGGCCGCGACCGTGGTGCCCGTGACGACGTTCGGGATCTCGGCGAGGGTCCGGCCCGCGGCGATCTGGGCGGCGACACGGGCGATCGGGTAGCCCGTGGCCTTCGACGCCAGCGCGGACGACCGCGACACGCGCGGGTTGACCTCGATCACGGCGTACTCGGTGGAGTCGGGCGAGAGCGCGAACTGGACGTTGCAGCCGCCCTCCACGCCCAGCGCGCGGATGATCGCGAGGGCCGCGCTCCGCAGCCGCTGGTGGACCTGGTCGGTCAGCGTCTGGACGGGCGCCACCACGATCGAATCGCCGGTGTGGACGCCCAGCGGGTCCACGTTCTCCATCGAGCACACGGCGATGCACGTGTCCTCGGCGTCGCGCATGACCTCGTACTCGACCTCCTGCCAGCCGACGAGGCAGCGCTCGACCATGACCTGCTTGATCGGGCTGGCACGGAGGCCTGCACGGATGCGCTCCCAGTACGCGTCCTCGGTCTCCACGATGCCGCCGCCGGTCCCGCCCAACGTGAACGCGGGCCGGATGATGGCCGGCAGGCCGATCTCCGCCAGCGCCTCCTCGGCAGACGCGCGCCGGGCGGCGTCGTCGACGCCCTCGACGATGAACGAGGGCGAGTATGGCTGGGCAAGGCGGTCCAGCAGGTCCCGGAACGCCTCGCGATCCTCGGCCATGCGGATGGCCTCGAGCGGGGTGCCCAGGAGGCGGACGCTGTGCCGCTCCAGGACCCCGGCCTCTGAGAGCGCCATCGCCAGGTTGAGCGCCGTCTGTCCGCCCAGGCCCGCCAGCAGCCCCTCCGGCTTCTCGCGCGCGATCACGGCCTCGATCGCCGGCACCGTGAGCGGCTCGAGGTACACGACGTCGGCCACGGTGGGGTCCGTCATGATCGTGGCCGGGTTGGAGTTGACGAGGATCGTCCGGACGCCCTCCGCCCGGAGGGCGCGGCAGGCCTGGGTGCCCGCGTAGTCGAACTCCGCGGCCTGGCCGATGACCACGGGACCCGATCCCAGGATCAGCACGGACGCGGGCTTCGGCCGGTGCGGCCGCTCGTACGGCGTCGGGACGGTCATCGGGCGCTCACCGGGTGGACATGCGCGCGTCAGGCGCCCCGCCGGCAGGCGTCCACGAACCGGTCGAACACGGCGAGCGCGTCGAGTGGCCCCGGAGCCCCTTCCGGGTGGTACTGGACGGTCTCGATGGGCTTATCGGCGTGACGGAGGCCCTCGACCGAGCGGTCGTTGAGGTTCACCTGGCTGACCCGGAACCCGGAGCGTGCCGGCAGGCTGTCGCCCACCACCTGGACCTCGTGGTTCTGGGCCGTGACCTGGACGTAACCCGTGTCCAGGTCCTGGACCGGGTGGTTCGCGCCGTGGTGCCCGAATCGGAGGCGACTGGTCTCGGCGCCCGCGGCGCGGCCGACGATCTGGTGCCCGAGACAGATCCCCAGGAGCGGCCGCCCGTCCTCGATCAGGGTGCGCGAGAGAGCCACAGGCCCGTCCAGGCGCGCCGGGTCCCCGGGGCCGGGCGAGAGCACGACGCCCGTCACGTCCGAGGCCAGGACGTCCGAGGCGGCGGCGTTGTACGGCAGGACGCGGACACGGACCCCGCGCCGACGGAGCGAGTTGACGATGTTGGCCTTGAGCCCGAAATCCACGATCGCCACGAGGGGGGTCGCCGGGTCGTCCCCGACCTCGCGGACCACGGCGGGCGACACCTGGGCGACGAAGTCCTGGTCCTCCCAGCGCGGCACCGTGCGGGCGAGGGCGATGGCCGCGTCCGGGTCCGTGAGACCCGGCTGCGTGATGATCCCGCGCAGGCAGCCGGACGAGCGCAGGTGGCGGGCAAGCGCGCGGGTGTCCACGCCGGCGATCGCCGGAATGCCGTTCGTCCGCAACAGCGTCGCCAGCTGGCGGGCGTCATCGAGGACCGCGGCCGTCGCGTGGGCCACGACGAGACCCCGAAGCCACGGGCGCTCGGACTGGTCGTCCGCCATGAGGCGTCCGTAGTTGCCGATCAGCGGGTACGTCATGACCACGACCTGGCCGGCGTAGGACGGGTCGGTGGCGATCTCCTGGTACCCGGTCTGGGAGGTGTTGACCACGAGATCCCCACCCGAGGCGACGGACGCGCCGAAGGCGATGCCGGGGAAGACGGTCCCGTCCTCCAGCGCAAGCATCGCCGGACCAACGTCACCGACACGCGGATCGACGAGCGCGTCGGCACGCGGCAGCGGAGGGTGTCCGGCAGACGGTGGGGTGATCACTCAGATCCCGGCGGACCGCGGCAGATTGCCGCAGGCGGGCATGCGCACTGGCAGGTTCCTCCTACCCGGCCTCACGGGACCGGTACGCCGGCCTCACGGGACCGGCCTCAGGATGGGGTGAGGGTACCAGCCCGAGCCCCGGTCCGCATCGCCAGGCGCCCCTCAGCCGCGTCACCGGGTGAAGTGGATCAGCAGCTCCATGATGGCCGTGTCCTCGACCGACAGGACCACCATGGCCTGCGGCCTTGCAATCCCGAAGTCGGCGAACGCGATCCGGAGCGAACCCGCCACCGAGATCGTGTCCCCCTCAAGGCGCGCCTGGAGCGGGATCTGCACGGACTTCGTCACGCCGTGGAGCGTCAGGTCGCCGGTGGCGGTCACCTCGACGACCTGTCCCTCGGCAGGCACCGAGCCCAGCTCGATCGGATCGGTCAGGGTGAAGGCTGCCTGTGGATAGGTCTCCGTCTCGAGGGCCTGACGGGAGAGCTGCCGGTCCCGGTTGCGGTTGTCGCTCTGCAGCGTCGTGAGGTCGGCCGTGACCTCCACCTTGGTGATCGTCGTCCCCGCGATCGCAAGGAGCCCGTACACGTCAGGCGTCCTGCCCACGGCCTCTGTCGCCCCGATGTTCGCCAGCTCCTCGCGGACCCGATAGCCCACGAAAGTCGCGGGCCCCGACGTCGAGGAGGCCGAGGCATCTGTGGTCCAGACCCCCTCGAGCGACTCCTCCGACGACGACGCGGTGGGGCCGACACCAGCCCCGGCACTGCCGGCGGGTGCCGTTGCCGTCGGCGCCAGCGATCCGAGCGCTACGGGCGCCGGCCCGGACGGCCGGGAGAAGGCGTACCAGAGGCCCGCTCCGCCCAGGACCGCGATCGCGATGAGGATGACAGCAAGGATCGGGCCGCGGCGAGCCGTTGTCCGGGGCGTGGTCATGGGTGCTTTCCTCCAGGCGCGGCGGGACGGCGATCGAGGACAGGTCGGCCGCGGCGCACGCTCAGCATCCCGCCTTGTAGGGGTACGTCACCCAGCCGTGGACGGTTGCCGCCCAGTGGTCCGGAGCCCCCGCCACACGGGACCGGCCCGGCTTGTAGTGGATGACCGCGGAGACGGCGGTGCCCCCCGCCGCGCGGACCCTCGCCATGATCTCGGTCATCGTCTCACCGGTCTCCCAGACCTCGTCCACGACGAGCACACGCTGCCCGGCGAGCAGCGAGGCGTCCGGGAAGTGGCCGATGACGGGTGCCGGGTGGGTGCCGCCGTCCGACCGGTAGAACTCGACGCCGGCGACGAGGATCTCCCGCAGGTCCAGGCGATACGCCAGCATGCCCGCCGGGACGAGGCCGCCCCGCGTGATCGCCAGCACCAGGTCATGGTCGAGTCCCACGGCGGTCGCGAGGCGCGCGACGAGCCCGTCCAGGGCCTCCCAGGTGACGACCAGCGTGTCCGGCATGGCCCCATGATCGCCCATGGCGCTCGATCAGGTGGCACCGGTGTCCAGGGCCCTGCCCCAGTGCAGGACCCGGATGCCGACCAGGACGCCGCCCGCCGCGAGGACGAGCACCGCGGCAGCAGCGATCGACGCGTCGAGGTCGCCCCCGCCGAACTCCCCGTACACGAGGAGCGGCAGCGTCTGCGTCCGGCCCGCGACGTTGCCGGCGAACATGATGGTGGCTCCGAACTCACCGAGAGCCCGCGCCCAGGCCATCACCATGCCCGCGGCCAGGGCCGGGGCCGCCAGCGGCATGGTGATCCAGCGGAACAGGTCCCGCTCCCTTGCTCCGTCGACGCGCGCCGCGTCCTCCAGGTCGCGATCGATGACGGCGAACCCGGCCCGCGCGGCGCGGACGAAGAACGGGGCTGCGACAAACGCCTGGGCCAGGACCACCGCCACCGTCGTGAACGGGATCGTGACGCCCAGGACGTCCAGTGGCGCGCCCAGCAGGCCCCGGCGGCCGAGGAGCAGGAGCAGGGCCAGCCCGGCGACGGCGGGCGGCAGCACGATCGGCAAGTCCACCAGGGTCTCGACGAGCCACGCACCCCGGAATCGTCGGCGGGCCAGCACGAGGGCCAGCGGGAGGCCCACCGCCACGGTGAGGGCGAGGCTGCAGGCCGTCGTCACGAGGCTGAGCAGCAGCGCGTCCAGGACCGCCGGACTGCCCAGCGCCGCCACCATGGAGCCACCGAGGAACGCCCGCCAAAGCAGCACCGCGACGGGCAGGCCGAACACGAGGCCCAGGACCCAGGCCACCGCCACCGGCCACCCGCGCTGACGCCGCAGACGCGTCACGGCGGGAGGAAGCCGAGGGGAGCCAGCACGGCCCGGCCGCCGTCGCCGGCCACCCAGTCGAGGAACGCGGCTGCGGCCGTCACGTTCGGGCTCGTCCTGACCACCACGCCCGCATACTCGGCCCGCACGTTGGCGTCGGGCGGGATCGGGATGACGACCACCTTCGCGCCGGCGGCGACGTCGGTGGCGTAGACGAACGCGGCGTCTCCGTCGCCGAGCACTATCCGGGCAAGCACCGCGGCGACATCCTCCTCGCGGCTGACGACGTTGGCCTGCAGCGCGGCCCTGAAGGCCGCAGGGTCCGCCGTTCCGGCCGCGAGCGCCTCGATCACCCTGGATGTGTAGGCGGCGATCGGCACCGCCTCGGCAGCCGCCACGATCCGGACGCCGGGTCGGGCGAGGTCAGCGACGGTGCCGATCCCGGCCGGGTTGCCCACCGGGACGACGAGGGCGAGGGTGTTGGCCGCGAACGGGACCGGGGCGCCGCTGATGAACCCGCCGTCGGCGAGGGCCTGCGGGATCCTGGTGTCCGCGGACAGGAACACGTCGACCGGGGCACCCTGTTCGATCTGGGCCCGCAGCGTGGCGGACGAGTCCGTGGTCACCGTGAACCGGACGCCGGGCTGTTCCGTCGCATAGGTCCCGGTGAGGACCCTCACCGCCGTGCGGAGGGACGCCGCGGCGGCAACCCGCAGCTCGAGCGTCGCGGGCGCCGGGCTCCCCGAACCACAGCCGGCCACGGCGGCGACCAGGGCTGCTGCCAGCGCTGCTGCCAGCGCCCGACGACCGATCATCCGCGGCCCTCCCGCCCCGACGGAACCTCGACGATCACGTTCGTGGCCTTGACCACGCAGACCGCCTCGTCCCCCACCCGCAGCCCCAGCTCCTCCACGGCCTCAGCGGTCATCAGGCTCACGATGCGGTGCGGTCCGGCGAGGACCTCGACTACGGCAGCGACGCGGTCCACCTCGACCCGCGTCACGATCCCCGCGAACCGGTTCCGGGCGGACTGCGCGACGATCGGCCGGTCCGCACCGGCACGGCGGCGTTCCGCCAGCAGGCGCGTCACCTCCGAGATGGGCACGAGTCGCTGACCGCCCCCGGAACGTTCAACCTGCAGGCGCCCGTCCGCCCCCCAGCGGCGCAGGGTCTCCACGGTCACGCCAAGCATCTCGGCCGCCAGGCCGACGCGCACGTGATCTCTTGGATCAGGATCCTTCATGTCCAGATATTAGGACCACTCCAGGCCGCTATCCAGAGGTATTCGACACCGGGACCAACGCTTTCGGCTATCCCTCGGCGCCAGCCGGGCTGGACGGTGCCACCCGGATGTCGTGGCAGAGCACGCAGCTGGAGTCCGCGCGCAGCGCGTGGTTGATCGGCAGCGCGCCGATGTCCGCGGCCTGGTGGCACGCGCGGCAGGTGAGTTGCGCGGGGTCCGGTCGGGTCCGCGACGGGCGTCCCGACGAGGGCCGCCTCGATGGGCCCGCGGTCGCCCATCGCGTCGCGCGGCGCGAGGTTCCAGGTGCTCCCGTCCACCACCTGGTAGCGGTCGATCACCCCGTCCCGGATCCGGACCCAGTGGGCCACGGCACCCCGGGGACCCTCGCCGATGGAACGGCCCTCGGCCTCGGACGGCCAGGACGACGGGTCCCAGTACGAGAGGTCCGTGATGGCGACGTCGCCGGTGGCGAGATTGGACTTCAGCTCCCACAGCCAGTTGTCCGCCTGGCGGATCAGCACCTGTGCCTCCAGCGCCCGCGAGAGCATGCGGCCGAGAACGCTCGGCAGGACCTCCAGACCCAGCCCGGTATCGCTCAGCAGGCGGTTCAGACCCAGGCGGATCTCCGACTGACCGTTGGCGACCCCGATCAGCATCCGGGCGAGAGGCCCGGTCTCCATCGGCCTGCCGTCATGACGCGCGGCCTTCACCCAGGTGTACTTGCCCGACCCATCAAGCGCTTCCAGGGGCAGCGGGAGGCCCGGCCAGGCTGGCACCGTCTCGCCCTCGGACGGGCGGAGGAGCGCCTCGTCGCCACCCGCATACGCGTACCACGCGTGCGTGACGGTCTCGGCGACGCCCTCCGGGGTAGCCTCGAGACCTCGGTTGAAATTGCCACCCGCGATGCGCCCGCGGGGCAGGAACAGGTCGGGGTTCTTGCCGTCTACCTGCGGGTAGTCGCCCCACGCGAGATAGTCGCGGGTTCCGGCCCCCAGCCCTCCCCACTCCGGGTAGACCGCGGCCAGGAGCCGGACGTCGGGCACGAACACCTGCTCGACGAACGTGCGCGCCTCTTCGATCAGGCCGTCGATCATGGCGATGCCGGCCTCGCTGAGGGCGACCGGCGCGTTCCGATCGGGGACCTGCGGGTGCTCGCGCTTGACCGGCGGGTTCGGGCCGCCCCAGGGCGGCGCCAGCGCCATCCCGCCGACCAGGTACGTCTGCGGATGGGGGTCCTTGCCGCCAAGCAAGGCGTGGATCCGCATGAACGACCGCTGCCAGTCGAGCACCTCGAGCAGGTGCGCGAGCAGCAGCAGGTTCTGGTCCGGCGTGAGGCGGTAGGCCGGGTGGCCCCAGGCGCCGTTCCCGAACATGCCCGGCTGGTCGGACTCGATCACGGCGGCGAGCCGGTCCCGGACGCCCTTGAAGTACTCGGAGCTGGCGTGCGGCCACTCGCTGGTGGCGAGTGCGATGCGCGAGGTGGCGACCGGGTCCGCCGCCAGGGCGGACTTCGCATCGACCCAGTCCGGGCCCTGCGCCTGGTAGAACCCGAGCACATGGTCCCGGACCAGCTGGGTTGCCGCCAGGATGTTCCGCACGAGCCGGGCGTTGGTCGGGATCTCGATCCCCAACGCGTTCTCGACGGCGCGCACGGAGGCAAGAGCGTGGACACCGGTGCACGTCCCACAGATCCGGTCGGCGAGGAGCCAGGCGTCGCGGGCGTCGCGGCCCCGCAGGACTGCTTCCATGTCCCGGAACATCGTGGCGGAGGCCCATGCCCCGACCACCGAGCCGCCCGAGACGTCGGCTTCGATGCGCAGGTGGCCGCCGGTGCGCGTGACGGGGTCGATCGTGATACGGGCCATGTCAGCGCACCTCCGGGTCGACGCCGGCGACGGCCTCGGCTGCCGCGGCGGCGGCCGTTGCGGCTTCGGCTGCCGCGGCCCTGCGTGCGAGGATCGCGCGACGCTTGTAGCGGATGCCCATACCCACGGCGTGCACCCCGGCCACCGCCCCGATGCCGCCGACCATGGCCGCGCCGATGTGATCGACCGTGATGTTGGGCAGGAACGGGATGACCGGGGGAAGCCGGCGGTAGGCCGAACCCATGTCGTCCCAGAAATCGGACATCGTGCAGCCCACGCAGCCGTGGCCCGCACGAACGTTCCAGCTGGCGCCCTCGCCGTAGCGGACCGTCGGGCAGTTGGCCATGGTCTCGGGCCCCTTGCAGCCGACCTTGTACAGGCACCAGCCCTTCTGGGCCCCTTCGTCACCCCAGGCCAGCGCGAACTCGCCGAACTCGAAGAACGGCCGGCGCTCGCACTTGTTGTGCAGGAGATCCCCGTAGGCGAAGAGCGGCCGGCCCATCGGATCAGCGGGTGGCAGCTCCCGGAACGTCAGGTAGTGGACGAGCGTCGCGACCAGGTTCGCGACGTTGAGTGGGCACCCCGGCAGCGTGATGAGCTTCCCGTCCCCGACCAGTGACCGCACGCCGCCGGCGCCCGTCCGGCCGCCGCTGGCCCCCGCAGCCCCACCGTCGAACGCACAGGAGCCCACGGCCAGGGTGGCCAGGGCCCCGGCGCACACCTCGCGGACCACGTCGGCCACGGGCCGTCCGCCCACCAGGCAGTAGGCGCCGCCGGCCGCGGTGGGGATGGCGCCCTCGACCACGGCGATGTATCCGTTCGGGTAGCGCTCCATCGCGGTGGTGCGGGCCAGCTCGGCCGTGGCGCCCGAGGGCGTGAGGAACGCCTCGTGGTACTCCATCGACAACGTCTCGAGCAGCAGGGTGGCGACGGGCGGGTCCGCGGCCCGGAGGAACGCCTCCGTGTTCCCCCCGCAGCCCTGGCCGCGGACCCAGATCACGGGGAGGCGGGGGGCGCTGCCCACCGCCGCGGCGATCCGCGGCGCATAGGTGGCGGGGAGCGCAAGGGCGGCAGCCATCGCCGTCGAGAACTGGAGGAACGATCGGCGGGACATCCCGCGCCGCACCAGTGCGGCGTACAGCCCGTCCTCGCGCATCAGTTCCTCTTCGGTCCGGGCGTCACAGAGAGCGGACATGGTGTCGTCCCGAGCCGGCTGCAACGCGATCAGGGGACGCCCGTATGGATCATGACCGACGCGCGTCGGTCCGAGGAGGTACCAGAGGTCGCCGGAATGGGTGGCGAAGGGCACCTCGATCGGGCCCGGATGGGGGAGCATGCCCCTGCCTTGACGGCATGCCCCGACCGGGATCTACCCCGATGGCATGCCCGGCCGGTGCCGGGTCTGGCGGTCATCGTCCGGCGGGTCGTCGCGGCGGTAGGGCACGTCCACGACCACTGTGTTCGGCCGGCCGAGGAGCATGCTGCGCAGGCGCCGGGCGGACTGGTTGTAGAGGATGCGCTCCCACCAGTGGCGGGCGACGTACTCCGGGATCACGACGAAGGTGACCGGGTCGGCCTTGTCGGGCGGCCAGGCGCGGTCGAGCACCTCGAGATAGGCGCGGAGCGGTCCTGCCAGCGCGCGGTAGGGGGACTCCACGATCACGAGCGGAACGCCGGGCACCTGGCGGTCCCAGCGCTCCCGCATCCCGGCGGACGCCTCGGCGTTCTCGCTGATGTAGACCGCGGTGACGTCATCCGCGATGGCGCGCGCGACGTTGACGGCGCGGACCACCGCGCGATTGAGAGACGGGACGGGCACGATCACGCGCTCCTGGCGCGCGGGCGCCACCGCCACGAAGTCGGCGCCAACGGCCAGCTGGCGAGCCGACGCGGTGTACTGGCGGTTGATGAACAGCATGACCCCCACGAGGACCGGGATCAGGATGACGACGAGGTAGGCGCCGGCGAAGAACTTGACCGAGGCGACGACCACCATCACCAGCCCGGTGAGCAGCGCGCCAAACGCGTTGACCCCCAGCCGCCACCACCAGCCGGCTTCCCTGTGGCGATGCCAGTGGAGGACCATGCCGGACTGGCTCAGCGTGAAGCAGACGAACACGCCCACCGCGTAGAGCGGGATCAGCAGGGTGGTCACGCCACCGAAGAAGACGATCAGCACGACCGCCACGGCGGACAGCAGGACGATGCCCCAGCTGAAGGCCAGGCGGTCGCCGCGGAAGGAGAACTGGCGGGGCATGTACCCGTCCGCGGCCAGCAGCGCAGCGAGACGCGGGAACGCGTTGTAGCTGGTGTTGGCGGCCAGGAACAGGATCAGCGCCGTCGACAGCTGGAACACGTAGTAGAGCGGGTTGCCGGCCCCGAACGCCGTCTGAGCCACGAGCGCGATGACCGTGGGCCCGCCGGACCCTTCCTTGGACGGCACGATCTGGTAGGCATCCGCGATCAGGGTGATCCCGATGAACAGGATCGCCAGGAGCACTGCCATCACGACCAGGGTGCTGGCGGCGTTCTTCGCCTCCGGCGGCTTGAAGGCGGGCACTCCGTTGGCGATCGCCTCGGTCCCGGTCAGGGCAACGGACCCGCTTGCGAATGCCTTCAGCAGCAGGAACAGGCCGATCGACTGGTTGCCGAGGTCCATCGCCTCGGGGTGCGCCGGTGCGCTGACCACCTGTCCGGTGACGACCCGGAACACGCCGATGCCCACGATGGTGAGGGCCAGCGACAGGAACAGGTACGTCGGGACCGCGAAGATGTTCCCCGCCTCGCGCAGGCCGCGCAGGTTCGCGATCGTGATCAGGGTGATCGAGAGGATCGCCAGCTCGATCCGGATGTCGTTGATGCCGGGCGCGATCGAGATGAGCTGTTCCACCGCCGACGACGTCGACACGGCGACCGTCATCACGTAGTCGATCAGGAGCGCCGCGGCAGCCACCAGGCCGACGAACGGGCTCAGCTCCTTGCGGGCGACCGCGTAGGCCCCGCCGCCGTTCGGGAAGGCGCGGCAGATCTGGCGGTAGGAGATCGCGACGACCGCGAGCAGGATGGAGATCGCGATCGCGGCTTCGGCGCTCAGCAGGAACGCGGCCGCCCCGCCGATCACGAGGACCCGCAGGATCTCCTCGGTGGCGTAGGCGGACGACGAGATGGCGTCCGAGCTGAAGATCGGGAGGGCGAGGCGCTTGGGAAGGCGCTCGCCAATCTCCTCCTCGCTGGCGAGGGGCCGGCCGATGAGCCATGCCTTCCAGCGCAGCAGCCTGCGTCCCAGTTCGGTGCGGGGCGCGGAGGCGGCTGGCTTCGCCACCAGCTGGCCGGGACCCGTGTAGCGGAAGTACGCGGAATGGGGGCGCGCGACACGGACACGCCGGTCGGCGGGCTTGCGTCCCTTGATCGATTTACGCCCACCGATCACGGGGC
>CAMTVM010000063.1:0-11247 GCA_947085195.1 uncultured Chloroflexota bacterium
AGTTCCGGATCGCGCCCAGGTCGTTGCCGAGATGGACGATCCCGGACGGCTGGATCCCCGAGAAGATGCGGGGACGGGGGGCGGCGCCGGCCAGCGGGGCGGGGGCAGGAGCGAGTTCGACGGTCATCGCCGGGGAGTGTACGGGACCGGGCGGGCGCAAGGACGGGGCGCCGTCACACTCGCGAGAAAGCGCCTGCTCCCCGGGGAGAAGGCGCTTGCGCCCGGGACAGTGGATGAGTAATGTGTTACACAGCACTAGGTGACATATGTCTCACCATGATCGTGCGTTGAAGCCCTCCCGAGGATGACCGATGGCAGTTGGAACCCGCATCGCGATCGATGTCGGCGGCACGTTCACCGACGTCGTGACGCTCGACGGTGCCTCCCAGCGGCTCCGGTTCGACAAGGTGCCGACCACCCCGAGCGATCCGCAGCAGGGCGTGATGGACGGGTTCGCGGCCAGCGGGACCCCGATGTCGGAAGTCGAGACGTTCATCCACGGCACGACACTCGGACTCAACGCGCTGCTAACCCGGCGCGGCGCGAAGACCGGGATCATCACCACCCGGGGCTTCCGCGACGTCTACCTGCTGGGGCGGACCGACCGCACGCCGATGTACGACTTCAAGTACCGCCGGCCGGCCGGCTTGGTCGAGCGCCAGCACATCCTCGAGGTGGCAGAGCGTCTCGACTACACCGGCAACGCCCTCATTGAGTTCGACGACGACTCGGCTCGCGCAGCGGCGAACCGTGTCCTGGAGCTGGGTCTCCAGTCCGTAGCCATCTCCTTCCTTCACTCGTACGTCAACCCTGCCCACGAGCAGCGGATGGCGGCCATCCTCCGCGAGACGGCACCTGACGTGGAGGTGACGGTCAGCTCCTCCTTGGCGCGCGAACTGCGGGAATACGAGCGCACCAGCACCGGCGTGCTCGACGCGTACATCAAGCCGATCGTCCGGCGGTACCTGTCGAAGCTCGAGACGACCATCGCGGACCGTGGCTTCACGGGTCAGTTCCTGACGACGCGCTCGGGCGGCGGTGCGATGACTGTCGCGACCGCGAAGGATGCCCCGGTGAACCTGATCCTCTCGGGTCCTGCGGGTGGTGTGCTGGGGGCGGCCTGGTTCGCGCATGCGGCACAGCAGCCGAACCTGATCACGATCGACATGGGCGGCACGAGCCTCGACGCGTCCTTGGTCGTCGACGGCGAGCCGCTGACGTACTTCGACGCGTCCTTCGAGGGGCTGCCGATCAACCTGGCGTCGCTCTACATCCACACGATCGGTGCGGGAGGTGGCTCGCTCGTCTGGATCGACGACGGGAACCATCTCCAGGCCGGCCCGGCCAGCGCCGGGGCGGAGCCCGGGCCGGCCGCCTACGGTCGCGGGGGGACACAGGCAACGTTCACCGACGCGGCGCTCTACGTGGGCTACCTGGGCAACGACATGGCGCTCGCGGGGAGCCTGTTGCTGGACCGGGATCTTGCGGCCGCAGCGCTACAGTCGCCTGCGAGCGCGCTCGGGATGTCGGTCGAGGCAGTCGCCCGCGGCGTGTTGCGTATCTCGACCACCAAGATCGTCGGGGCGGTCCGGGCGATCACCGTCGAACTCGGTCGCAACCCGGCTGACTTCGCGCTGCTGTCGTTTGGCGGCGGCGGCGGACTCGTGGCCGTGGACGTGGCCCGGGAACTCTCGATCGGCACCGTCATCGTCCCGCCCGGGCCCGGCGCTTTCTGCGCGTTCGGCATGCTGATGGCCGACGTCCGCCACGACTACTCGCGCACACTCATCGGGCTGATCGACCATCTGGATATCGGGCTCGTGCAGGCGTACCTAGCGGAGATGCGCGCTGAGGGCCACGACTCGCTGGTTGCCGAGGGGTTCGCCCCCGACGAGCACGACCACTCGTTGGCCATCGACATGCGCTACGTCGGGCAGGAGCACAGCGTCCGCCTGCCGATCACCGGCGAGTTCTCGGCGCAGGAGGCGACGCGCCTCAAGGTCGCGTTCGCGGAGGCGCACGAGCGTGCATACGGGCACACCATGCCCGACCCGGTCGAGGTGGTCGCCGTCCGCCTGAGCGCCATAGGACGCCAGGCGCGACCGCATGTGCCGCAGCAACCCAGGCGCGAGGGGCTCGCCGTTGCGCCCCGGGGTGCGCGGCCGGTGATCGGGGTGGACGGGTCGCTCACGGAGTACCGCATCTACCATCGCGACGACTTCCAGCACGGCGACGGGATCGCGGGGCCCGCGATCATCGGCGAGCACACCGGCACCACAGTGCTCCACGCCGGCGACGTCGCGTCCATCGGGGCGTACGGCCAGATCGTCATCACGGTTGCGAAGGCGGACTGACATGATCGACTCGATCACGACCGAGGTCATCCGGCACAGCATGCTGTCGGCCACGCAGGAAATGGCGCGCAACCTGTGCCGCACCGCCTACAACACGATCGTCTACGAGATCCACGACTACGGGATCGGGCTCCACGACCCGGACGGCAACACGATTGCCGAGGCGCCGGGGATCGCGATCTTCTCCGGTGGCAACGAGTTCGGGGTCCAGAAGGGTGTCGAGTTCGTCGGCATCGAGAACATGTCCAGCGGCGACGTGTTCATGCTCAACTACCCCTACTGGTCCGCCGCCCACACGCTCGACGTGCTGGTGTTCTGCCCGATCTTCGCGTCGGACACCCTGATCGGGTTCGCCTCCTGCCGGGTCCACCTGCTCGATCTCAAGCAGAAGAACGCCGGCTACGTCCTCGACTCGACCGACATGGCGCAGGAGGGGATCTTCTTCCCCGCGGTCAAGCTCTACGACCGCGGGCGGGAGCGGACCGACATCCTCAACATCGTCAGGTTCAACAGCCGTTTTCCGGAACGGACGATCGGCGACCTGCAGGCCGAGGTATCGGCCATCCACACGGGCGACGTGCGCCTCGTCGAGATCGCCAACAAGTACGGGGTCGACACGCTGCTCGCGGCGATGGACGCGATCAACGACCACGGCGAGCGCCTGTCACGGGCGGCCGTCGCGCGCCTGCCCAAGGGCACCTGGACGGCGACCGACTACATCGACACGGACGGGATCAACATGGACGACCTGGTCGCCCTGACCGCGACCGTCACGATCGAGGGCGACCGGATGATCATCGACTGGACCGCGGTCGACCGGGGCGTCGACGGCCCGATCAACAACCCGCTGGGCATGACCATCGCTGCCTCACGGCTTGCGTTCAAGGCCCTCACCACCCCCGACAGCAACATCTGCGCCGGCAACTTCCGCAACCTCGAGATCCGGACGACGCCGGGATCGCTGATGCATGCCGAGCCGCCGATGCCCACGTTCACCCTGTGGACCGGGCTGCTCGCCCCCGAGGTGATCACCAAGGCACTGGCGCAGGGCCTGCCGGACGTGGTCCCGGCCTGCTCCGGCGGCGACGTCTGTGACGTGATGGCGCTGGGCGTCAACCCGCGCAACGGGGCAGCCTGGCTCGAGGCGACCAACGACGCGGTTGGCTTCGGGGCGCACGCGGGCGGGGACGGCGAGGACGGGATCATGCACGTCACGGAGCCGGGCTGCCGCAACAACCCGATCGAGGTGCTCGAGAACAAGGCGCCGCTCCTGATCGACGAGTACGGCTTCCGGCCGGACTCGGGCGGGCCAGGCAGGCATCGCGGCGGTGTCGGCGTCGTCCGCGCCTACCGCTTCCTCGCCCCGACGAACGCCATCGTCATCAACTACAAGACCCGGACTGCTCCGTGGGCCATGGCCGGTGGACGAGAGGGCGTGAAGAACACGGTCCTCATCCAGCGTGGCACGCCCGAGGAGCGCGAGGTGGGCGTGAGCGACAACGCGTTCGAGGCCGGCGGCACCATCGTCAACCTTACGGGCGGGGGCGGCGGCTGGGGGAACCCGTTCGAGCGGGACCCGCAGCGCGTGGCCGCGGATGTCCGCCAAGGGCTGGTGTCGCCCGGGTCTGCGCGCCGCGCCTACGGCGTGGCGGTCGACCCGGTCACGTTCGACGTGGACGCGGCAGCGACCGCGGAGCTGCGTGCCTCGGTGGTCGCGCAGTGATCCTCAGCTGCCTCACCCTTGACCTGGTGCCCGGGTCGTTCGACGCCCTGGAGGCTGTGTTCAAGCGCCACGGGATCCTGGAACGTGCGATCCAGGTAGAGGGGTGCCGGGCGCTCTACCTCACGGCAGATGCCGGGGACGACGGCCGTGCGCACGTAGTCGGCGTCTGGGATGACCCGGCGGCCTACCAGCGCTGGATCAACCACCCGCAGCGGGGTGTCGGCACCGCCGACCTCCATGCCCTCATAGCCGAAACCTGGGATCCGTCCGCCTCAGGTGACGTCTGGAACGTGCTGCACGTCGCCGAGCGCACGCTCAGCGACGTGCAGGCAAGCGGACTCAGGTAAGAGGAGACCCGTCAGTGAAGATCAGCAAACTGTCGATCGTGGCAACGCTGTCGCTCGCCGCCGTCGTGGCGGCGTGCTCCGGTGCGGCGCCGGCAAGCCCGACCCAGGCACCCGCAACTGATGCGCCAGCAGCTACGGAGGCGGCGACGCCGGCTCCGTCCGAGGCTGCGGTCAAGAAGATCGCGTTCTTCGGGTTCTGGAAGTCGAACTCGTTCACCCAGGCCGTCCTCAAGGGCGTGCAGGACGCGGCCGCCAAGGTGGGCGCCGAGGTCGTCGACCTCACAACCCCGACGTGGGATGCCGTTGCCCAGATCAAGGCCGTCCAGGATCAGACGGTGAAGGGCGATGCCCAGATGTACGTGATGCTGGCGGCCGACTCGGTCGGCATGGCGACGGCGTCCAAGGAGGCTATCGCCAAGGGCATCACGGTCGTCGCCGCGTTTACCCCGCTCGGCCCCAGCTTCGACACACTCGAGCCCCAGGTTGACGGACTGATCGTGGTGGCCGAGACCCCGGTGGCCAACGGCAAGGTGCTCGCCGAGCTGGCGATCCAGGCGTGCGGCACCATGGACCCGTGCAATGTCGCCTACCTTGAGGGCCTGAAGGCACTCCCCCTCGACAACGCGCGAACGAAGGCGTTCATGAGCATGCTTGCTACCGCCCCGAACGCCAAGGTCGTGGCCGCCGTCGAGGGTGGCTACACCCCGGACCAGGGCTCCAAGGCAGCGCAGGACGCCCTGCAGCGCAACCCGGACATCAATGTAATGGTCGGCTCGTCGCAGGCGATCATCGGGGCCCAGGGCGTGGTGGACACGGCCAAGGTCAAGCTGATCGGCAACGGGTCCTCTGAGGAGGCGTTCGCCGGCGTCAATTCCGGAGACTGGTTCGCCCTCTACAACATGGATGTCGTGGGGATGGGATCGAAGGCGGTGGACGTAGGGCTGGCTGTTGCCTCCGGCCAGAGCGACCTCCGGTCCTTTGACACGCAGACCCTGCGCAACCCGCACGGGACGAAGGACGTCCTTGCCGGCTACTCGCCGGCCTACTCGGACCTGAAGTAGCGACGTGATGGCCGGGACCCAGTCTCGGTGCGATCGGTTCGAGGGCGCGATGAGCGCCCTCGAACCCGTTGTCAGCGCCCGGAAGATCGTCAAGTCGTTCGGCGCCACGCGTGCCGTACGCGGCGTCAGCCTCGACATCACGCCTGGAGCGATCGTCGGCCTGATCGGCGAGAACGGCGCGGGCAAGTCGACGCTCGCGCGTGTGATCGCGGGTGTGTACCCTCCTGACGACGGCGTCGTGGAGATTGCCGGCCAGATCCGGCACCTCCACGATCCGCACGACGGACTTCGGGCCGGGGTGTCGTTGATGGCGCAGGAGATCTCGCTCGTGCCGGCCGCCACGGTGGAGGAGAACGTCCTGCTCGGGAGCCTGCCCCGGCGTGGGCCCTTCCTGGACCGCAAGGCGATGCGGCGCCGATATCGAGAGCTGGCCGAGCTCACGCAGTTCGACCTGGACCCGGCCACGCCGGCTGCGCGCCTGCGGACGGCGGACCAGCAGAAGGTCGAGATCATGCGGGCGCTGTCCCGGGATGCGCTCCTGGTCGTGATGGACGAGCCTGCGGCCGCGCTCACCGCCGACGAGGTCGAGCACCTGCACCACTCAATCCGCGAGATGAGCCGGCGCGGGACGGCGGTGCTCCTCATTTCCCACTTCCTTGAGGAGGTCCTCGAACTCACCAGCCACGTCGCCGTGATGCGCGACGGCGAGCTCGTCCGAGAGGGCCCGACAGTCGACGAGACCGTCGACTCGCTGGTGGCCGCCATGGTCGGCCGGGCGCTCGCCACCGACTACGACGAGCGCAAGGAGCAGGCCACCGGGCCTGTCCGGCTCCAGGTCCGGGGCCTGGCCAGCACGGACGTTCTCAGGGACGTTTCGTTCGAGGTTCGACAGGGCGAGATCCTCGGGCTTGCCGGCCTGATCGGTGCTGGCCGGTCCGAGATCGCCCGCTGCATCTTCGGAGCCGACGAACGGAGCGCCGGGGAGGTCACGGTCGACGGGAACGCGGCGAACGCCTCCCACCCTGCCGAGGCGATCGCACGCGGAATCTTCATGGTTCCCGAAAGCCGGAGGGAACAGGGCCTCATACCCGCGGCCTCCATCACCGACAACCTGACCCTCTCGACGCTGCGGAAGTACTCGCGCGGGGGCTGGATGGACCGGCGCGCCATGCGCGCCAGCGCGGCCCGGTTGGCGGAGGAGGTCGACCTGCGGTTCGATGCGGTGAGCCAGCCCGTCGCAACCCTCTCGGGGGGGAACCAGCAGAAGGTCCTGTTCGCCCGGGCTCGCGACGTCGAGCCCAAGGTGCTCATCGTCGATGAGCCGACCCGCGGGGTGGACATCGCCGCCAAGCGAGCCATCCACGCCAGGCTGACCGAGCTCGCCGAGCAGGGGGTGGCGGTCCTGTTCATCTCGAGCGAGATCGAGGAGGTCCTGGGCGTGTGCAGTCGCGTGCTCGTGATCCACCGTGGCCGCGTCCATGGGGAGTTCCGTGCCCCCTACCGCCAGGAGGACGTGATCGCGGCGCTCTTCGGCCAGAGCGTGAGCAGCAGATGATCGAGCGTCTCAGGAGCAACGGGATCGTCGTGGTCTTCGGCGTCCTGTTCCTTGGCCTCGCTGTCGCGTCCCCGCCGTTCTTCTCCTTCGCGAACGCCGCGAACATCCTCGACCAGTCGTCGATCCTGCTGATCTTCGCGGCGACAACGACGGTGTGCATCATCGTGGGTGTCTTCGACCTCTCGATTGCGTCCGTGGCGACGGCGTCCGCGATTCTGACGGTGACCGCCGTGAACCTCCTGGGACCCGTGCTGGGTGTCGTGGCCGGAGTGGGCTTCGGTGCGCTGCTTGGGATGATCACCGGGCTCGCCATCACTGCCACCGGTGTTAACTCGTTCATCGGCACCCTCGCGGCATCGTTCACCTACCGCGGCCTCGGTCTCATCCTCGCCAGCGGCGGCCTCGTCTCGATCGCCGACCAGCCCACGGCCGAGACGCTCCAGCAGATCACCGAGGGCACCTACCTCGGGCTCAAGGGTGTCATCTGGATCGCTCTGGCCGTGGTGATCGTGATAGAGATCCTGCTCGCGTTCACGATCTTCGGCCGAATGGTGTACGCCGTGGGCGGGAACCGTCGTGCCGCGTTCCTCGGTGGCATCCGTACCAAGCGCGTCCTCGTCGCGTGCTACACACTCTCCGGTCTCGGCGCCGGTCTCGCCGGCGTGCTCTACGTGAGCCAGTACGGATCGGGCGCGACGAACGCGTACTCCGACACGTTCGCCTTCACGGCGATCGCCGCCACCGTCGTGGGCGGCGTCAGCATCTTCGGCGGATCAGGCGCCGTCTGGCGTGGGTCGCTCGGCATCCTGACGTTCGCCCTGATCGGCAACGGGCTGAACCTCCTCGGCGTCGACACGACCTACCAGCTGACGATTCTCGGCCTCATGATCTTCCTGGCGGTCGCGGCCGACCAGTTCTTCCGTCGCTCGGAGCGGATGTAGGCCCATGTACGAGCAGTCCGGGGCCCGGCGCGACAGCCGTGGCGAGCGCGGCGGCCAGCGTCGGCGGCAGAGGGACCGGTGCACCGACCCGTTCCGTCCAGGGGGCCAATGATGCTTCGATCCGCCCTGCTCGCCGCCTCGCGCTCGTCGGCAGCCAGCAGGTCCATTCGGGCCTTCCCGCTCAGCCGGTCCATGGCCCGACGGTTCGTGGCGGGCGACACCGTCGAGGATGCCCTGCGGACCGCTCGTGCCCTCACGGACGCGGGCCTGTTGGTCACGGTGGACCATCTTGGGGAGGACATCACGGACCGTGCGCAGGCGCATCACTCCGTTGCGGCATACCTCCAGCTCGTCCACGGGCTGGCTGGCGCCGGCATTGCTGCGCGGGCGGAAGTGTCGGTGAAGCTGTCCGCTTTGGGCCAATCGCTGCCAGCGGCGGGCGAGGCGTTCGCCCTTGAGCGTGCGTTCGAGATCGTCCGCGCCGCCGAGGCCAACGGCGTCCTGGTTACCCTCGACATGGAGGACCACACCACCACCGACAGTACGCTTCGCATCCTGGGCCGGCTGCGGGAGGAGGCGCCCTCGGTGGGCTGCGCCTTGCAGGCTGCGCTCCATAGAACGCAGCAGGATGCTCGCGTACTCGCGCACGCGGGGAGCCGGATCCGGCTGGCCAAGGGCGCCTACCGCGAGCCAGCGTCCCTGGCGCACCAACGAGCCGCGGATGTCAGCGCCGCATACGTGGCGGCCCTCGAGACCCTCATGCGGAGCGACGTCCGGCCCCTGGTCGCCACGCACGATCCCGCCCTCCTCGCCACCGCTGCCCGGCTCGCCCGGGAGGCCGGTCGCCCGACGCAGTCCTATGAGGTCCAGATGCTGTACGGCGTCCGGCCCATGGAGCAGCGGCGACTCGCGGCACAAGCGATCGGGGTCAGGGTCTACCTGGCTTTCGGAACCGAGTGGTACGGGTACGTGATGCGCCGCCTCGCCGAACGTCCCGCGAATCTGGCCCTGCTCGTGCGCGCCATGGCGTCCAGGAGCTGACGTCGATGTCGACTGCCCAAGGGTCGCTGCTCATCCGCAACGCGCTCGTCTTCGACGGCACGAACGCCGACCTGATGCCGGCGGACATCCGGATCGAGGCCGGGCAGATCCTCGAGATCGGCTCCCTGCCAGCGTGGGATGGGCCGAGCCTCGATGCCGCCGGGAGCGTGGTCATGCCCGGCCTGATCGACTGCCATTTCCACGCCTACGGGATCAGCCTTGACCTGCAGGAGATCGAGGCCAGCAGGGCAAGCTACGTCGCCCTGAAGGGAGCCTCCCGGCTGACCCGGGCCTTGCGCCGTGGCTTCACGACCGTCCGCGATCCCGCTGGCGGCGACATCGGTCTCGCCCGGGCGATTGCCGAAGGCCTGGTGCCGGGTCCGAACTACTTCTACTCGGGACCTGCCCTCAGCCAGACCGGCGGCCACGGAGACGGTCGTCACGGCCATCTCGACCTCACGGCCGGCTCACGCCACAGCGTCGAGGTGGTCGACGGTGTCGACGACCTCCGCGTTGCGGTGCGCGAGCGTCTCCGAACGGGAGCCCATTTCATCAAGCTCATGGCGTCCGGCGGAGTCGTCTCACCCACGGACCCGATTCACGTCCCGCAGTACAGTCCCGACGAGGTCCGGGCCGTCGCGGATGAGGCAGGGCGGCGCGGCTCCTACGTCGCTGCACATGCCTACTCACCCGAGGCGATCCGGCACGCGGTGACAAACGGGGTGCGCTCGGTTGAACATGGCAACCTGCTCGACGACGCGACCGCGATCCTCATGGCGGAGCATGGCGCCGTGCTCGTCCCGACCCTCGTGACGTACCAGGCGATGGCTGAGCACGGGAAGGTGCTCGGCATGACGCCTGTGGGACTGGCGAAGAACGCGCTGGTGCTTGAGGCCGGGATGGCAGCGATCGAGCGCGCCGAGCGGGCCGGGGTGCCGGTCGGCTTCGGCACCGACCTGATGGGCGAACTTGAACGGGAGCAATTGCGGGGGTTGGAGGTGCAGCACGAGGTTCAGGGGACACTCGAGTTGTTGCGGAGCGTCACGTCCCGCAACGCGGACATCCTCGGGGACGACCGCTTCGGGCGGCTCGTGGTCGGGGCCGCGGGCGATGTCCTGATCGTCGGCGGGGACCCGTTCTCCAGGCCGAGCGTGTTGTGGGATCCTGCGCCGGGACGTCGGGTCGTGAAGGCCGGCGTCGTGGTCACCTGAGGGAGGGCGATGCCGTCATGCGTCTTGCGCAAGGAGACTCCGCGCTCGATCGTGACCACATGAGCGCGGACCGTCCCAGGGGCGGGCCGGCCGTGAAGGGCGAGAGTCTCCGCGAGCAGATCGTCAGCTTCCTCCGGTGGTCGATCTTCTCGGGAGAGCTGCCGCCTGGAGACCGGTTCTCGGTGCCGGTGCTGGCCGAGCAGTTCGGCGTGTCGCCGACGCCCGTGAGGGAGGCCGTCCTGGACCTGGTCCAGCAGGGGCTCGTCGTTGCCCTTCCGAACCGTGGCTTCCAGGTGGTCGCGCCGTCGATGGACTACCTGCGGCAGGCCATGCACGTCCGCCGCCTCGTCGAGATCCCGACGATGCGCGAGATCGCGCGAACGGTGTCGCCGGAAGCGCTGGCACCCGTGCGCCAACTGGCCAGCTCGATCATGGAGTCGGCCCGCGAAGGGGATCTCAAGAGCTTCGTCCTGACGGACTACGAGTTCCACTGGCAGCTGACCGGCCTGTGTGGCAACCACATCCTCACCGATCTCATCGAGGAGCTGCGTTCACGGGCTCGGGTTGTCGCGGTTCCGGCCATCGCCCGCCATGGCATGCTCGTTGCAACCGCGCAGGAGCACCTGGACCTGCTGGCCGCGATGCAGGAGCGAGACCTCGATGCTGTCGAGCGGGTCACGGCGGCCCACATGCAGCGGACGTTCGAAGGGCTCCTTGCCGCTGCGGGTGACGCATCCTCCTCTTGATGGCAGCCCGCGGACCGGATCGCGGTCGGCCAGCTGACCGCCCCTCGCAGTCCCCGGGGTGGGGTCGGCGCGCCCGGGGCACTCCGCGTTCGCTACCATCGCCCCCACATCACCGTCCCCAGACTGCGAGACCCCACCGTGAGCGTTCAGCCCCTGCGCGTCGGCGTCATCGGCGCCGGAACCGTCGGCCGCGAGGTCGTACGGGCCTTCCTGGACCGATCGCCTCGCCTGGCGCCCTCCGACGGCCGCCCTCTGGTCCTGACCGCGG
>CAMTVM010000064.1:0-9525 GCA_947085195.1 uncultured Chloroflexota bacterium
CCAGCTCCTCGACCGCGGCCTCCACGCGGGCCCGGGTCACCTTGCTGGCGTACCCGGTGCCGTTGACGACCCGCGAGACCGTCATCGCGGAGACACCGGCCCGTCTTGCAACGTCGCTGATGGTGCTCATCGAGGGGTCTCGGTCCCGGTGTCGGCGGACGGGGGTTGAGGGGAGTCCGGGGGCTGTCCGCGGCGCGGGCAGCCCCCGGGGCTTCATCTGAGATCAGGTGCGGGACGGTCTACTGGTAGAGGACCGCCGCGATCTCGGGCTTGTCGATGTTGGTCTTGTCGTACCAGTAGTAGCCGGTGTCGATGTTCTTGGGGATGGTCTTGCCCGCGATGGCATCGAGCGCGGCAGAGACGCACTTGGCGCCGATGCCGACCGGGTTCTGGGTGATCGCGCCGGCCATGACGCCGCTCTTGATCGCCTCGATCTGCTGCGCGCCGGAGTCGTAGCCGATGGCCACGATCTTGCCTTCCCTGCCGGTCTCCTTGAGCGCGTTGAGGACGCCCTTGGCGGAGCCCTCGTTGGCGCCGAAGAAGCCCTTCAGGTCGGGGTACTTGGTCATGATGGCCTTGGCGAAGTCGGCCGACTTCACCGGGTCGCCGGCGCCGTACTCGATGGCCACGACCTCGATGTTCGGGTACTTCTCCTTCATGCGGTTGACGAAGCCGTCGCGCCGCGTGGTGCCGGTCTGGCTGGTCTGGTCATGGACGATGACCGCAACCTTGCCGGCCTCGCCGATGAGCTTGGCCATCTGGTCGGCGGCCTCGCCCGCGGCGGCGATGTTGTCGGTCGAGACGGTGGTCACCGGGATATCGCTGTCAACGCCGCTGTCGAAACCGACGACGGGGATGTTGGCGGCCTTGGCCTTCTCGAGTAGCGGCGTGGCCGCCTTGCTGTCGAGCGCGGCGAAGCAGATCGCCGCGGGCTTCTTGTCGAGCGCGGTCTGCAGCATGATCAGCTGCTTGTCGACCTCGGACTCGGACGCCGGGCCCTCGTAGGTGATGGTGGCTCCCAGCTTCGCGGCCTCGTCGGTCGCGCCCTTCTGGACGGCCTGCCAGAACTGGTGCTGGGACCCCTTGGAGACGATGGCGACGTACGGCTTCGCGGCGGCCGTGGGGGCCGGCGTGGTGGCCGCGCCGCCGCAGGCCGCGACCAGCATCGCGACTGCCATGGCGCCCGCTGCCGGGCGATAGAACCGATTGAGCTTCATGCGCTCCTCCGTGAATGGTGGCTGACCCTGATGCCGGCTTCCGCTCGGGCGGGACCGGCGCTCGGTCCGGATGGATGGGCGATCGACGCCCTGGTCATGCGCGCCGACGACGGCGCAGGATGTCGAGCCAGACGGCGCCGATGACGACGAGGCCCGTGATGACGAGCTTCCACTGGTCGGGAACGCCGGTAATGGACAGGCCGATGGTCAGGGTGCTGATGATGAAGGCGCCGATGACCGTGCCCATGATGCTGCCCTCGCCGCCGCTGAGCGAGGTTCCGCCGATGACGGCCGCCGCGATGGCTTCGAGCTCGTAGCCCATGCCGACCGACGGCTGGGCCGAGGTCATTCGGGCGGCGATGAGGATGCCGCCGAGGCCGGTGAACAGGCCGCCGGTCGCGTACACCGCGATCTTCCAGGCGTCCACATTGACGCCGGACAGACGGGTTGCCTCCTCGTTGGAGCCGAGGGCGAAGGTGTAGCGGCCGAGGCTGGTCCTGGTCAGGACCAGCGACGCGATGATCGCGGCGCCGAACATGATGAACACCACGTTCGGGATGCCCAGGACGAACTTGCCCATGAAGAAGTCGTAGAACTCGGGCGTGCCCTCGAAGTAGATCGGCTTCACGTCCGAGAGGATCTGCGCCAGGCCGCGGCTCACGTTCAGCATGCCCAGGGTGGCGATGAAGGGCGGGATCTTCGCCTTCGCGATGAGGATGCCGTTGACCGTGCCCACGCTCGCGCCGGCGAGGAGGGCAAGCGGGATACCGATGAACAGCGGCATGCCGGCGTTCGTGACCACCAGCCCCAGGATGACCGAGCAGAAGGTCATCGTGGTGCCGACGGACAGGTCGATGCCGCCGGTGATGATCACGAAGGTGACACCCATCGCCAGGACGCCGTTCACGGCCGTGGCGACGAGGATGGAGACGTAGTTGTCCGGCGTGCGGAACGGCTCCGAGATCACGGAGAAGAACGCCAGGAGGATGAACAACGCCCCGAGGGCCAGGAAGCGTTGCACCGAATCGCCCCCGAGCGCGGAGCGCATCCGCGAGTTCGTCGCCCCGGTGGTCATCTGCATCGGTGTGCTGCCTCGTCTCGGGTCCTGGGGGAGGTACGGGACACGCGGCTAAGCGGCCGCGACGGATTCGCGTTGCGTCGCGAAGGCCATGATCTTCTCCTGGGTGGCCTCGCCGGACGCCAGCTCGCCCGTGATGCGCCCCTCGCACATCACGAGAATGCGGTGGCTCATCCGCAGGATCTCGGGGAGCTCGGACGAGATCATGATGATGGCCTTGCCCTGCTGGGCCAAATCGTTGAGCAGCCGGTAGATCTCGCTCTTGGCGCCGACATCGATGCCGCGGGTCGGCTCGTCGAAGATCAGGATCTCGGTGTCGGCCGTGAGCCACTTGGCGATGACGACCTTCTGCTGGTTGCCGCCGGAGAGGTTCTTCACCCGCTGGCCGACGCTCGGTGTCTTGATGGCCAGGCCATCGACGCGCTCCAGCGCGGCCGCGCGCGTGCGCTTGTACAGGATCCGCCCGAACCTGCCGGTGAACTTGCGCAGCGACGCCAGCACGACGTTCGCCTCCACGTCCATCGGCAGGGCCAGCCCGTAGCGCTTGCGGTCCTCGGACAGGTAGCCCACGCCGTGGGCGACCGCGTCGGCCGGCGTCCGGATCTTGACGGCCTTGCCGTGGATGAGGACCTCGCCCGAGTCGTGTGGATCGGCGCCGAAGACCGCCCGCATGACCTCCGTCCGGCCGGCGCCCACGAGTCCGGAGATGCCGAGGATCTCGCCGCGGTGCAGCTTGAAGCTGACGTCGCGGATCGCCCGGCCCCGGCTCAGGTTGCGGACCTCGAGGACCACCTCGGTGCTGGGGTGCTCCGGGAGCTCTGGTGACTCCTCGAAGATCGTGCGGCCCACCATCATGCTGATGATCGACTGGATGTCGGTCTCGGCCGTGCCAACCGTGTCGATGTACCGGCCGTCACGCATGACCGTGACCCGGTCCGAGATCTGCTTGAGCTCCTCGAGGCGGTGGGAGATGTGGACGATCCCGGCCCCACGCTCCCGCAGGTGGCGGATGATCCGGAACAGCTCCCCGATCTCGGTGTCCGTCAGCGCCGCCGTCGGCTCGTCCATGATCAGGACGTCCGAGTTGTAGGACAGGGCCTTCGCGATCTCGACCATCTGCTGCTGGGCCACGGCGAGACCGGAGACCCGGGCCCGTGGGTCGAGCTTGACATGGAGCTCGGAGAACAGCTCGCGGGCCTTCTGGTTGAGCGACTTCTCGTCCAGCACGAACGGCAGGGCGCCGCGCGGCTCCCGCCCGATGAAGATGTTCTGGGCCACGGTCAGGTGGCCCATCAGGTTCAGCTCCTGGTGGATCATGCTGATCCCGAGGTCCAGGGCGGCCCGCGGCGAGTTGATCTCGACCGGGCGACCGCGAACCTTGACGGTCCCGGCATCCCGGTGGTAGATGCCGGCCAGGACCTTCATCAGGGTGGACTTGCCGGCGCCGTTCTCCCCCACCAGGGCGTGCACCTCACCCGGCTTGAGCTCGAAACGGCAGCCGTCCAGCGCGTGGACGCCCGGGAAGCTCTTGCTGATGTCGACCATCTCGACCAGCAGGTCACTCACCGCGGCTGCTCCTCCGAGGCCTCTCGACTTCCCTGCCCGCGCGGCGCCGCGCCTGACGGCGGGCGCCGAACCGGAGCGTGTCATGCGCTATCGGTTATCGATAACACATGGACACCATATCGCACCTGTCAATACTCTCGCGGGTCCATCCCGCAACCCTGCCGGATCGCTGACGAGGGTCACGGGGACCGTCGTCCGGCCGCCAACCGGCCCCTGACACGCTGTTTCGGTTCCCGCCGTCGCCCTAGCCAACGCGACGCGCCCGCCCCTCGGTGCTGTCAGCGCCCCGCGATCTCGCCCAGGTTGTCCACCAGCGTGATCACGGCGACGACAAGGATCGTCAGGACCAGCACCAGGGCGGCGTTCGCGACCAGCAGGACCACCGCACCCACGACCGCCAGCAGCAGCGTGACCCGCAGCATCAGGAGCACCAGCTGTCGCCGGAACAGGGACTCGAGCACGACGAAACCCATGACGGAGAGCCCCACTCCGGACCAGATCGGCAGGTTGAACACGAACAGGAGCGCGACCACCGCCACCAGGATCAGGCTGGCGCTCGCCGCAGACCATGCCTCGACCATCCGGCTGTAGCGCCGCTCGCTGGGTGTTTCGGGCGCGACGAGGTGGTGGAGGTGGGCGCGCGCATCGCCGAACTCGCCGCGGCGGACGCGTTCGAGCTCGGCGGCGACGGCCTCGAGGGTGTCGTCCAGTTCTGCCCGGCGGACCTCCAGGGCGGCCAGGGCAGCCACGCGCTCGTCGACGTCAGAGCGCCGCTGGGCGTGGAGCCTCGCCATGGCTCCGGACCGGCTGAGGGCGGCGGTCTCCGCCTCCAGGGCCGGGAGCCCGACGCTCAGGGCCCGTACCTCGACCACGACCTCCGCCCGTTCCGCGACCAGCGCCTCCATGCGGGTCTCGAGCACCGCAGCGTGACGCCCTGGCGGAGGCACCTTGGTCAGCCCCAGGAACCCCAGCGGGTCGTTCCACGATTGGCGCACGGTCCCCGACCGGGTGAACTTGGGACCGGCGGGTGCCCGCTCGCCACTGAAACGGTCCCGCGTGTCCAGGCCCCAGAGACCGCGATACCCGTGGACCCACGCCATCGCATTGCGGACCGGGACCGCCTCCCAGGGCAGGCCGCCCTCGCCGATGACGACGCCGTCGCCGCGGGCGTAGTCGATGAACGGGATCGACAGCGCGGACTCGACGCGCGCGGCCAGGTCGCCGGGATCCGCCTGGCGCAACACATCGCGCCACAGCACGCGCAGGGCACCCAGCGCGACGCCTCCCGGCCTGAAGGACGGGAGCGGCACCGTGGTGACGTACTCGCCGGGTTCGACGTACCCGGCGTGGGACCCGGCGCCTGCGTGGACGACGGGGTGGTCCCCGACCTTGCGCAGCCCCGGGTCGTCCCAGCGCCGTCGCAGCTGGTCGCCGGCGGCCTCGTGGGCAACGCAGCCGAACCAGATGGGGCGCGGCTCCGGCCCGTCCTCCAGCACGACGAACACCTGCTCGAGGTCGGCCTCGTGGTCGTTCGCCCCGTAGAACGACGATCGCCAGTCGTTCATCCAGTAGAAGTAGAGGTAGTGCAGGACGATCCAGCCTCCTTGCCGGATCACGCGCCCGTAATAGACGTAGCGCGGGTCGGCGGCCTGGGCCTCGGCGTACTTGATCTCGGCCGCGGCCGCCGTGCCGCCCGGGACCGTGCCGCGCAGCAGCAGCGAGGCGTTGAATCCGGCGTCAACAAGGCGGGCGAAGAGGCCCACCCGCGCGAGCCGGCCCGGCTGGCGGAACGCGGGCCTGCCCGGACGCTGGCGCCAGCGGACAAGCTCCAGGCCGTCGAGCGGACGCTGGACGAGCTGCAGGAACAGCTGTTCGCCGGGAGGCGCCGTCGCGGTGGCCAGGAGCTCCGGGGTGACCTCGCCGGCGGGAAGGATCACCCGCCGGCCGCGCTGCGCGGAACCGACAAGGAGGTCGGACGCGGCAAGGTACGGCTCCACGGCGGCCGGGAAGAACATCTCCCCCTTCGTGAACCGGATGACGGGCTCGAAGGCCTTCAGGAGCGCGAGGTCGCGGGGGTGGAGATCGTCGTCCGCGGCTGCCCGCTCGCCGGTGGCGGTGTCGTCCGCCGCCGGGGCGTCGTCCAGCGCCGGGTTGTCGTCCGCCGCCGCGGTGTCGTCCGCCGCCGGGGCGTCGTCCAGCGCCGGGTTGTCGTCCGCCGCCGCGGTGTCGTCCACGCTCATCCCTACAGCCGCTCCCGGACGCCGAACACGGCTCGCACGCCCGGCTGGTTCAGGTAGAAGGCCGCCGCGACCTCCAGCAGGAGGCGGATGTCGTCCGGTCGCCCGATGAGATAGCCCGTGAGGGTCGTCGCGAGGCTGGCGCCGGTGATGAGCATGACCAACACCCAGGCTGCGCGGTGCCGGGTGAGGAGCCCGAGGGCTGCCATGAGCCGAATGGAGATGACGGCCATGATGACGTACTGGCCCGGGACGCCGTAGGTCAGCAGCTCGGCCGGCAGGCCGGCCTGGCCAGCCACGCGGTAGCCGCCCAGCGTGGCGACCAGCAGACCCGCCTCCAGGACCTGGATGAGCGCCAGCAAGACGGCGCCCACCGGCAGCCACAGGCGACGACGCTTGGCGTCGCTGTTCGGTCCCTCGTCAGGTTGCTGGACACCCGCAGTCAGCGTCCCCGCTGAGCGATCGAGCAACGCGAACCCCTCATGAGCGACCCGCGCATGGCGGCAGGTGGCGAAGCGGCCGAACCTGCGCGAACCGGGTACCCGCAGAGGGTACGGCATCGGGGCCGGGCGAAGTCGCGCCGCGGCCACCGGGTCAGCGAGGCGGTGAACCGACGGCCGGCCGAGGACCGATCGGCTCACCACCCGGCGCGCTCATTCCAGGGGCTTGCCGCAGGTCCACTGGAGCCTTCCCGAGAACTCGGCGACATCGCCGGCCCTCGCGCCCTCGTCCAGCGGGGCAAGCCCGGCGAAGCTGATCGAACCGCCCTCGCTGTCGAACTCCACCGCCAGCGTCGACGATGGCGTCGCGACCATCCACACCGGGGACGGTTTGCCGTCGGCCGGGACGGCGACGTCGGTCAGCTCGATGTCCAGCCGGACCCCGTCCTTGCGAGGCGCACTGTCGCTGACCTCCCACCGGTCGCCCGCGTTGGCGTAGACCATCACGAACGGGAGGTCAGGCGTCTCCAGCCGCATGTTCGGATCCCCCGTCACCGAGAACTCCATGCCACTGGCGACGCTCGTGCAGCTCGCGGGCCCGGTCGCCATCGCGCTCACCGGCGCATCGAGGGCGAGGGTCATCGTGCCGTCGAACCGCTGCAGGAGGGGTTCCCGGCTGCGACCCAGGTTCTGGCCGGCCAGGAGGCCGACGGCCACGGCCAGCCCGGCGACCGCAGTGAGTCGCACCCAGCGGCGGTCGATCATCCGGCCAACCACCCACAGCACCGCACCCGCGAGCAGGATGGTGATGGCCGCGAGCGTGATCATCAGGCCGGCGTAGACGGGCCACAGGACCCAGTCGAGGTACGGGCCCGCCACGGCCGCCGGCACGAAGCAGGCGAGGAGCACAACGACGATGCGTGCGCGGCGGCTGTGGGTCGGCGTTGCGATCTCGCTCACGGGCGTGCCCTCCTCAGGTTGGCCGGCACTGGGATCGCCCCGAAGGACGTGGGTCGATGGCGTTGCCGCCCGGGTTGCGCGGCTTGTGGACGCGCGAATGCGCCTTGTCTACGGGCTTCCGGATCCCCGATCGGCGGCCTTGCAGCGCTGGCTCGACCGGCTGCTCAGCCCGCGCCCACCACGGCCAGACGCGCGTCCCCGGTCGCGCCGAGGCGCATCTCGATCCCCATCCTGCCCAGCATCTGGACCATCGGCGGTCCCATGTGGTTCGCGATCACCATCGTGATCCCCTGCTCAAGCAGGAACCGCGCGATCCGCGCGTGGTGCCCGCCCTCGGTGCCGACATCGTGGAGATCGTCCCAATGGACGTCGTGCTCCTCCCAATCGGTGATCAGGCCGCCATCCACGCGCGCCACGGCAACACGTGGGGCCCTTCCCCAGCTGCCGTCTACGCGGCCATCCGGCGTGACCGGGACACAGACCGTCATGCGGGTTCTCCTCCTCCAGGCGTCCAGCGGCCGCATCGTCCCACGTTCCTGCCCGCGGGGACCCCGTGCAGGTCCGCACCGGTCCCCAGTGGTCATCGGCCGCCGGAACTGTACCCTGCGCTGACCCTCACGCTGGAGACCGATGACGAACGACGCCCGCCGCCTCGAACCCGATGCAACGCTGTCGCCCGAGGAGGCACGTGCCCAGGACCGCATCCTGCTCTACGAGCTCGAACCCGAGGCGGGGCGGCTGTACGACCGTCACGCGAAGGTCGCCCAGGAGTGGTTCCCCCACGAGTTCATCCCGTACCGCCTGGGCCGCGACTTCGACAAGGATCCGTGGACGCCCGACCAGCCGCGGCTGACGGGGGTCGCCCAGACCGCGTTCGAGATCGGGCTGCTGACCGAGGACAACCTGCCGTCCTACCACCGGCTCATCCACGGGATGTTCGGTCACGGCGACGGGGCGTGGATCAGCTGGGTCGGCCGCTGGACGGCGGAGGAGGGGCGCCACGCGATCGTGCTCCGCGACTACCTGACCGTCACGCGCAACATCGACCCGGTCCTGCTCGAACGCGGCCGGATGAGCCAGCTCCAGGCCGGTTACGACCGCGACTCGCCGTCCACCCTGCGCGGGCTGGCGTACGTGGCGTTCCAGGAGCTGGCGACCCGCATCTCGCACCGCAACACCGGGCGCTACTCCGACGATCCGGTCGCGGACAGGATCATGGTGCGCATCGCCGCGGACGAGAACCTCCACATGGTGTTCTACCGCGACATCCTGGGGGCCGCCCTGCGGATCCAGCCGTCCGCGGCGGTCCGTGCGATCGTGGCCGAGGTCCTGGCGTTCCGGATGCCGGGGGCGGGGATCCCCAACTTCCTGCGCAAGGCGGCTCAGATCGCCAGGGCCGGGATCTACGACCTGCGCGTCCATCGTGACGAGGTGCTGCTCCCGATCCTTCAGCACTGGCGCGTCTTCGAACTCGAGGGCCTGGATGGGGCCGCGGAGGAGGCGCGTCGCAGCCTCGTTGACCACCTGGCGGCGCTGGATGTCGCGGCGCTTCGGTTCGAGGAGCGCCTGGCGAGGTCCACGGTGCCGCGGATCGCGTCCTCCGGCTGACCGCGCGTGGCGGCCCCCTGCGTGCGGGTCGCATATTTGACGAGTATTCCGATTATCATTCGAATCGGAAACTGAACCCCACCGGCTGGTCCGTTCGGCCCTGACCACCGACCCGTGGGGCGTCGCAGATTCTGGCTTGCCCACCGGGCGCAACATGGTCCGCAGATCCGCCGGGAGGTCCGTCGCCGATGCCGCTCACACGCCGCAAGCTCCTCGTCGCCGCGGGGGCTGCTTCGGCCTTCGCCCTCACCGAGCGCGGGGTGCGGGCAGCCGCCGATGGCGTGGGCCGCGCGGTCGCCGCCATGCGGCCGGCCGCGCTTGGCACGAGCGCAGACCGGTGCGCCCTCTGCGGCTCCGCCGACCACACGATGCTGGACCCGCGCTGCCCGCGGTCCCGGCCCACCCCGCCGGTGGCCTGA
>CAMTVM010000065.1:0-19547 GCA_947085195.1 uncultured Chloroflexota bacterium
CCCATGGCAACCAAGGTCATCCTCGACGTCGACACCGGCACCGATGACGCGGTCGCGCTCATGGTCGCGGCCCTCTCCCCGGACCTCGACCTCGTGGGCGCGACGGTGGTGAACGGCAACACCCGCCTCGACAACTGCGTGGAGAACACGCTGCGGGTCTTCGAGTGGATCGGGCTGCCGGAGACCCTCGTCCACCGCGGCATGTCGCGCCCGCTCGCGCGCCCGCAACCGGCCCAGGTCAACCCGGCGAGCCAGATCCACGGAGATCTCCTGGACCTGCCCCCGGCCTCGATCAGGGCAGGCGCGGCGCACGCGGTGGACTGGCTGATCGACACCTACCTGGCGTCCGACGGCGACATCACGCTGGTCCCGGTGGGGCCGCTGACCAACATCGCGACCGCGATCCAGAAGGAGCCGCGGATCCTGGACAGGATCCCGGAGATCGTGATCATGGGCGGCGCCCACGATCACGGGAACTCCACGGCCTCGGCCGAGTTCAACATCTGGCTGGACCCGGAGGCGGCGCGGATCGTCGTCAACTGCGGACGCCCGATCCGGATGATCCCCCTGGACGCCACGCACCGCGCGCTCGTCTCACTCGACGACTGCCGGTCGCTCCGGTCCCTGGGGACACCCGCCGGCGAGGCTGCGGCCCGCTTCACCGAGAAGCGGATCGAGGGCTACGACGCCACCCAGCCGATGCACCGCGCCGGCGCCGCCCCGGTGCATGACGCGCTGGCGGTATGCGCGATCATCGACCCGTCGGTGGTGACCACCCACTTCATCCCGGTGGACGTGGAGACCGGCGGCGAGCTGTCCGTCGGCCGGACCGTGTGCGATTTCCGTTTCCGGAGCCGGCTCCCGGCGAACGTGCAGTTCGCGATGGACGCGGACGAGCCGAAGTTCGTGCGGATGCTGCTGGACATCCTCGGCCGCACGGCCTGAACGGGCGAGCCTACGGGCCCAGGTGGTAGCCCATGCGGCGCGGCAGCTTCGCGAGGAAGTCGATCACGGGGTTCACGCTGCCGCGGGCGTCGAGGGCATCGTCCCGCCGGACGGTGGCGGCGTTGACGACGGCCGCGCCGATGCTGCGGAACGGCTGAGGCGGGAACCGTCGCGGCTCCATGTCCACGAACGGCAGCCGCGTGACCTCGTCCTCGATCCCCAGGGCACGCGCGGCCATGACCTTGCCGAACAGGTGTGCGGGCCCCACTCCGTTCCCGGTGTAGCCGAGCGCGTAGTGGACGTTGCCGCCCTTGAGCGTGCCGGCGAAGGGCGTGTGCGTGGCGGCGACGTCGATCGGGCCGCCCCAGCGGCCCTCGATGGGCACGTCCCGAAAGCCCGGGAAGAACCGGTGGATGGCGTCGATCGCGTGCTGCGTGCCCCGCTCGTCGTCGTCGAAATGGGGGCCGATCCTCCCCGTCCACGTCCCCCGCTCTCCGCCGACACCGAGCGCGATCCGGCCGTCCGGCGTGGTGCGCAGGTAGCGGAGCGCGGCCCGGTAGTCGTAGATGGAGACCCCGGTCGTCCAGTTGATCTCCGCGAGCCGTTCGGGGGCCGGCGCCGTGATCGCCATGTACGAGGCCCGCGGGACGATGCGGCGGCCGAATCCCTTCCATGTCCCCGCCCAGGCGCTGATGCCCAGCACGGCCTGCCCGGCGCGGACCGTGCCACCGGGGGTCACGGCCTCCAGGCGGGCGCCCGGGCGGAGCTCACGGACCGGCGTGTGCTCGAAGACGCGGATGCCGGCCTCCATGCACACGCGCCGCAGGCCGCGGGCGAGACGAGCCGGCTGGACGGTGCCGCCGTCCGCCACGAGGTGGCCGCCCTCGAACACCGGCGAGGTGCAATAGCCGTCCAGCTCCGCCTTGGACAGGACGCGGTAGTGGTCGTCGATCCCGAGGTCCCGGGCGGTCGTCAGCGGCTCCTCCCAGCCCCCGGCCTGGGCGGCCGACGAGGCGACCCCGATGTACCCGTCCTGCCGGAACCAGGCGTCGACGCGCTGCTCCTCCATCCAGGCGGCCAGCTCCCCGATGGTCTGCGCCCCGGCCGCGATCACCGCGAGGGCACCCTCCCGACCGAACAGCTCCACGAGCGTGCCGGCGTGGTCGTAGAACCCGTTGATGAACCCGCCGTTGCGGCCGCTCGGCCCGAACCCGCACTCGTCCTGCTCCAGGACGACCACCTTCACGCCCGGCCGGGCCCGCACCAGGTGCCAGGCGGTCCACAGCCCGGTGTAGCCGCCGCCGATGATCACGACGTCCGCGGCGGTGTCGCGGTCAAGGGCCGGGGCGGGGTCGCCCCGGAACTCGGGGTGGGCCATGGCTTCCTTGAGCCACCAGCAGGTGCGGGTGATGTCGGTCATGGCGAGACTGTACCGACCCGGGGGGCTGCCGGCGAGTGAAGGAGCGCCGCTCACGGCCCGGGATACGAAACGACCCCGGCACGGTGACCGGGGTCGGAAGGAGGCTCAGGTGATGGCGCGCCCGGCGAGATTCGAACTCACGACCCTCAGCTCCGCAAGCTGATGCTCTATCCACTGAGCTACGGGCGCACGATGGGCAATCTGGCGGAGAGGGAGGGATTCGAACCCTCGGAGCAGGTTACCCCACTCGGCGGTTTAGCAAACCGCTGCACTAGACCTCTATGCGACCTCTCCACGGCAGCGCGGCGCATTCTAGCATCAGGCCGCAGCGGTCGATCCGAGGCGGACCCTGGGGGCTGACGGACGCTTCCGGTCAGTCGGCGCGGTCCAACGCGATCCTGGACGCCGCGTGGCGGACCACGTCGTCGGCGCCCTCGCCTTGGTTCGGACTGGCCCAGCCGAAGGTGAACCGGAGCTGGCCGTCCGCCCGGGAGAGCGAGCGTGGCCCGGCCTCGCGCAGGCGCTCCACGAAGTTGATGGCCGCGATCTCGTCCGTCTCGGTGAGCAGGATCCCGAACCGGAAGGTGCCGATCCGCGCGCAGTGGTCGCTGCTGCGCGCCATCCGCCGGAGGCACAGTGCGATCTCGCGCAGGGCCTGCGGGCCAACGTCCTCGCCCCAGGCCAGCTGGAAGTCTTCCACGCCCACGACATCGAGCAGGACCACGGTCAGCGGCCGACGGTAGCGGGCACTCCGGGCGACCTCGCTCGTCAGCAGCCGCTGCCAGAAGTCCGGCCCCGGCAGGCCGCTGACCGGGTCTTCCCAGCCGGCCGAATCCGAAATCCCCGTCTCGGGGACGCTCGGCGTTGCCTCAGACCAGACCACGAGGATCTCCAGCATCGAGAACTGCGCCCGCGCTCGGCGCGGCCTGTCTGGAATGGTGGTGCGCGCACGCCTTCCCTGCCACGACACGATCGTCCGGGGTTACGCAGCGGAGGTCCCATCGGGCTCCGGGAATCGACCCGCCAGCGGCCCGCCACACGGTCGACCACGTGGTCGCTCAGGTTGACGCAGCGGGCCTGACGGGATACCGTCGGTTGCACCGATGTACGCCATCTATCTCTTTACCTGCCCGGCATGACCGACTTCGGGGTCTGACGACCCGGAACGGCGGGTCGTGCCGGGTGAGCAGAGGTCCCTGACCTCTGCTTTTTTGTTCCCCTGCGATGTACCTCCCTCCTGAAGGAACCCTGACGAGATGTTCGTGGTGATGCGGACCGAGGCCACGGAGGCCGAGGCCAACGGGGTGAAGGGCCTGATCCTGGCCGAAGGCCTCACGCCGTTCGAGAACGCCGGCGCGGCCCGGACGGCGATCGCGGTGGTCGGCGAGCTTGGGCGCGGGCGCGAGCCGCTCCGGTCAAGGCTCGAGGCGATGCCGGGCGTGGCGACGGTGACCGCGATCTCCACGCCGTACAAGCTGGTCTCGCGGGAGTTCCACCCGGAGGACACGGTCATCCGCGTCCTCGATTCGGTCATCGGGGACGGATCGCTCACCGTGATGGCCGGTCCGTGCTCCGTGGAGAGCCGGGACCAGCTCCTTGAGACCGTGGACTTCGTGACCGCCCACGGCGCGACCGTGATCCGCGGCGGGGCCTTCAAGCCTCGCACCAGCCCCTACAGCTTCCAGGGCCTGGGCGTGGAGGGCCTCCGCTACCTCGCCGAGGCGCGCGAGCGGACCGGGCTTCCGGTCATCACCGAAGTGATGGAGCCAAACCAGGTCGACATCGTCGCCGAGTACGCCGACATCCTCCAGATCGGCACCCGGAACATGCAGAACTTCTCGCTGCTGCTCGCGTGCGGGCGCGCGGGGCGCCCGGTCATGCTCAAGCGCGGGTTCGGCGCCACGATCGAGGAATGGCTGATGGCTGCCGAGTACATCGCCTCGACCGGGAACGGCCGGATCATCCTGTGCGAGCGCGGGATCCGGACGTTCGAGACGTCCACGCGCAACACGCTCGACCTGACGGCCGTGCCGCTCCTCCATCACCTCACGCACCTGCCGGTCGTGGTGGACCCGTCGCACGCCACCGGCAAGCGCTGGCTGGTGAAGCCGCTCGCCATCGGTGCCGTGGCCGTGGGCGCAGACGGGATCATGGTCGAGGTCCATCCGCGGCCGGAGGAGGCGCTCTCGGACGGGGAGCAGTCGCTCACGTTCGAGCTGTACGAACAGATGATGCAGGCCATCCCCGGGGTTCACGCGCTCGTGCGGGACCTCCACGGCGACCTCGTCCGGACGGGCGACGCCGCCGGGAACGGCCGGGTCTGACCGGATGGTCACGGAACCGGCGGGCACGCTGCGCGCGGACCAGGCGCGTGCGGACGGCGGTCCCACGCACGCGCACGGCGCTCCCGCGCACGCGCGTGCAGGCGAGGACGACGCGCTCGTCGTCCGGCCGGCCGCGCGCCTGCGCGGCCGGCCGGCGCTCCCCGGCGACAAGTCGATCTCGCACCGCGCCCTGCTCCTGGCGCTCCTTGCCGATGGCGAGAGCCGGATCGCTGCCGCGGGTGATGGAGCGGACGTCCGCTCGACCGCCGCGGTCGTGGCCGCGCTCGGCGCCCGAGTGGAGCGCGTGGCGGAGGGTGGCGGCCGGGTCGACTACCGGGTGGTCTCGCCCGGCGGCACCGCCCTCCGCGAGCCGGAGGGGATCCTCGACTGCGGCAACTCCGGGACGACCGTGCGCCTGGTCGCCGGTCTCGTGGCCGGGCGCCCGCTGTTCGCGGTGCTGGACGGCGACGCCTCGCTGCGCCGCCGGCCGATGGGCCGCGTGGTGGAGCCGCTGGCCGCGATGGGCGCATCGTTCGCCGGTCGCCGGGGCGCGACGCTCCTTCCGCTGGCGATCACCGGGCGGGATCGACTGACGGCCATCACGTACGCCACGCCGGTCTCCAGCGCGCAGGTGAAGTCCGCGATCCTCCTGGCGGCCCTGGCAGCCGATGGTGAGACCGTCGTCGTCGAGGCCGTCGCGACCCGCGACCACACCGAGCGGATGCTCCGGGCGCGAGGCGTACCCGTGGGCGAAGCCACCGATACCGGCGACCGCCACGTCGTCCGGATCGCCGGCCCGGCCACCGTCGGGGCCATCGACGAGACCGTGCCGTCCGACCCCTCCGGCGCCGCGTTCTGGCTCGTGGCCGGGGCGATGCATCCCGATGCGGAACTGCATCTCGACGGGGTCAGCACGAACCCCACGCGGCGTGCCATCATCGACATCCTGCGGCGCATGGGTGCCGACATCGAGGAGCACGACCGTCCGGCGCCCGGCGGGGAGAACGGCGAGCCCCTCGCAGACCTCGTGGTCCGGTCCAGCGATCTTCGGGCCGTCGACCTGTCTCCCGCCGATGTGGCGGGGGCGATCGACGAGATCCCGATCCTCGCCCTCGCTGCGACCGCGGCCAGGGGCACGACCCGCTTTCGGGGCGCCGGCGAGCTCCGCCACAAGGAGTCGGACCGGATCTCCGGGATCGCCGACGGGCTGACGGCCCTCGGCGCACGGGTGCGCGTCACGGGCGACGACATAGAGATCGAGGGTGGGGCGCGACTCCGCGGCGCCATCACCGAGACACATGACGATCACCGGCTTGCGATGACGTTCGCCATCGCCGGCCTCATCGCAAAGGGCGAGACCATCGTCCGCCGACCCGGGTCGGCGGCGGTCTCGTACCCGGGATTCTTCCGCGAACTCGAAGGGGTGCGAGCATGACGAAGCGCGTCGTTCTGATCGGCCATCCGGTCGCCCACTCGCTGTCCGGGGCGATGCAGCAGGCCGCCTTCGACCACCTCGGCATCGGTGCGAGGTACGAGCTCTGGGACCGGGCGCCGAACCAACTGGCCGAGGCGATCGCCGAGATCCGGACAGAGGAGTTCCTGGGCGCGAACGTCACGATCCCGCACAAGGAGCGGGTGGTCGCTCACACGGACCGCCAGACGGACGAGGCCCACGTCACGGGCGCCGTGAACACCCTCACCAAGGAGGGCAGGAAGGTCGTCGGGCACAACACCGACGTGCCCGGGTTCAAGATCGCCCTGGACAAGCTGGTCGGGAAGCAGAAGATGCCCCGCCACGCCGTCGTGCTGGGCGCCGGCGGCGGCGCGCGGGCCGTGGTGTACGGCCTCATCCGCGACGGCTTCCAGCGGGTGATCGTGTTCAACCGGCACCTGCATCGCGCCGAGAGCCTGGTCAAGCACTTCAGCCGGAGCGCGGCCCACATGGACCTGCGCGCGATGCCGTGGCACGAGAGCATCATCGAGTCGGAGCTGGCCAAGACGAAGGTGCTGGTCAACGCCACGTCGATCGGGCTCAACCCGGACGAGTCCCCCATCTCGGGCGAGATCCTGGCGCCGGACCTCCTGGTCCTGGACCTGATCTACTCGAACACCCGCCTGCTGCGGGACGCCGCCTCCGCGGGCTGCACGACGGCCGACGGCGAGATGATGCTGCTCCACCAGGGCGCGGCCTCGTTCACGCTCTGGACCGGGCAGCCGGCCCCGGTCGAGGTCATGAACGAGGCGCTGACCAACGCCCGGGCACGCGGGATCATCTCGGCCGAGGGCGAGCCCGTCCCGTCCGGGCCCGTGCCGTCCGGGCCGGCCGGCGCCTGACGCCGGCCACGGGACGAGAGCGGGATCGCGCGTGGAACGCTTCCGGTTCCTGACGGCCGGCGAGAGTCACGGCCCCATGCTGGGCGCCATCGTGGAGGGCGTGCCCGCCGGCCTCGCCCTGACCGAGGACGACCTGGCGGTCGACCTGGCGCGCCGGCAGCGCGGGTACGGCCGCGGCGCGCGGCAGACGATCGAGCAGGACCGCGCGCGGATCCTGTCCGGGGTCCGCCACGGTCGAACCCTGGGCTCGCCGATCCTGCTCGAGCTTGACAACCGGGACTGGGTGAACTGGACCCGGGTCATGCAGGTGGGGCCGCTGTCCCCCGAGGAAGCCGCGGAGCTCGAGGCGATGGCCGGCGAGGGCAACAAGCGCGCCCAACCGATCACCGCGGTGCGGCCCGGCCACGCGGACCTCGCGGGCGCGCTCAAGTACGGCTTCGACGACGTGCGCAACGTGCTGGAGCGCTCGTCCGCGCGTGAGACCGCGGCGCGCGTCGCGGCGGGCGGGATCGCGCGCGCGTTCCTGCGTGAGCTGGGGATCGAGGTCTGGTCGTTCACCGCGGAGGTGGGCGGCGTGGTCGTTGACGCGGCCCGGTGCACCCGTTCCCGGGAGGAGGCCGACGCCTCGCCCCTGCGCTGCCCGGACCCCCAGGCGGAGACCGCGATGATCGCGAGGATCGACGAGGCGCGATCCGGCGGGGATACCGTCGGCGGCGTGTTCGAGGTGGTCGTGCACGGGGCCCCGATCGGCCTCGGCAGCTACGTCCACTGGGACCGGCGTCTCGACGCGGCCCTCGCGGCGGCGGTCATGGGCATCAACATCGTCAAGGGCGTGGAGCTGGGGCTCGGGTTCGAGCAGACGCGCCGGTTCGGGTCCGCGGTCCACGACGTGATCGAGGGGCGGCGAGCGGACGGGAC
Organism: uncultured Chloroflexota bacterium; assembly: GCA_947085195.1. Lineage (GTDB taxonomy): Bacteria > Chloroflexota > Limnocylindria > Limnocylindrales > CSP1-4 > CAIXZV01. Next base: position 7,942 of record CAMTVM010000065.1, read on the forward strand.
CTGGGTCCACCGGACGAACAACGCGGGCGGGCTCACCGGCGGGGTGACGAACGGCGAGCCGATCGTCGTGCGCGGCGCGGTCAAGCCGATCTCCACGCTGGCCCGGCCGCTCCCGACCGCCGACCTGCGCACGGGCGAGGCCGTGGACAAGGCCCACTACGAGCGCAGCGACATCTCGGTCGTGCCCGCCGCCGGCGTCATCGGCGAGGCGATGGTCATGCTCACGCTGGCGGCCTTCGTGCTGGAGAAGACCGGCGGGGACTCGATGGCCGAGGTGGCCGACAACCTGGCGCGCTACCGGGCCCGGATCGCCGGCGCGCCCGGCGAGGCCTGAGGGCCAGTCATGGACCTCGTCCTGGTCGGACTGCCGGGCAGCGGCAAGACGGCGATCGGACGGCGCCTCGCGGCACGTCACGGGGCTGCGTTCGTGGATCTCGACGACGAGATCGAGGCGGCGGCCGGACGGACGATCCCGGAAATCTTCGCGGCCGATGGCGAGGCCGGCTTCCGTCGCCTTGAGCGGCGGGCGGTGGAGGCACTCGGCGGGCCTGATCCTGCCCCGAACCTGCGCCGCGTGATCTCGCCCGGCGGCGGCGCCATCCTGGACCCCCGCAACCGCTGGGCGCTGTTCCGCGGCCGCGTCGTCGCCTGGCTGGACGTCCGGCCGGAGGTCCTGGCCCAGCGGCTGCGCCGCTCGCCCACCGTGCGGCCGCTGGTCCAGGGCGGGGACCCGCTGGGGCGCATCCGGGCGCTGGCCGCGGATCGCGAGCGCTTCTACGGGGCCGCCCATCGCATCAACGCCGTGGCCGAGGTGGCGAAGGTGATCGGCATGGTGGAGCGGCTGCTGGACGCGGGGCCTGCACCGTCGACCACGCTGCTCCGGGCCTCCACGAAGATCGGCGAGATCGTGGTGGGCGAGGGCATCGCGGCCGCGGTGATCGGTTCGGTGCTCCGGCGGCTGGACGTCCGGCGGGCGGTGATCGTGTCCGAGCCCGGGGCGTGGGCGGCGTTCGGGGAGGGCGTGGCGGCCGAGCTGCGCACGGACGGGTGGCCGGTGGAGGTCGTCATGCTGCCGGCCGGCGAGGCGGCCAAGCGGATCGCGGTGATCGAGGAGGCGGCGCGGGAGCTCGCTCGTCTCCGGGTCGAAAGGCGGGAGCCGCTGATCGCCATCGGCGGGGGCGCGCTCGGGGACCCGGCCGGGTTCCTGGCGGCGACCTACCTGCGCGGCGTGCCCTGGATCGGGGTCCCGACGACCCTCGTGGCGCAGGTGGACTCGTCCATCGGCGGCAAGACGGGCGTGGACCTGCCCGAGGGCAAGAACCTCCTGGGCGCGTTCCACCAGCCGGTGGCCGTGATCCTGGACGTGGCGGCGCTGCGGTCCCTGCCGGAGCGCCAGCTGCGGGCCGCGCTGGGCGAGATCGTCAAGATGGCGGCCCTGGGCGACGAGGCGCTGTTTGCCACGCTCGAGGCGGACGCGGAGGCGATCGCGCGTGGCGATGCTGTGGCGTTCTCGAGCGGCGCCGTGGCCGAGGTGGTGGAGCGGGCCGGCTGGGCGAAGGTCGGGGTGGTCACCGCCGATGAGCGCGAGCAGGGCGCGACGGGCGGGCGGATCGCCCTCAACCTGGGGCACACGGTGGGGCACGCACTCGAGGCGGTGGACGGGTACGAGAACCTCCTTCACGGCGAGGCGGTGGCGTACGGGCTGCGGGCCGCGGTTCGGATCGGCGTGGCCGTCGGCGTGACGCCGGCCACGCGGGCGGCCCGGATCGAGGGGCTGCTGGACCGCCTGGACCTCGGGCGGGCGCCGCTCCCTTACCCGCTCGATGCGGTGGTGACGGCCACCGGGACCGACAAGAAGCACGCGGGCGGGCGGCTTCGCTGGGTGCTGCCGACCGGCGACGGCATGGTGGTCCGGGACGACGTGCCGACCGAAGCCGTCGAGGCGGCCGTGGCGCAGGTCCTGGCGGGGACGCCGACCGGAACGGGAGGGGTGGAATGACGCGCGTGCTGGTCCTCCAGGGACCCAACCTCAACCTGCTCGGGACGCGGGAACCGGAGATCTACGGACGCGAGACGCTGGACGAGATCCACGCCGGGATCGCCGCGCGCGCCGCGGAACTGGGCCTGGACGTCACCTTCTACCAGTCGAACCACGAGGGCAATCTCATCGACCGTCTCCAGGTCCGCGACTTCGACGTCTCCATCGTCAATGCCGCCGGCTACACCCACACCTCGGTCGCGCTGCGGGACGCGCTTCTCGCCATCGAGCGGCCGTTCTGGGAGGTCCACCTCTCGGACCCCTGGAAGCGCGATCCGTTCCGGCAGACCAACTTCCTGCACGACATCGCGACCGAATCGATCGTGGGGCAGGGCACCCGCGGGTACCACCTGGCGCTCGAGGCGATCGCCGCGCGGTTCGGGGGTGCGGCGTGACCCGGGGCGATGGCGACCGCGATGGTGGGGCCGGGGGTCGGCCGACGCCGCGTGACCGGGACGAGGCGGCCCTGGAGCTTGCCCGGGTCCGCGACCGGATCGACGAGCTGGACCGCCGGATCGTGGAGCTGCTTAACGAGCGGGCGGTCCTGGGCCGGATGGCCGGGCGGGCGAAGCACCTGGCGGGCCGGCGCGCGATCAAGGACCCGGAGCGGGAGCGCGAGGTGCTCCTCCGGGTGGCGATGGCGAACCCGGGCCCGCTGGCGCAGGCGGACCTGCTGTCGATCTACCGGCGGATCGTCACCGCCACCCGGGGGCTGGAGACGCGCGACCGGGGCCATGACCGACGATCCGGGGACTGACCCGCTCTTCGTCCCCGTCGTCACCGGCTCCGCACGTCCCGATCCTCGCGTGCTTCCTTCCCGGCCCGTGACGCGGTTCGCGCCGGCGCCGACCGGCTACCTCCACCTCGGGCATCTCGTCAACGCGCTCTACACGTGGGGCATCGCCCGGGCGACGGGCGGGCGCGTGATCCTGCGGATCGAGGACCACGACCGCCAGCGGTCGCGGCCGGCGTACGAGGCGGCGCTGCTGGACGACCTCGAGCGGCTGGGCCTGGTCCCGGACGAACCCTCGATTGCTGCGTTCCGAGCGGGGACCACGCCGTATCGGCAATCGACCGCGGGCGACGTCTACGCGGCGGCGCTGGAGCGGCTGCGCGCGGACCGGCTCGTGTATGCGTGCGCGTGCTCGCGGGCGACGTTCGCGGCCTACGAGGAGGAGCACGGCCGGGCGTGGCACGGGATGGGGTGTCCCGGCGGCTGTCGCGCGCTGGCGCTCCCCGAGGGCGGGGGCACGGGCCTGCGGGTGGCCGTGGGAGCGGGCTCGGAGCGCTGGTTGGACCTGCTGGCCGGGCCCCTGTCGGACGAGCCGGCGGCCGGCGGCGACCTGCTGGTGCGGGACCGGGTGGGCAACTGGACGTACGCGTTCTGCGTGGTGGTTGACGACATGCGGAACGAGATCGACCTCGTCATCCGCGGCCGGGACCTCCTTCCTTCCACGCCGGTGCAGCTACGCCTGGGGCGCCTGCTGGGCCGCGAGACGCCCCCGGCCTTCCTCCACCACCCGCTGATCCGCCGCGTGTCCGGCCAGAAGCTGTCCAAGGCGGAGGGCGACACGGCCGTGCACTCACTCCTGGATGCGGGCGCCACGCCAGCGGAGCTGTTCGGGCGGGCGGCGCGCCTGGCGGGGCTCCAGGAGGACGAGACGCCGATCGATCCGGCGGACTTCGCGGCCCTGTTCCGCTGACCGGGGCGCCGGCTTCCCGCAGCCGGGGGCCAGGCGCCCACCTGCCTCGGGGGCGCCGCCGAGTCACCAGGGCTTCCACCACGACGCCGGGCAGGTGTCGGTGATCCACGACTCGCGGCGGCTGGCGCCGCGGTGCCAACGCCGATCCTCGTCTCCTCGATACCCGTCCGGCCGCAGCGTGCCACACTCGCGCGGCGATGCGCGCGCTCACCGGGATGGGGCTTCTCTCCGCCGCCGTGCTGGTCTCGCAGGTGGCGCTGATCCGGGTCGTCTCGGTCGCGCAGTTCTACCACTTCGCGTTCCTCGTGATCAGCCTGGCACTCCTCGGATTCGGGGCGAGCGGCTCCCTCCTGGCGCTCTGGCCGCGACTGCGCGCGCCCGCGTGGTGGCCCTGGTACGCCCTCGGCTTCGCCCTCGCCACCCCGCTCGCCTACCTCCTCGTCAACACGTTTCCGTTCGACTCGTACGCGATCGCCTGGGACCAGACCCAGCTTGCACTCCTGGTCGCCTACCTGCTGGTGCTGGCAGCGCCGTTCGTCTTCGCCGGCGCGCTCGTCGGGGCGATGCTGAGCAGCGAGCCCGGTCGCGCTGGGCGGATCTACGGCGCCAACCTCGCCGGGGCGGCGGTCGGCGCCGTGGTCGCGCCGCTGGCGCTCTCCTGGCTGGGCACCGAGAGGGCCGTCCTGCTCTGTGCCGTCCTCGGGGCGGGGGCCGCCCTGATCCTCGCCAGAGCGGCACGCCGGGCGACCGGATCGGCGACCGCGGTCCTCGCCGTGGCCCTCGCGCTTCTCGTCGTCTTCCCGCCGCAGTTCGAGCTCCAGCTCTCGCCCTACAAGCGCCTCAGCCAGATGCGTCTCGACCCCGCCGCAACGATCCTCGCGACCCGCCAGGACGCCACGACGCGGCTCGATATCGTGGACAGCGCGACCATCCACTCGGCCCCGGGCCTCAGCCTCGGCTACCTGGGCGATCTGCCCGCGCAGACCGGACTGGTCATCGACGGCGACGCGCTACTTCCCGTCCCTCACCACGGGCCCGCCACGGCCGCGCTGGCGCGATCGATGCCGGTCGCCGTCGCCCACGCGATCCGGCCGGGGGGCCGCGTGCTGCTGCTCGGTTCGGGCGGGGGGATCGACGCCTGGGCGGCACTGGAGAGCGGCGCGACCGAGGTCACGATCGTCGAGCCGAACCGTCTCGTCCACGAAGCGCTCGCTGGCGATCTGCGGGCCTGGTCGGGGCTGGCCGACGACCCGCGCATCCGACTCGGGCACGAACAGCTGCGCACCTTCGCGCAGCGGACCGACGAGCGCTTCGACCTGGTCGAGCTGGTGCTCGTCGACAACTACCGGCCGGTCTCGTCGGGCGCCTTCACCCTGACCGAGAACTACACGCTGACGGTCGAGGCGTTCCGGAGCTACCTGCGCCTGTGCGACCGCGACGGGATGCTCGTGCTGACCCGCTGGATCCAGTCGCCGCCGAGCGAGTTGCTGAGGACCCTCGGGCTCGCCGTCGAGGCGCTCGACGGCCGGCCACCGCTCGAGCACATCGTCGCCTTCCGCTCGTTCCAGACCGTCACCTTGATCGTCAAACCGGCGCCGTTCACGCCCGACGAGACCGCGCGGCTCCTGGAGGCGATCGACCGCCTCCGCTACGACCTCGTCCTGGCGCCGACGATGCCGCCCGGGATGCTGAACCGCCATGCCCGCCTGGAGCGTCCGATCGACCACGAACTGGCGGTCGCGCTCGCCACGGCATCCGACCGCCCGGCCTTCTACGCAGCCTACGAGTTCGACATCAGCCCGCCGACCGACGATCGACCCTTTTTTTCCCACTTCTTCCGCCCGGAGCAGACGGCCGAGGTCCTCGAGAACCTGGGACGGCGCTGGCAGCCGTTCGGGGGAAGCGGCTACCTGGTCCTCGTCGCGCTGCTCGTCTTCGCCGGCACAGCGGCATCGATCTTCGTCTTCGCACCGATCGCGCTCCGTCCGCAGTTCCGCGAGGCGTTCCGGCGCGTGGGTGCCCGGCGCGCCGCCCGAACGCTCGGCTACTTCACGGCGATCGGCCTCGCCTACCTCTTCGTCGAAATTGCGCTGATCCAGCGCTTCATCCTGGTGCTCGGCCATCCCACGTTCGCCCTGGCGGCGGTTGTCGGGACGCTCCTCTTCGCCTCTGGCGTCGGCAGCTGGCTCTCGCCGCGCATCCCGTGGCGCGGCGCCATCGTGGCGCTGGCGCTGCTGCTCGCCCTCTACCCCTGGCTGACCGGGCTCGTCACGCCGGCACTGCTGGCGGCCGCGCCCGCCGTGCGTCTCGTCGCGGTCGTCGCGCTGATCGCGCCCGTCGGGCTCCTGATGGGCGTGCCGTTCGCGCGAGGGATCGGCGCGCTGGGCGACGCCGACGCCCTCGTCCCATGGGCCTGGGCGGCCAACGGGAGCGCCTCGGTCGTCTCCGCCGTGGCGGCGGCGATGCTCGCGCTCTCGTTCGGGTTCACGCCGGTCCTCGCCGGCGCCGGCGCGCTCTACCTGGTCGCCGCCACCCTCACCCTTCCTCGCGCGTCAGGGGCACGAACCTGACATCGAGGACCCGTTCCATGGCCACCTCGTCGCCCTGGCGAGTGACCAGCCAGAGGACCTGCACGTCACCCACCGGCCCGATCGGGATGACCAGCCGGCCGCCGTCCGGGTCGAGCTGGGCGACGAGCGGCGGCGGCAGGTGGTCGGGCGCAGCGGTCACGATGATCGCGTCGTAGGGGGCATGCTCCTGCCAGCCGAAGTAGCCATCGCGGCGGTCGACCTGGACGTCCCCGTAGCCGAGCCGGTCGAGAACGACGCGGGCGATCCCCGCCAGCTCGGGGATGATCTCGACCGAGTAGACCTCGGCCGTCAGCTCGCCCAGGATCGCCGCCTGGTAGCCCGAGCCGGTCCCGATCTCGAGGACCCGGTCCCCTTCGTCGAGCCGGAGCAGCTCCGTCATCATCGCCACCAGTGACGGCTGCGAGATCGTCTGGCCATGTTCGATCGGCAGCGGGTGGTCCGCGTAGGCGTCGCCGAGCCACCCGGTGGGCACCAGGCTGTGGCGCGGTACGGCGCGCATGGCGGCGATGATGCGCGCGTCGGTGACGCGCGGCGCGACGTATCTGTCGACCAGCTGGTCGCGGAGCCGGCGCATCTCGTCGCTGTCGGCGAAGTCGCGGTCGACACTGGAGGGGATCGGGAAGGACAGGGTCTCCGACGGCCAGGGCGTGGGCCCGGCTGGCGTCACGGGAACCCGGCTTCCATCCGGGCGAGGGCTCGGGCTCGCTGCCGTCCCACAGCCTGCGGTCGCGAGCACCAGCGCGATGATGACTGCCGCTAGCTTCATCGGATCGCCTCCGCCGTTAGCGTAGTCCGGCGGCGGCGGCGGCGGCGACGGCGAGTGGAGCGGTTCGTGCGGCCCCGTCACAGATCTCGCCACCCCGTCCGTATGACGGGGGCACCGCTCTCCCCGGCATCCCTGAAGGAAGCTATCCACGTGAGTGCAGTGCCACCACGATGCTCCGGCCGCGCCGCCGCTCATCGTCGCAACATGCATGATGGTACGCGTCGTGATATCATGATCGATGATATGAGCGAGAGCGTTCCCTTCCAGGTGCAGCTGACGCGCGCGCAGCATCGGCGGCTCAAGCGATTGGCGGAGTCGCGTGGTGTGTCCATGGGCTCCATCCTTCGAGAGAGCGTGGCGGACTACCTGACCGGCGTGCCGGTGGAAGAGGATCCGGCGTTCGGGATCATCGGGCTGATCGACGACGATGGTCCGACGCCGCACGGCGACCCCGCAGTGGAGCACGATTCCTACCTCGCCGACGCCCTCGAGGCGGAGGGGGGCGTGGTCCAGCGCCCGCCACGGTGACCGGCGTTTGGCTCGATACGAGCGCCATCTTCGCTGCCGCGAGACCCAGGTCGGACCGCCATGCCGAGGCTGGGGCGGCGTACCAAATCTTGCTGACCGGCACCCAGCGCCTGGTGACGAGCGACCTGATCGTGGCCGAGCTTCACGCCCTCTTGCTCGCTCGCGTCCACCCAAAGTTCGGGCTCGACCTCATCGACCGGCTGTTGACCTCGAGCCGGATCGAGATCGTGGCGGCCGGGATCGAGCGCATGGCTGCCGCCGCCGAACTGCTGCGACGTCGACCGGGTCGGGCGTACTCCCTCACGGATGCGGTGTCGTTCGTCCTGATGCGAGAGCTGGCCATCAGCCGCGCCTTTACCCTCGACGCCGACTTTGCGGCCGAGGGGTTCGAGGTCGTCCCCTGAAGGCGACAGCGACCGCTCGCCACTCGGTCAGGCCGCATCCACCCGGGTGACGCCCGGCCACCGCAAGGTCGAGCCGGCGGCGATCTCCGGCCCCCGCGTCCAGGCGTCTCCCGCGAACAGCTCCGGGCGGTGCGTCAGCACGAGCAACGTCCGGCCCTTCGTGGCCGCCGGCAGGTCCGCTACGAACGCGCGGGCGGCCGCCTCGTCCAGGTGCTCGGTCGGCTCATCCAGGATCAGCAGGCGGACATCCGCCAGGAGGGCGCGGGCGAGGGCGAGACGCTGGCGCTGCCCGCCGGACAGGCGGGCGCCGTGCTCGCCTACGGCGGTCTCGAGGCCTGCGGGGAGGGATCGGACCCAGCCGAGCAGGCCGGCGGCCTCCAGCGCGGCCTCCAGGACCGCGGCGTCTGCGCCCGGCCGCGCGAGGCGCAGGTTGTCGGCGAGGCTGGCGTCGAAGATGTGCGGATCCTGCTCGCAGAGCCCAACCACCCGGCGCACGTCGTCCCCGTCGAGCGTGCGGGTGTCGGCATCGGCATGCGCCCCGACCAGCACCAGCGACCCACGGTCCGGCTCCAGGAACCGGAGACAGGCCGCGGCGAGGGTGCTCTTGCCGGCGCCGCTGGGCCCGGTGACCACCACCCGCGTACCGGCCTCGACGACCAGGTCCAGCGGGGCGAGGGCGTCGGTCGTCGCGCCCGGGTATCGCAGCGAGAGGCCGTCCGCGCGCAATCCGAGGGACCCGTCCGGTACGGGCGCGGGCATGGCCGGGTCCGGCACGGGATCCGGGCGCCGGAGGATGTCGAGGATGCGCGCCGCGGAGCTGGACAGTCCGGGCAGCTGCCGCGCCGCCCCCGCGAGGGGCGCCGTGACTTCGTGGATGGCGATCGGCGTCAGCACGACGACGGCAAGCGCCACCACGCCGAGGCTTCCCTCCCGGACGGCCGCGATCCCGAGCACGAGCGCGAGCCACACCGCCGCTCCGCCGGCGAGACCGGTGACCAGGCTGCCGATGCCCGCCCCCAGCGCCGAACGCCGCTCGGCCTCGGCCAGGCGCGCGTCGACCACGCCCGCGGCCGCGATGGCCCGCGACGCCGCGCCGGCGGCCGTGATCTCGGGCGCGCCTCGCAGGAGATCCAGGGCCGTGTCCGCCATGGCCCCACGGGCTGGGCCGAGAGACCGCTCCGCCCGCCGTGCCACGGCACCCGAAGCCAGCGGTGCCAGCAGCGCCGTGACGAGCAGGGTAACCGCCAGCACGACGCCCGCCGCCGGCACCAGTCCGCCGACAAGAAGAACGGCCCCGGCTGCCACGATCCCCACCGACGCGTACGGCAGGACGACGCGCAGCCAGAGGTCTGCCAGCCCGTCCACGTCCCCGACGAGCCTGGCCAGGAGGTCCCCCGACCGGAGTTCCGCGAGACCTGCCGGGGCCAGCCGCGCGAGCCGCCCGTAGGCCGTGGCCCGGAGCTCCGCGAGGACCCGGAACGCGGCGTCGTGGGCCGCGATGCGCTCCGCGTACCGGAAGACGCCCCGCCCGATCCCGAAGGCCCGGACCGCAGTGACCGCCAGCAGGAGGGCGAACATCGGGGGCTGCTCAGCAGCGCGGGAGATGAGCCACGCGGAGGTTGCCGACAGTCCGACGGCCGCACCCCCGGCACCGACGCCGGCGAAGACGGCGAGGAGCAGGCGCCCGATGACCGGCCTGCCGATCCGCAGGACGGCGACGAGCGCACTCACGAGGAGACCCCCGATGGCGATGCGGGCTCCGACTCCGGTGCCGATGCGGGCTCCGGCGCCCCGGCCGCTGGCGTTGCCGACCACCGGACCTTCACCACCCGGTCCGCTCCGGCCACGGCGCCAGGCCGGTGGGCCACGAGCAGGACGGCCGCCCCGCGGTCGGCTTCCGCGCTCACGGCCGCCAGCACCACGGCCTCGGCCGCCTCGTCCAGACCTGCCGTCGGTTCATCAAGGAGCAGGACCCGCGCCCGGCGCACGATCGCCCGCGCGATCCCCACCCGGCGCCGCTGGCCGCTGGACAGGCCGCGCCCGCGTTCCCCGAGGACGAGCGACGGCGCCACGTCACCCAGCCCGACGGCCACAAGGGCCGAGGCCACCTCGTCATCGGGCGCATCGGGTGCCCCCAGGCGCACGTTCTCCGCCACGGTCCCCGCGAACAGGTACGGCGCCTGCGGCACCCAGGCCACGGCCCGCCGCCACTCGTCCGCGTCCAGGTCCCGGACCTCCGTCGCGACCCCGTCCGCACCCGCGACGAGGACCTGCCCGGCGGACGGCTCCAGCATCCCCAGGACCACCGCGAGGAGCGTGCTCTTGCCGGCACCGCTCTCACCGGTGACCGCCACGACCTCGCCCGGGCGGACGACCAGCGAGGCCCCCGCCGGCGCCGCGACCTCGCGCCCCGGCTGTTCGACCCAGAGGTCCTCCACCGTCACGCCGAGCGGCCCCGCCGGCACCGCCGCCGGCACCGCCACCGGCACCCCGGCTCCACCCTCCAGCCCGGCCCCACGCCCCCGCACCGTCTCCGGCGCATCGATGATCGCAAACGCCCCGGCCGCCGCCGTCAGCCCCTCCTCGCTGGCGTGGAACTCCGAACCCAGGCGCCGCAACGGCAGGTACGCCTCGGGTGCCAGGATCAGCGCGAACAGCCCCACCTCCAGCGTCATCCCGCCGGTCGCCAGCCGCAACCCAACCCCCACGGCCACGAGCGCGACCGAGATCGTCGCCAGCAGCTCCAGGGCCAGCGCGGACAGGAACGCCACGCGCAGGGTCGCCATCGTGGTAGAGCGATAGGTGTCGGTGACGCGCCGCAGGATCTCCACCTGGGCCGACGCCCGGCCGTAGGCGCGGAGCGTGGGCAGGCCGGCGACGACATCGGTGAACCGGTGGGCCAGCCGGGCCAGCGCCGCCCAGCGCCGCGTGCGGTGCGCCACCGACATGCGCCCGATCAGCACCATGAACACCGGGATGAGCGGCACCGTCAGGAGGACGGTGAGCGCGGCCACCACATCGACCGCGAACAGGCAGACGACCACCGCCAGCGGCACGACCGCGGCCAGCCCGAGCTGCGGCAGGTATCGCCCGTAGTAGCCGTCCAGCGCGTCGAGGCCGCGGGTGGCCAGCAGGACCACCTCCCCGCTTGCCTGCCCCGCCGCCCATCGCGGCCCAAGCCCCACGGCCCGGCCCAGCAGCCGCAGGCGCAGGTCCCGCTTCACCGCGCCGCTGATCCGCTGGGCGGCGATCTCCGCCAGCCAGGCGAGGACGGCGCGCGCGACCAGCACGGCGGCCAGCAGGGCCAGGGGCAGGCCGAGGTCCGCCGCATCCTGGCCGTCCAGGAACGCGCCGGCGATGGAGCGGGCGAGGAGCGCCGCCTGGGCCACCGCGAGCAGTGCGCTCGCGACCCCGAGTCCGACGGCCGCACAGAGCGCGACCGTGGCGATCCGCCCGGACGCGAGGAGGCGGCGGTGCAGGCTCACGCGATGCCCCGGGACGCTGCGAGCGCGCCCGCGAGCGTCAGGGCTTCGAGGGTCCGCGGGTGACGGTCACGCGCTTGCGGAAGACCCAGTA
>CAMTVM010000066.1:0-18069 GCA_947085195.1 uncultured Chloroflexota bacterium
CCGCCGCCGCCGCCTCGTCCGCGAAGACCGTCAGCCGGGGGTGGCGCCGGAGGTACGAGGCCGGACAATCCGGCCCCTCCGGCTGCTCCAGCGCCCGCCGCAGCACCGGAGCCTTGCGCTCACCCGTGACGAGTAGCCAGCACTCCCCTGCCTCCAGCAGCCTCGCGAGGCCCACCGTGATCCCCGCCGTCGGCACGCGGGTTGCGCCGTAGCGGGCCGTCGCGGCGTCCCGGCTGGAGACAGCGAGGCGGACCAGCCGCGTCGGGTCGTCGGGGCGGGAGCCCGGCTCGTTGAACCCCACGTGCCCGTTCATCCCCAGGCCGAGGACGGCGAGGTCAAGCCCGCGCGCCGCCTCGTCGTGCCGCGCCGCGGCCGCCTCCGGATCCGGCCCGTCGACGTCGATCGCGACGAACGCGGCCGGGCCAACTCGCAACCGCTCCACGAGCTCCGCGCGCAACCGCACGTCGCAACGGGCCGGGTCGCCGGGCGGCAGGCCGACCCACTCGTCGAGCATGACGATCGTCGCCGCCCCGAACGACACCTCGCCCCGCGCCTCGGCGGCGAGCAGGGCGGCGAACACCGGCGAAGGCGTGTCCCCCGTCGGCAGGCAGATGCGCAACGATGGACGCGCGGCCAGGCGCGAAGCCAGCTCGCCCGCGACGCCATCCGCCCAGGCCGTCCCGGGCAGGACCACCAGGTCGGCCATTCAGCCGGCGATGACCCGGTCGACGTAGTCGCCGGTCGCGGTCTCCTTGAGGATCAGCTTCTGGCGGCCGTCCGGGAGGATCTCGCGCTTGATGACGACATCGTCACCCAGCATCTCGGGCGCGGTGCCGATCCGCGCCGTCGTCCCGCCCCGCCACTCGAGGTCCACCGGCTCCCAGGCGCCGCTCTTCGCGGACCGGTAGCAGGCGTCCATGACGGAGTTCACGACGTACCCGTCGTAGAGCGTCTCCTGGGGTGCCCTGCCGTCGTCGATCGCGTTGAACATGTCGGTGAACATGTCCACGTAGCCCAGCTCGGAGACCTCGTCGCCGACCGGGAACAGCCAGCCCTTCGCCGTCTCCGCCTTCTCGGCGACATAGCCGCCGCTGCCACCGGCGGTGAACATCTCGTAGCCCGTCCGCAGGAAGTGGTTGAGCCAGATCGTGCCGTGGGTGCCGGCCACCTCGTCGCGCAGGTCCATGCCGCCCCGGAACGTCCAGCTCACCTCGAACTGCCCGATCGCCCCGGACTCGAACCTGATCAGCGCGATCGCGTTGTCCTCGTCGTCGATCGGGTGGACGAGGGTGTCCGTGTGGCACATGACCGAGACGGGCCGGTTCCCCTTGCCCACGAAGTTGCGGATGATCTCGATGCAGTGGCAGCCGAGGTCGATGATCGCGCCGCCGCCGGTCAGGCGACCGTCCCAGAACCAGGCACTGTGGGGGCCCGGGTGTGTCTCACGCGACCGGACCCAGGTGACGTCGCCCAGCGCGCCCTCTTCGACGGACCGGATCGCCTTGAGCGTCTTGGGCGTGTAGCACAGGTCCTCGAGGTAGCCGCCGAAGACGCCCGCCGCCTCGACCGCCTCCAGCATCCGCTTCGCCTCGGCGGCGTTCCGGCCCAGTGGCTTGGTCACGAGGACCGCCTTTCCGGCAGCGGCGACCGCCTTGACCGCCTCCTCGTGGAGGTGGTTCGGCAGCGCGACCACGACGACGTCCGTCTCGGGGTGGCGGATCGCCGCTTCCATGTCGGTCGTGAACTCCGGGATGCCCCATCGCTCGCCGAAGGCCTTGCCGCGCGCCTCGGAACGGGAATACGCGACGCGGACCCGGTCGCGGCCCCGCTGGCCGTGGAGGGTCATGGTGTAGAAGTCACCGATGAGGCCGGTGCCGAGCATCGTGATCGAGTGGGCCTTCATGGGCGTGGGCTCCCTGGCTTGAAGCGTCTGGCGTCCGTGGCGTCCGTGGCGTCCGTGAACGGATGATCGATGATCGCTCGCGGCGATTGTATCGACGTTTGCCCGCCGATCGCGGCCGTCAGTAGCCCACCGAGGGCATCCAGGCGCCGGCGGGCTCCTGGTAGATCCCGATCGTCATCATGTTGGTGACGAAGAAGACGCGGAGCCCGTGGGCGAGGCACCAGCGGAACAGCTCCGTGTTCCGCAGCGGGACGAGGAAGCCCGGCGTGCCGAAGTCCGTCGCGGCACCGATGAGCGCCCGGAGGTCGTCGTTGGTCTCCGCCACCGAGTGCGCGAAGTAGTTGATGCCGGCCGTGTAGCCCGTGATGCGGCCGAGGCGCTCCACGACCTGCGCGCTGCCGGCCTCGATCGCCTCGCGTACCTCGCCGCGCCGGTCGTGGCCGTGGACGCGGACGCAAAGGGCGTTGCAGGCGGCCTCATCGTCGGCTGTGGCCGGACGGACGTCGTACCCGGGCATCGTCAGGCCCAGGGGCGGGCCGTACATCGCGCCGAACGACTCGCGGACGTCGAAGCCGAGCTTGGCGTACAGGCTGAGCGACCGGTTGTGGTAGGCGATCTGGACGAGCCGGACGCCGGGAGCCTTGCGCCCGGCAGCCCGGTCCAGCATGGCGGCCATCAGCGCCCGCCCCACCTGGTGGTCCTGGGCGGTTGGATCCACACTGACCGGCCCGATCGCCGAGATCGTCGATCGTTCGTCCAGGAAGCTGCTGCCCAGGATCCGGCCGCCGCCTTCTGCGACGACGCCGTAGATCTGCGGGTGGTCGATGAGCCAGCGGATCGGCTCGGACGCGGCCTCCACGGTCGGGAAGTCGTGCGGGAAGCCGTGGCGGTCCGCGACCGTCGCGAACGCCTCGTAGCAGATGCGGCCGGCCTCGACCCAGTCGCCGTCCACCGCCTCTCGAACCGTGACGTCCATTCTCGCGCACTCCGATCACTGCGTCGTGAACGTGCCAGGGGGAGCGCCTGCACCGCGTCGATCGTAGCCCGTGTGGCGGTGCGGCCGCGCCCGGTCAGCGGGTGAGCGTCACCTTGGAGATGCCGCGCGGCGCCTCGGTGTCCAGCCCGCGTGCGCGGGCCAGGTGGTAGGCGAACAGCTGGGCGGGCAGGATCGTCACGATGGGGGCGAGCCACTCCGGCACGCCGGCCGGGACCGGGATCCCGTCGCCCAGCGCGCGGAGCGAGGGATCGTCGGACAGGACCAGGAGCCTCGCCCCGGCCTCGTTCAGCCGTCCGAGCAGCGCGTGCATGTCCGCGAGCAGCGGGCCGGCCGTGGCCACGGCAAGCACCGGGAACTCCGCTTCCACGAGGGCAATCGGCCCGTGCTCGAAGTCCGCGCCGGAGTACGGGTCCGCCAGGACGTAGGCCAGCTCCTTGAGCTTGAGCGCCCATTCCCGGGCCGTGGCGTACTGGAAGCCACGGGCCAGGACTGCGCAGCGATCCTCGGGCGCCCACCGTGCGGCGATGGCGGCGATGTCGGCCTCGGCCTCGAGGGCCAGGCGCATGGCCCCGGGCAGCACCCGGAGCTCCGTCATCGATGGCCCGTCGCCGGAGATCGCGGCCGAGAGCATCGCCAGCAGCGCCACCTCGGCCACGTAGGTCTTCGTCGCCGCCACGGCCCGTTCCGGCCCGGCGCCGAGCTCGATCAGGTGGGCCGCGGCGCCCGCGAGCTCCGAGCCGGGATCGTTGGTGAGGGCGACGGTCACCGCCCCCTGCCGGCGGGCGTCGTCCAGCACCGCCACCACGTCGGGTGATCGGCCGGACTGGGAGATGCCGATGACGAGCGCGTTGCGGACGCGGGGCGGGCGCCCATAGACGGAGGTGAGCGAGGGGGCGGCGAGCGCCACCGGGAGACCGTTGCGGGCGCCCAGGACGTACTGCGCATAGATCGCGGCGTGGTCCGAGGTGCCGCGCGCGGCGATGAGCACGAGGTCCACGTCCCGCTCGCGGACCAGCCGGGCGACATCCGAGACAGGCCCCATGGCCCGGTCCAGGAGCCGGGCGACGACGTCGGGGCTCTCGCCGAGCTCGGTGCGCATGGTCATGGGCACGAGCGTACCGGTTTCGTACCGGACCCGTATCGGGCCCGAGGCGGTACCGAGGCGATACCGGGAGACAGTTGCGCGACACGACGGGGGCCTGCGATAGTGGAGTCGTGAACCGCACGTTTCGACTCATGTGCATGCGCAGGCGGCCCCGCCGTTCGGAGGATGGGGTCTGAGGTTCCGCGCATCGTGAGCAACGGATCGCGGGATCGCAGATCGGTCCCGGGGCCGCAGTTCCACATCGGTGGACCTGCGGTTTTTGTTTCCTCCGGAGCGAAGCGACGGGTGGCCGCCAGATCCCGGCTCCCCGGCCGCCCGGACCCGTCCCCTCTCAACCCCAGATGCCCCGGAGACACCATGACCACCGAGATCCTCCCCAACGGCGTGAACGCCCCCGCCGTCGTCGCCTATGCCCAGCGCCTGGCGGAAGCCGCCCCGCCGGAAGGAACTCCGTTCCGCGCCCAGGTCGCCTGGCAAGGCGGGTTCCGCAACGAGATCCGCGTTCGGGATCTCCCGGCCACCTACGCGGACGAGCCAGCCGTGCTGGGCGGCACGGACACCGCGGCGAACCCCGTCGAGCAGGTGCTGGGCGCGCTCGGCAGCTGCCTCGCCATCGGCTACACCGCGGGTGCCACCGCCCGTGGCATCACGATCGAGGACCTGCGCATCGACCTCACCGGCACCATCGACCTGCCCGTGTTCTTCGGCCTGAAGGAGGGCCACGCGGGTTACGAGAGCATCGACGTGAAGGTCCACCTGCGGACCGACGCGTCGCCGGAGGATGTGGCGGCGCTGCACGCGGCCGTCGTGAGGACGTCGCCGGTGGGGCACACGCTCCAGAGGCCGGCGGCCCTCAACGTTGAGCTGGTCGGGGCGTAGCGAGCGGTTCGCCAGCTGGTGCGGCCGGCTCACGGGTCGGCCGCACCGCCCATTGCCGGTCGGTTCACGGCGGGGTTCCGGTCAGGGTGGCGGTGCACGACGGCCCGGATTCCGGCACCATGACCGGGGTCGCCTGCGCGGAGCCCGCCCCGCACGAGCCACCATTGCCATACCCGCCGCTCGCGCCACGGCCGTCGCCGCAGCCGCGAGCCCTGTCCGCCACCGAGGAGTCGCCCGCCGATGCCCGCTCCCGATCGCCTCACGGTCCTCCACGCGATCCTCGATACGGGCGCCGTCCCCACCTTCGCGGTCCCGGACGCCGGGACGGCGTTCGACATGGTGGCGGGCTGTGTCGAGGGCGGTGCGCACGTCGTGGAGTTCACGAACCGCGGCGACTTCGCGTACGACACGTTCCTCGCTCTCTCCCACCGGGTGGCGACCGAGCTGCCCGACGTGATCCTGGGCGCCGGCACCATCATCGACGCGCCCACGGCGGCCCTGTTCATCGCCGCCGGGGCCCGCTTCGTCGTCGGTCAGGCGTACAGCGAGGAGGTCGCGCGGCTCTGCAACCGCCGGCGGACCGTCTACATCCCCGGCTGCGGCACGGCGACCGAGATTGCCGCGGCCGAGGAGCTCGGCTGCGAGATCGTCAAGCTGTTCCCGGCCGCCGCCTACGACGGGCCGGCTTTCGTGCGCGGTTTCCTGGCACCCAGCCCGGGCTCGAGGGTGATGCCGACCAACGTCATCGCGACCGAAGAGGCGACCCGGGCGTGGATCTCGGCCGGCGCCGCCGCCCTCGGCGTGGGCGGACACCTGTACCCGACGGACCTGGTGGCCTCGCGCAACCGGGCCGCGATCGCCGAGCGGACGCGGACCTTTCTCGGCTGGATCCGGGACGCCCGCGCGGCGCGCGATTCGAGCGTCCGGCGAGGCTCGGACGGGAGCGCGGCCGCCGCACGACCAGACGGCGGACCCCGATGACGAGCGCCGGCCTGCCCCCGCTGATCCCGCTCGAGGAGGCCCAGGGGCGCGTTCTCCGCGGGGTGATGGCCCTCCCGTCCGAGCGCGTGGAGGTGGCGGACGCGGCCGGCAGGGTGCTGGCAGGCCCGATTTCGTCGGCACTCACGCTCCCGCCATGGGACAACAGCGCGATGGACGGATTCGCCGTGCGCAGCGCGGACCTGGCGGCGGCGGGCGAGGCCTCGCCGGTGCGCCTGCGCGTCCTTGGGGAGGTCCCCGCCGGCGGAGCGGTGTCCGCCGCGGTGGAGACGGGGACCGCGCTCCGGATCATGACCGGGGCGATGATGCCGCCTGGCGCCGACACGGTGGTGCCGGTCGAGGACACCGACGCCCAGCCCGGCCAGGCTGCGCTCCCCGACGCAGTGGGGATCCGGATCGCCCTGGCCGCCGGGGTCAACGTCCGCCGGGCCGGCAGCGACGTCCGCGCCGGGATGCCGCTGCTGCCGGGCGGCTACGCGATCGGTTCCGCGGCCGTTGCGCTGCTCGCCGCCACGGGCACGGCGTCGGTCGAGGTCCACCGCCGCCCGCGCGTGGCCGTCCTCTCCACCGGCGACGAGCTGGTCCCGGTCGGCCGGCCCCTCGGCCCCGCCCAGATCCACGACAGCAACGGGCCGGCCCTGGCAGCCCAGGCGCTCGCGGCCGGCGCCGAGGTCCGGAGGTTCGGGATCGCGCGCGACACGCTGGCCGACCTGCTGGGGCTCCTGGAGGAGGCGGTCGCCTGGGCCGACGTCGTGGTGCTCAGCGGCGGTGTCTCCGTGGGCGCCCACGACCACGTGAAGCCCGCCTTCAGCGCGCTGGGCACGTTGTCCCTGTGGCGGGTGGCGATCAAGCCCGGTCGCCCGTTCGCCTTCGCCCGGGCCCGCTCGGGGGAGCGGGACGTCGCGCTCTTCGGCCTGCCGGGAAACCCGGTGAGCGTGTTCGTCACGTTCGAGCTGTTCGTCCGGCCGCTGCTGCGTGCCCTGGCCGGGCACACCCGGCCGTTCGATCGTCCCGTCCGTCACGCGAGACTGGTGGAGCCGCTGGCGGGTTCGGCGGGGCGGGTGACCATCGCCCGCGTCGTCCTGGGGCCGGATCCCACCCGGCCGGACGGGCTCCTCGCCCGGTCGTCGGGTGGGCAGGATTCGCACATGCTCTGGTCGCTCGCGTCGGCCAACGGGCTGGCCTTCGTCCCCGCGTCGCTCCCCGCCGGGGCGGACGTGGTCGTGTGGGACCTCGGGACGGCCTAGCGCGCCTCCGCCGAGTGCGGGCAGATCAGGATGGCAAGGACGGCGCGATGCGCAGGCGTGTTGCCGGAACGGAGTCATGGGCGTGGGCCGAGCTGGCCTCCAGCCTGGGTCTACCCGGCTCCGCCGCTGATCGGCGGGTAGAGGTCCAGGCGGTCGGTATCGGTCACCCGCGCGTCCGCGAGCGAGACCACGGTCCGGTTGACGGCGGCGAGGGCGATCTCCGCCTCCGGGACCCCCAGCTCGCGGATGACGTCGGTGAGCGCTGCCTCCTCCTCCAGGTGCAGCTCGAACCAGGACCGCTTCGCCGGGTCGTAGAAGGCCAGGTGGCCGCCCAGGTGGACCTTCATCCGTGGCCCGGCACGCCCCCAGCTGCCACCCCGGCGCCGCCCCCAGCCGCGACCCCGCCGCCGGCCGTCGTCCCGTCTGCGGTCCACTCCAGCCCCAGGGCCCGGAGCCTCGCCGCGGTGGGCGCGCCCGTGACCGGGTCCCACCCCTTGAGCCGGTAGAGGTTCGTCAGGGCGGTCTCGAAGTCGTCCCGCGCGATCGCCGTGCCGGCGAGCGGGCCGTTCTCCAGCGGAGCGTGCAGCCGGTCCGGCAGCCGGTCGTCGGCCCGGGTGAAGCCTTCCCGGACGTTGAACACGCGGGCCATGTTCACGGCCCGTTCGCCGACCTCCAGCAGCTCCTCGGTCGACACGTCCCAGCCGGTCGCCGCGCGGACGGCCGTCACCACGTCGGCCACCTGGATGAGGGACCGGGGGGCGGGGCCGAAGAAGCACAGGCCCAGAACCTTCTCGGCGCTGTTCCAGCGCTCGCCCGTGTACCAGATGCCGACCTTCCTCTGGCCGAGATCGAGCACCCCGACCGGCTCCGTGATGCCGAGGTCTGCCACCGACCTGAACGGCACCGACTCCGGGTTGACGAACAGCGGGTCGTGGAAGCCCACCAGGTGGTCGGCGCCGGCCTCGTTGGTCGCGTAGCCCAGGCCCACCCCCACCTTGCCCCGCGGCTCGTGCATCGGCAGCTCCTGGCCCTTGACGTGCATCGCGAAGGACGGGGCGTCGCCCCCGATCGCCTCGGCCGCCCGCCGCGAGCCCTGGGCCAGCACCTCACCGAACCCGCTTCGGTCAGCGATGCGGGGGATCAGCTCCAGCACCGCATCGGCGTTCCCGAAGCGCAGGTCCACGCCGTCGGTGTCGCCCGGGCCGATGAGGCCGTGCTCGAAGCACTCCATGGCGAAGGCGATGGTCCCGGCCGCCGAGATGACGTCGAGACCCAGCTCGTTGCACAGCTCGTTGGCCCGGGCCACGGCCTGCAGGTCGCCGATCGCGCAGTCGGACCCGAAG
The DNA here is from genome assembly GCA_947085195.1 of uncultured Chloroflexota bacterium. Classification (GTDB taxonomy): domain Bacteria; phylum Chloroflexota; class Limnocylindria; order Limnocylindrales; family CSP1-4; genus CAIXZV01. The sequence continues at coordinate 8,474 of CAMTVM010000066.1, forward strand.
CCGGCGATGGCCTCGTATTCGGGCCCGTCGTACGTGTCGGTCACGGTGTACCGGTCGCTGAAGGCCGTCTCGGGCTTGCACCGCACGGCGCAGGCATAGCAGGAGCGGGTCCCGCTCCGCAGCCCGAGATAGGTCGCGTAGCTGATCTCGTCCACGCGCTCGAAGGCGCCCTGCCGGAAGTTGCGGGTGGGCAGGATCCCGCCCGCGTTCATGGCGTCGGTCAGGCCCGGCGTCCCCTTGGTGCGCAGGTCCCAGGCCTGGGGGTGCCCGGGCACGGCCTTCGCCAGGCGCTTGCCGAGCTCCGCCAGGGTTGCCGGATCGTGGGCCAGGTCGATGTAGCGACGGCTGCCGCGCACGGCGACCGCTCGCAGGCTCTTGGAGCCCATCACCGCGCCCATCCCGGTCCGCCCGTTGTAGTGGCGCAGCTCGTTCATCAGCATCGCGTAGCGCACCCCGCGCTCCCCGGCGCGCCCGATCTGCAGGACCCGGACCAGGCGGTCGCCCAGCTCCTCGCGGATCGCGGCCTGGACCGCCAGCGGGTCCTGGCCCCACAGGTGGCGCGCGTCCCGGATCTGCGCCGTGCCGTCCCTGACCGCCAGGTAGACGGGATCGGGGGAACGACCGGTGACGATGATGGCGTCGAGGCCGGCCATCTTGAGCTCGGGTCCCCAGTACCCGCCCGCCTCCGACTCGCCGAAGCCGCCGGTCAGGGGCGAACGGGCGATCGCGTTGAAGCGGGTCGCGGTGGAGATCGGGGCGCCGGTGAGCAGGCCCGTGGCGAGGATCAGGACGTTCTCCGGGCCCAGCGGATCGCCGCCCGGCCGCAACTCCCCGAGGAGGTGGTACGCGGCGAGTGCCTTGCCGCCCGGGTAGCGGCGGTAGAAGGCGTCATCGAAGGACTCGGTGGCGACCGTCCCGGCGGTGAGATCGACCCGCAGGATCGTCCCGTTCGTGCCGAACGTCATCCGTGATCTCCATTTCGCCGGTTCGGGCGGGGCACGCCGAGTCGTCCGGCGGTGCAGCCCGGCCACGACCATACGATGTCACCTCTCCCGGTGCCCGCGCAACGTCGGGCGGGACGGGCGTATCGTCTGCCTCACGCTCGTCCACCCCGACCGTCGATGGAGATCGCCATGCGTCCGTCCCGTCTCGTGCTCGCCGCCCTGGTCGCGCTGGTCGGCGTTGTCTGGATCGGCCAGGGACTCGGTGCCATCGGCGGCAGCGTGATGACCGGCAGCCCGTTCTGGGCCGTGATGGGCGTGGTACTGCTCGTCGTCGCCGTGGGCATCGTGGTCATCGAGCGGCGGCCGCGAGCCCGCCCCTGATCGGAGCCACCGGACCGGCATCCGGGCGTCGCGTGACGTCACCCCTCCCCCGGAGCGCAGCCCTCGAGAAACTCCGCCGGCGTCCGGACCGGGATCCGCCCGCTCAGCGAGATCAGGTCAGCGTCGCCGGACACGAGGACGGCACGCTCGGCGGCGGCCAGTGTTCAGGAGGTAGTCGTCGCCCGGATCGACGGAGGGGACGGACGGAGGGTCATCGGGATCCGAGGCAAGGACGGCCGACCGCGCGATCCAGGCGACGAAGGCATCCGCATCGGCGGGAGACACGAGCCGTTCGAGCTTCGGGTAGGTGAGCGCCCGGCGCACCTCGGCCAGGAGCTTCGGCGACACGATGAACTCGAACTCGCCCGCCTGCCAGGCAAGGAGCAGCCGTGCCGGGCTCCCGCGCGGCGAGAGGATCGCCGAGATGAGAGCGTTGGCATCGAGGATGGCGCGCGCATGGAGGCGTGCGGTCAGCCGCGGGTGCGGTGCTGGGCCTCGCCAGCGAGCGCCAGCGCGTGGGCCTCCTCGAGGTCGTTGGCCGCCCACAGCCGGTCGAGCAGGTCGAGCCCGAGATCCCGGCGCAGCGCCTCCTCGATGACGTCGATGTCACCCTTCCCCAAGCGGGCGGCGCGGACCTTCACCGCGCGAAGCACCTCGGGATCGATCGTCAGGGTCGTGCGCACCTTCGTCATCACGGCGTCATAGCATCACGATGCGGCTCCGGTGGGCGGCTTCGAACCCTCCCGCGCGAGGCACGGGCCATGCCACGACAGCCACAAGGGGACTGACGGTCATGGCTGCGGCGGATCGCGAAGATGGTCGGTGACTGTGCCGCACACCCTGGGCCCTCGGGTGCCCGGATTTCGGGCCTCAACTGTGACTGCGGGTCGCAGGTGGTCGCCTCGTGACGGCGCAGCGATGACTCGGAGGCCCACCCCGCCCCGGGAGCCACCGGCTCGCGAGGCACGTGCTGCCTCGCCTGCGCGATCCCGAGATGCTGCCCCCCGCAGCCGGGCGACGCGGCGATTCTGCCCGCTGTGGGGCCGTGCTCCGTGGCCGCCCGGAGGCCGTGCGCATGGCGAACGGGCGCGGCTGACGGTCGTGACGGCCGATCCGGCGATCCCCGTCTATCCTTGCCAGCGGGATGTCCTTGCCCGGGTCGGCCGGACACCATCACCGGAGGCACACGTGTTCTCGTTCCTGCGCCGTCTCGGCGGGCCCCAGATCGACGTCGCGGAGCTCGACGCCCTCCTGCAGCAGGGCTCGGTCCGCGTCCTCGACGTCCGCGAGGACTCCGAGTTCAGGAGCGGGCACCTGCCCGGGGCGATCCACATCCCCATGAAGCGCCTTCCGGACCGCATCGCCAAGCTCAAGCACGACAAGCCATACGCGGTGATCTGCCAGTCGGGGAGCCGGAGCCGGCGCGTGACCGACTTCCTCATCGACGAGGGGTTCAAAGGGGCGGTCTCGGTACGCGGCGGGACGGGCGCGTGGGCACGGAGCGGCCGACCGATCGTCCGGTGAGATCGTCGCCCCGGCGGTCGGCCCCGCGGCTCAACTTGGACTAGTCCGCTATCTCAAGCGCAACCCGGGCGCTACCGGGTCCCCGCTTGTGCCGGAGGGACCCGGAGGCGAGCATTGGGCCACGGTCGGCTTCGTCCGCCAAGGGGTGGCAGCCGTCCGGGCCGTGGATCCTGCGCCCGTGCGCATCAATGTTGGGCCACGGCGGTCCGCTCCTGGCGGATTGACCTCGCCCGCGCCAGCGGCCGGGCACCGGCAGTCCCGACACCAGGGGCCGAGGTGCGTGCCATGCACGATGACTCCGTCCTGGTCGCGATCGACGCGGCCCTCCGTTTCCCCGCCTTCTGCGCCTGCGGGAACAACCTCTCCATTGCCATGCATGACGATGCCGCGTGGCTCGAGTGCGCCGCGTTCGCGAAGCCGTCCCGGCTCCCCGGTCGGGTCGCCTCGATCGTGCGCACGCTCCTGCATGACCGCTCGTTCGTCATCGAAATCCCGGCGCCCGACCTTCGAGTGCCGGTGAGTGGTGCCCTCCCCGGTTCGGCGGTCCGTGTGGTGACGACCAGGGCGTAGCCGCAGCGAGCGCGGCCACGCCCAACTCACGGAGCGAGACCGGAGTGCCGATCTCCCGGGACGGTCGGGTTGGTCGCTGCCACCTCTCGGGTCTCCACAGCCCCAGACGGGGACCACGGTCAGCCCAGGAGCGCCAGCAGCGCGCCCGCCGGCACGGTCAGCACGTTGCGGTCGAGGTCGGTGTCCCTGCGGCTCAGCCGCGGCCGAGCACGATGTCGATCCCCGCCAGCACCAGCTCGAGGCTGGACGCCGACAGCCCGCCGACCCGATCCGTGAGCTCATCGCGGTCGACCGTCACGAGCTGCGACACGTTCGCCACCGAGTCCTTCGACAGACCGGTGACACGGGCGGACAGGACCACGTTGCCAGGCGCGTCACCCCACCGCAGGTTGCTCGTCAGCACGACGCAGACGACGGTCCGCAGCGAGCTGCGGTTGAACGCGTCCCCCTGAACCACGACCACCGGCCGGCGGAACCCAGGCTCCGACCCTGTCGGCTCGCCGAGATCCGCCCACCACACCTCGCCCTGGGCGATCACCACTCGGTCGTGCCGAGGGTCCGACGGGCTGCGGTGGCGGTGAACGGGTCGCCGCCAGCGTCACCGATCTCGGCGACCACCCGGTCGAGGCCGACCGTCACCTCGTCGGGTGCATGGCGGGCGACGTACTCCCGCAGGGCGGCGCTGTAGACCTCGCTCCGGGACCGGCGCGAGCGGCGGGCGAGGCGATCGACCTGCGCGAACAGGCCGTCGGGCACGGAGACGGCGGCCTTCATACCCGGAGTATAACTCGTGCTGCGATGCTCGCGGGTTCAGGGTGAGACCTTCGACTTCGGGTTGGCCGAGCGGATCGGCGGCGCGGTCCCAGGATCCACCGCAAGGAGCGCCGAGCGGGCGATCCAGGCGACGAACGCGTCGGCGTGGACGGGCGGGATCAGGCGGGCCAGCCTCGGGTACGCCAGGGCACGCGCGAGCTCGGCAAGCAGCGCGGGCGACACGACGAGCTCGAAGGCACCCGCCTGCCAGGCAAGGAGCAGCCGGGCCGGGCTTCCGCACGGCGACAGGATCGCCGAGATCAGGACGTTGGCGTCGAGGACGGCTTCGCGTACGGCGTGCCAACCGGACCTCTACGGCTGCCGGCTCCACGAGTATCGTCGAGGACGGAGCCGGCGTCCGACCGGTCCGCACCCGAAGGAGCCCCCCACGTCCACCGCTACCGGCGAGCCGCTCGCCATCCCGCCGATCCCCAACCTGCGCGACGTGGGCGGCTGCCCCACCCGATCCGGATGCCGCGTCCGGACCGGCCTGCTCTACCGGTCGTCCGGCCTCCACGGGCTCGCTCCGGTGGAGGGCGACGCCATCGCGCGGCTCGCCATCCGGACGGTGTACGACCTGCGGCTGGCCCGCGAGCAGGCCGAGGCGCCCGACCGGCTTCCCGCGGGGACCCGGCACCTGCCACTGGACGTGCTCGCCGCCTGGGCGAAGGGCGGTCCGAGCCAGCTGTTCGCCTGGGCCTCGGACCCCACTGCTGCCCGCGACGCGCTCGCCGACGGGCGCGCCGAGGCCCTCTGGGTGGAGCAGTACCGCGCCCTGGTGCGGCTGCCGAGCGCGCGCGCTGGGTACGGGACGCTGTTCCGCGACCTCACCATCGCATCACACCGGCCGGCGCTCGTGCACTGCACCACCGGGAAGGACCGCACGGGCTGGGTCGTCGCCGCACTCCAGCTCCTGTTGGGCGTGCCGGAGGACGCGGTCATGGACCACTTCCTGGAGAGCCGGCGCCACCTCGGCCCGCTGGTCGAGCCGATGCTCGCCGCCATCGCGGCACGCGGCGGCGATCCCGAGCTCTTCCGGCCGCTGCTGGACGTCCGGCCGAACTACCTCGAGGCCGCACTCGACGAGGTCCGTGGCACGTACGGGCCGATCGAGCGCTACTTCAGTGACGGGTTGGGGGTCGACAAGGCGACGCAGATGGCCCTGCGGACCGCCTTCACCGGCTGACCGGCCGCTCCGGCCCACGGACGGGCGCCGCGTGGCTCGAGGCCAACGAACCTGCGGCCCTGGACCCCCGGAGGTCTCGCCATCTCCGCCGTCGGACTGCTCCCCTTCTCGCGGTGAGGAGCCGGCGCCGACGGGCGGCCGCGGATTCGATCGCCCAAGGGTCCCGCCGTCTGTGAGACCCTGCCGTCAGACGCCCGGCGACAGGGTCCGCAGGCCCGCAAGTCGGGCGGCAGCCGCCTGGCGCTCGTCGTAGGTCACGAACCCGTCGAGCGGCGAGATGTCCGTGGCCGAGGCGATGTGGATTGCGTCCAGCGCCCGCAGCGCCGGTTCGGCAAAGGCCCCAGCGGCCAAGAGCAGGGCGCGGTCGAGCGGCAGCAGGGCGACTGCATCGATGAGGTCGCCGGCACGGGCCGTCAGCAGGTCGAGGGCCAGTCGCGGGTCCCGTGCGGCGGCGCGCCGTATGGCACGGGGCACCTCGGTCAGCACGAGCTCGCTCGAGACGAGGTCGGCATCCACCAGGAACGCCCGCAGCGCATCGCTCTCAGGCTCGTCCCGCACCAGTTTCACGAGCGCCGACGCGTCCGCGTAGAACAGCGCCACCTTTCAGGCTCAGCGCTCGCCGCGGATCTCGTCGAGGGCGCGGCTGAGGGCATGGGGGTCGCCGTCCATCCGCAGCGGCGGCGGCAGCCCGCGGCGCATCGGGCGCGTGACGCGCCCCTCCGCGATGAGTCGGTCCAGCGCTTCACCCGTGCTGGGAGGGGGGCCGAGTTCGGCGACCGGTCGGTTGCGGTCCGTGACGAGCAGTCGCTCGCCGTCCTCGACGCGACGCAGGTAGCGGCTCAGGTTCTGGCGCAGCTCGGCGACTCCGACGGTCCTGACCATGTACATGAAGGTAGCACATCGATCTGGAGGCTCGCCGCGGACTGCCGGCAGCACCCGAAGCGTGGCCCAATCACCTCATCGACAAGGGGCACCGACGCCTGCCGTCGAACGAGCTGAAGAGTGTGGCCCTGGGTCAGGCCCAGAGCGTGGAGATCGGAGTGGCGGTGAGACGGTCGCCGAGGCGGTACGTCCGCGGGCCGGTATGTAGCACGATGCCGGCGGCTCGGGCAGGCCGCGCATCGCCGCGTCGGGATCCGCGCGAAACGCCGCGGCCCGCCAGCTCGAGGTAGACGGTCACCGGGCGAGGCGCTCGAGGATCTCGCGGTTGCGCTCGATGCTGGCCTGCAGGCGCCGTCGGAAGTCGGGATCGGACCGACGAGTCTCGATGTGGGCGGCGATCGCCCGCTGGATCTCCTCGTTGACCGACACCTCGTCGACGCCGGCGATCGCCTCGAGGACCTCTGCCTGGTCCGCAGGCAGGCGCAGGGTGCGGGACTTGATCGTCATCGGCGGCCTCCGTTCGTGAAGTGGTGGCTCCACGATACCACGGTATCTCGGTGCACATGTGACCCGGGATCCGCCCGTCCTCAGCTCATCTCGGGCGGGAGTTCGCGCGCCTCCGGGCACGCGGGGCGCTCTTGGAGTGGCGCCGCTACCACCTCAATCAGTTCACAGGGATCGAGGACGCCTGGCTCCGCGACGGCGCGTGGCGCGACACGACTGGCGACCTCCCGCTCAACGCCGCGCTGCCGATCGGGGTCGGCATCGACAAGAGCCCGGGCGGTGAGCAGGGCGCGGTCGCAATATGCCGTCTGCTTCTGGGAGATGCGGGCGATCAGCGCGGAGGCCGAACTGGCGCGTCCGGAATCGCTCCCGTGCCGGTCGCTCGGCGTCGAGCCTCGTGGAGCGCTGGCAGGAGTGGTGTACCGGCACGGCGGCGCTCCTCACCGGGATCTGCGCAGCCGAGGAGGCACGGACGCTCCTGGCGCGCCGCTACCTCGATGGTCACCCGGCGCTGTTCCCGGACGCCATCGAGGATTTGGGGGCAGCTCAGGGACAGTGTCGAGCGGCTCGCCAGCCTGGGTGATGCCCTCCGGCCCCTGATGGAGGGCTGTCGTCGTATGCCTCGATCAGCCGATGTCGAACCCCCGGGTCGCGACCTTGACGCGCTCGGTGCCGCTGCACGCACGCAAGCCCCCGCCGCGGCTCAACGGTTGGTCGACGAGGTCCGGGCCGCAGCCCTCCACGTCCCTGGGGACACCGAGGGTGCGACCTCGATGGCGGCCCGACGGCTGCGAGCGATGGACGACGGTCAGCCCGCGAACCCACGCCTGTGACGGCAGTGCGACGCCTACGCTGGTGGCCGACCTCGTTGATCTGGCTCGCTGTGTCGCGCTCGGTCTCCTGGGAAACGCGGAGACGGCGGCCGCGAGCGCGGCGCAACTCCGGGCCCCGCAACGTCCGGACACCTGAGGGTGGCAGCCCTTGGCGGGATTGGCGGTCAGGAGCCGCTCCGAAGGCCCCCGCGGGTCGGTCGGCAGTACGTTTCTGGCTCGTCGAGCGCGACCGTCGCAGTCCTCACCCCAAGGGTGGTCAGCAGGACCGCGATGTCATCGTTCGACGTCACCTTCACAAGGCGCGCGCCCACGAAAGCGGGCCCTGTTTCCAGCCCCCTCGCGGATCCGGGCCTGCCGGTCGGGACGAGAGAGGTTACGGGATCACCGAATGTTTACCATTCCATGAAACGTCGCGAGAGCGGCGCGGACTAGCTCAGGGTCGCGCGGCGTGCCGAAGTGAGCGTGAAGGGCCAGGAAGCCCAGCCTCCGGAACTGCGAGGGTGAAACGCGATCATGCTGTTGGGGATCAAGACCACGAGAGAGCTGCTGTTGCGTCACCTGGTGGTGGCCGGGCTGTCCGCGCTCGCGGTGTACGCGGGGTGGCAGATCCACGCGGATTGGGAGCCCGACATGCGCCTGTGGAAGTCCTTCGGCGTGGGGGCTGCCTTCCTCATCTGGTTCGTCGCGCTCGTCGGTCCCGCCGCGAGGCTGTGGCCGGCCCTCACGCGGATCATCACCTGGCGCCGGGAGTTTGGCATCTGGTTCGCCCTGGTCGCGATCGTGCACTTCTACCTGGTCTGGGACGGCTGGGCCCGCTGGGACGTGCGTGAGCTGTTGGGTTTCCAGTACGTGGAGGAACTGAACGCCTACCTGCGCTTCGAGCCGGGGTTCGGCCTGGCGAACCTGATGGGGTTGACGGCGTTGCTGTTCGCGCTCGTTCTCGCCGCAACCTCCTTCGACCGAGCGGTCAGCTTCCTCGGCCTGTCGTCGTGGAAGTGGCTGCACAGCTTCACCTACGTGATCTTCTACATCGTGGCGCTGCACTCCCTGTACTTCGCGTGGATTCACTTCACGCCCTCGCCCCACCGGATCCTCATGGACCTGCCGACGGCGTATCCCGAGAACATCCTTCGGTTCGCCTACCTGGCGATGCTGCTGTCGGTCTTCTCCGCGCAGGTTGGCGCGTTCGTGAAGACGGTTCGCCAACGCAGAAGGGCGGGGCGGTAGCCGGTGCGACTGCGACTGCGACTGCGCAGGACATTCACAGTCCCTCTGCTGGAACGAAGGCAGGTGGCGGAAGGGACCCTCGAGGTGTCCTTCGAGCGCCCGGCGGCGTTCACCTTCGAGGCCGGCCAGTACCTCCAACTCCGGCTGCCGAAGCTGCTGTACCGCGACCGGAAGGGCCCCTCAAGGGTGTTCTCGATCGCCTCGTCACCACTGGACGAGGGGAGGCTGTCCGTCGCCTACCGGGACACCGGGAGCGGGTTCAAGCGGACATTTCGAGGCCTGCCCGCCGGCTCGGTGGTGATGATCGAGGGGCCGCACGGCTTCTGCACCCTGCCCCGAAACCCGTCCCGGCCCGTGGTCCTCGTCGCCGGTGGGATCGGGATCACGCCGTTCATGAGCATGCTGCGGCTCGCCGTCGGGAGCGACGGGGAATCTCCCCGGGTCACGCTCCTGTACGCCAACCGGAATGCGAAGGGAGCGGCCTACCTCGACGAGCTCGAGGAGATGGAACGGGGAAACCCGCGCCTGACCCTGCGGAAGCAGTTCGGCGTCGTCGACGATGCGTTCATCCGGAAGAGCGTCAAGGATCTCGAGGGGCCGCGCTGGTACATCGCAGGTCCACCAGGCATGGTCGATGCCACCCGGAGCGTGCTGCACGTCCTGGGGGTCGACGCCGGCGACGTGTACTTCGAGGAGTTCCTCGGCTACTGAAAGGTGAGAATCCCGTGTCAG
>CAMTVM010000067.1:0-8260 GCA_947085195.1 uncultured Chloroflexota bacterium
GAGCGCGGCGTCGGCGAGGGCGCCGTCCCCCTGGCCCGCGAGGAACGCCCGGGCGCGCGCCGGCAGGCGGTGCCACGCAGCATCACCGGCGACCGCGCGCAGGAACGTCTCTGCGGCCGCGGGCGCCCCGGCGGTCCGGTGGGCCGCCTCCACCGCGAGCGCCAGCTCCGCCAACCCGCGCCGGATCTCCTCGCCCGCGACCGCGCCGTACGGCGGCTCGTACGCGACCACGGCGCTCACCCGGTCGGCACGCCGCCCGGCGGTCTCGATCGCCAGCACGCCGCCGAAGCTCACGCCGACGAGGCCGGCCCGGTCGATGCCGCGTGCGTCGAGGTAGGCGATGAGGTCGTCCACGTGCACGGCGATGTCGAGCTGGCGTGGCTCCGCCAGGCGGCTCGAACCGCTGCCGCGGCGGTCGAGGGCATGGACCGTGAGGTCCCCCGGTTCCGCGAGCGCGGCGGCGAGGCGGTCGAGCTGCGCCGCAGTCGAGAGCGTGCCGTGGAGGAGGAGGACGTGACGGTCGCCCGTCCCCGTGATCCGCCAGCCGATGGCGTCGCCGCCGGGCCTGGCCAGCGCACCGGAACGCTCCCCGGCAAGCAGCGCCCGCACGGCCTCCCGGCGGAGCTTGCCGCCCGCCGTGCGGGGCAGGGCATCGAGACGGACGACGCGCACCGGCACCTTGAACCCGGCGAGCGACGCACGGGCGTGGACCACGAACGCGTCGCCGCCCGGATCGTCAGCTCCCTCGCGGAGGACCACGGCCGCCACCGGGACCTGACCCCAGGTGGCATCCGGGCAGCCCACGACCGCGGCTTCGGCGATGGCGGGGTGCGCGAGGAGGACGGCCTCCACCTCCGCCGGGGCGATGTTCTCGCCGCCGCGGACGATGCGGTCGAGACGACGATCGACGACGAACAGGCGGCCGGCGGCATCGAGGCGGCCCAGATCCCCGGTGCGGACGGGCTCGGTGGCGGGCGCGGGCGGATCGCCGAGGTAGCCGGTGAACCGCGCTTCGGTCCCGATCAGGATCTCGCCCACCCCGCTGGCATCCGGCTCGTCGATGCGGATCCGCACCCCCGGCAGGGGAAGCCCCGCGGCGTCCGGGTGATCGAGTGCCTGGTCCGTCGGCAGCGCCGTGGCGCCGGAGCCGGTCTCGGACAGACCGTACGTGGGGATCACCGGCCAGCCGGCTCGGACGGCGCGGGTCACGAGCGCGGGCGGGATCGGGCCGCCGCCGAGCAGCACGGCCCGCAGGGTCGCCGGCGGCGCGGCCTCCCCCGACGCATCCAGGAGTCGGGCGAGCTGGGCCGGGACCAGCGAAACGTGGCTCATGGACGGATCGGCTGTGAGCGCGGCCAGGAGGGCGGTCTGGTCGGTGCGCCCGATGATCCGGACCGGGACGCGCCGGGCGATCCCCCGCCACACGATCCCGAGACCCGCGACGTGCCCGAGGCCCAGCGCCAGCAGCCAGCCGGTCGCGGGCGGCAGTGCCTCGAGCCAGGACTCCGCGCTGGCGGCCATCGCCCGGCCGGACAGCACCACGCCCTTCGGACGCCCCGTGGTGCCGGAGGTCAGGACGATGACGGCCGCGGCCTCCGGATCGAAGGCAACGTCCGTCCACGATGACCCGGTCGACGGTGACGCAGCGGGGGTCGCGCCATCCAGGACCAGGGCGGGTCGGAGCAACTCCATCACCGCCGCACGCTCGGGGGTCGTGAGCCCGACCGGGACCGGCGCCGCGATCGCGCCCGCCCGGAGCACCCCGAGCAGGGCCGCGATCGCCTCCGCGGACGGCTCGGCCTGGACCGCGACCACCGCGCCCGCCCCGACACCTGCCTCCCGCATCGCGACCGCCACCGCATCGCATCGGCCATCGAGGCCCGCCCAGGTGCAGGTCCCGGCCGAATCGATGACCGCCGGCGCATCGCCGGCAGCCGCGGCATGCGCCCGGACCAGCACCGGGGCAGACCACCCGTTCATCGGCCCGCCCCGGCCGACTCGACCAGGAACCGCGCCATCGCCCGCTCGTCGAGCCTGATCCCGAGACCCTCGCCCGACGCGCCAGACACCCGCATCCGTCCGTCCTCGACATGGAGGCCCTCGACCAGCAGGTCGTGCTCCAGGACTCCGGCCGTCGCGAGCCCATGGTCGTGCGCCCGCTCTGCCCCCGCCCCGGTGAACTCCGGCAGCGCCGCCGCGGCGGCGAGCCCCGCGGCGATCCCCACCCCGGTCTCGAACAGCGTGCTCACCACGACCGGTACGCCCCGCTCCGCCGCCAGCGCCGCGATCTCCGCCGCGGCCACCGGACCGCCGACCCGGGCGAGCTTCACCACCAGCACGTCCACCGCCCCGGCATCGATCAGCTCGCGCGCCGTCCGCACGGAGGTCACGGACTCGTCCGCGGCGATCGGCGTCCGGACGCGACGACGGAGCTCGGCCAACTCGGCCGCATCGTCGCCCGCCAGCGGCTGCTCCACGTACTCCAGGGCGAAAGGCCCGACCGCCTCCAGGCGCTCGGTCGCGATCTCCAGGTCCCACGCGCCGTTGACGTCCAGCCGGAGGCGCACATCCGGCCCGACCGCCGCCCGAACCGCACGCACCCGGTCGACCAGCACCTCGGTCTCCCGTTCTGCGCCCGCCTTGAGCTTGAGCGTGGTGAAGCCCGCCTGGAGGGCCTGGCGCGCGGCTTCGCCGGACGCTGACGGGCCGATCGACGCGATCGTGGCGTTGACACCCACGCCGGCCCCGCCGGGCAGGAGACGCTCTGCCAGCCCTTGCTCCAGGTCGAGCCGCGCCGCATCGAGGGCCGCCCGGAGCGCGCGACCCGGGGACCCGTGCAGCTCCAGTTCGGGAACCGTCGGCAGGCGCCCGTCCCGGACCATCGACACCGCCTCGTGCACGAGGTGATCGAGCACCGTCGAGGCGGTCTGGCCGTCCGCGGGTTCCAGGACCGCCTCGCCCAGCCCGATCCGGCCGTCCGCATCGGTGAGCCGGATGATCCAGCCCTCGCGTTCGTCCCACATCCCCTGCGCCGTGGGGAACGGCCGGCGGAACGGAATCCGGACCTTGTCCGCGCGGAGCGAGACGACGGCGATGGCGGTCACCCGCCCGCGCCCCCGAACGCAGCCCCGGCCGACGCGAGCCCCAGCCCGAACAGCAGCGAGAAGACCAGTGACAGCCGTGCGGTCCCCTTGAGGACGGAGTTGAGCTCCCCCGGCTCGCGGAACCCGCGGACGGACCGCAGCAGCGGTATCGCAAGCGGCATCGAGAACAGGGGTGCGAGCACCCACGGCGCGCGCCCCCCGACGGCCAGTCCGACCGGTACCACGAATGCCACCAGCAACAGCAGCGAGTACTCGACCTGCGTCGCCTTCGCGCCCAGCATCACCGCCAGCGTGCGCTTGCCGGCGGCCCTGTCCGTGGGGATGTCGCGCAGGTTGTTGACCACGAGGATGCCCGTCGTGAGGGTCCCCACCGGAATCGCCGCCACGACGAACAGGGGCTCCAGCCGCCCCGCCTGCAGGTACGCCGTCCCGATCACCGCCACCAGGCCGAAGAACACGAACACGAAGACCTCGCCCAGTCCGTGGTATCCGTAGGGCAGCGGCCCGCCGGTGTACGCGAGCGCGGCCGCCACCGCCAGCACGCCGAGGCCGACGATCACCGGCCCGCCGATGGTCGCCAGCCACAGCCCCGTGACGCCCGCCATGCCGACCGTGATCGCGATCGCCACCTCAAGCTGCCGCTCCGTCACCAGGCCGGCCGCCGCCACGCGTACGGGTCCCATGCGATCCGGCGTGTCGGCGCCGCGCCGGAAGTCCGAGAGGTCGTTGGCAAAGTTGGCAACCACCTGGAGCAGGAGCGCGACCGCGACGCACCCGAGCGCGGTGTCCAGGCGGAACGATGCACCCACGCCAAGCGCTGCGCCCAACCCCACGACAACACCCGCGAGAGCCGCCGGGAGCGTGGCCGGTCGCGCGGCGAGCAGCCAGATGCGCAGGGTCGAGGGCCGCGCGGCCGCGGAGCCAGGCGCCGGAGCGTCTGCCATCAGGGGCGCCGCGGGTACTTGCGGTAGTCCGCCGGCCGCTTCTCCAGGAACGCCTTCGACCCTTCGTGCGCCTCGTCGGTCGTGTAGTACAGGCCCGTCGCGTTGCCGGCGAACTCCTGGAGCCCGGCCAGCCCGTCGGTGGCGACCAGGAACGCGGACTTGAGAAAACGGATCGCGGTCGGGCTCATGTCCAGGATCTCGTTCGCCCACTGGACGCCCTCGGCCTCGAGGTCCGCCAGCGGCACGACCCTGTTCACGAGGTTCATCGCCAGCGCCTCAGCCGCCGAGTACTGGCGGCACAGGAACCAGATCTCCTTGGCCTTCTTGTCGCCGACCAGCCGCGCCAGCAGCCCGATGCCGAAGCCCGCGTCGAAGCTGCCGACCCGGGGGCCCACCTGGCCGAAGATCGCGTTCTCGGACGCGATCGACAGGTCGCACACGACGTGGAGCACGTGGCCGCCGCCGATGGCGAAGCCGTTCACGAGCGCGATGACCGGGATCGGCAGGGAGCGGATCTGGCGCTGGAGGTCGAGCACGTTGAGGCGTGCGATGCCGTCGTCGTCCAGGTAACCGCCGCCGTGGCTCTTGTACGTCTGGTCCCCGCCGGAGCAGAACGCCTTGTCGCCCTCGCCGGTGAGCAGGACGCAGCCAACGGAAGCATCGTCGCGGATGCGGGCGAAGGCGTCGATGAGCTCGCGCACGGTCTGGGGGCGGAAGGCGTTGCGGACCTCGGGGCGGTTGATGGTCACCCTGGCGATCCCGGTACCCGAGTGCTCGTACCGGATGTCCTTGTACTCGACAACGGGCGTCCACGTTACGGGCGAGCTGGGCGTTGTCATGTGGCGGGAACCTCCTGCAGGAACTCCGTGGCGAGACGGCGGAAGACGCGCGGCTGCTCTTCGTGCGGCGTGTGGCCGGCGTTGTCGATGACGGCGAGGCGGGCGCGGGGGATGCCGTGCGCGACCTGCTCCGCGCGGAGGCGGCCGCGGTCGTCGAGGGCGCCGGCGATGACGAGGGTGGGGGCTCCGATCGCGGCCAGGCGGTCGAACAGGGGCTCCATCGCACCCTGGCCGGCGCCACGGAGTGAGGCCGCCAGGCCGGCGGGCCGATTGGCCAGGCGCATCGCGCGGAGGCGGGCGGCGCGGGCGGGTGGGAGCGAGGCGTGGCTGGCGAAGACGGGCTGGCGCTCCCACTCGCTCACGAAGGCGTCGATGCCGTCGGCTTCCAGGCGGACGGCAAGGTCCTCGTCGACCCGGCGGCGGGTTGCCCGTTCCGCCTCCGTGCGCAGGCCGGCGGACGGGCTCTCGAGGACGAGACGCCGCACGACCCCCGGGTGGGCGACGGCGAGACGGAGGGCGATGCGGGCGCCGAGCGAGTAACCGATGACGTCCGCGGGGACGGCATCCAGGCGGTCCAGGATCGCAGCCAGGTCATCGGCCGTTCGCTCCACGGTCATTCGGTGGGGCGCCGCGGTACCCGAGCGGCCATGACCGGGAAGGTCAACGGTGATCACCCGCAAGGCGCGGGCAAACGCGGCAGCGTGCGCGCCCCACGCCGCGCCTCGACCGGTGAGGCCGTGGAGGAGCAGCAGCGGCCGGCCCGCCCCGCGGACCCGGGCCTCCCAGCGCAGGCCGTCGATGACGATGCTGCTCACGTCACGAATCCGGCGAGCGCCTTCGCGACGACCGCGGCCACGTCCCGGTGCAGCGCCAGGTTCCGCGCCCGATCCGTCCGCAGCTCGAGGACCCGCACGCCAGGCCGGCCCACCGAGTCCGCGACCGCCGCCGTCAGGTCAGTGGGCCCTACCCGTCGGTGCTCGCCGCCGAGCGCGGTTACGATCGGCCCGACATCGATCCCATGCGGCGTCCCGAACAGCTCCTCGTAGTGTTCCGGGAGGCCGGTCCCGGGGACAGCCGCCGCAGGCTGGGCCTGCGGCAGGAACGAGAAGATCCCGCCGCCGTCGTTGTTGACGAGGACGATCGTGGCGGACAGGCCGTGGAGGCGTGCCGCGACCAGGGCATTGAGGTCGTGGAGGAACGCCATGTCGCCCACGACCAGGGCGACGGGCCCGTCCGCGACCGCCGCGGAGCCCAGCGCCGTGGACACGACGCCGTCGATGCCGTTGGCGCCCCGGTTGGAGCGGACGGTGATGGCGCGATCGGTGGCCGGAAGCCAGGCGTCCATGTCCCGGACGGGCATCGAGCTGCCGGCCCACAGGACGGCACCGTCCGGGAGTGCTCCGGCGAGGATCGGGAACGGGACGCCCTCGAACGGCTCGTCCAGGGCGGCAAGCCAGGTGTCCATGGCATCGCCGGCGACGCGGTCGGCCTCGAGCCAGTCGGCGGTCCATCGGGGGTCCGTTCCCGGGCCCCCACCGGCGAGGATCCCTGTCAGCGCCTCCGCCGTCGCCGTCGCATCGGCATGGATGAAGGTCACCGGGACCAGCGCAGCCTCGCGCCAGCCGGCGTCCCCGTCCAGGACCACGATCTCCGGCCGGGTGCGGACCAGCAGCTCCACGACGGGCCTGGACGTGGGCATCGCGCCCGTGCGCAGGACGAGGTCCGGGGCATGAGCGTCGATCCAGGGCCCGGGCCTTGCCAGGAGGTCCGTGTGCGTGATCACGAGACCGCGGTCATGTGGGCCTGTGCGCAGGCCCGAGAGCGGGTCTGCCAGGATCGGGAAGCCGGTGGCGCGCGCCAGGGCCGCAAGCGCGACGGGCAGCGCGGGATCGTCGTCCGGCCCGGCCAGGATCAGCCCGCGTCGCGCGCCCGTCAGCCGCCCGGCCAGCGCCCGCAACGCGACATCGTCCAGCGCCCGGCGCCCGGCCGCCACCGCGACGAACGGCTCGGCCACAGCATCGGCCACCGCCGTCTCCAGCGGACCGTCGGGAAGGAGAGGTTCCCGGAACGGGACGTTGACCTGCACCGGCCCCGCGGGCCCCTCGGCCGCCGCCGCCACCGCGCGACCCGCCACCCAGCGCCAATGCGCCACCGTCACCGGGTCCCCGTCCAGCAGCGGCAGCTCCGTGAACCACTTCGCCGAGCGGCCGTACAGGTGCGTCTGGTCGATCGCCTGCGGCGCCCCACGGTCCCGCAGCTCGGCCGGCCGGTCCGCCGTCAACAGCACCAGCGGCACCCGCGAGAGCTGCGCCTCGACCACCGCAGGCCCGAACTCGACCACGGCGGTCCCCGACGTCGCCACCAGCACCACCGGCCGCCGGGACGTCCGCGCCATCCCCAGGGCGAAGAACCCGGCCGCGCGCTCGTCGTACAGGACGCGGACCCGGATCCCTGCCGCCGCCCGAAGCACCAGGGCGAGCGGCGTGGACCGGGACCCCGGGCAGACCACCGCCTCGCGGATCCCCGCCGCGACCAGCGCCTCGACGAACGCGCGCAGGCCCGCCGCGTCGCTCATCGTTCGTCCCCGGGAATGCCCAGCGCCGAGATCACGGCCCGCAGCTTGATCCGCGACTCCTCCCATTCGAGGTCCGGGTCGGAGTCCGCGACGATCCCGCAGCCGGCGAACAGCGTCGCCCGGGTCCGGTCCACGATCCCGCAGCGAAGCGCGACGCACAGCTCGCCGTCGCCGTCCGCGCCCAGCCAGCCGATCGGGCCCGCGTACCAGCCGCGGTCGAACCCCTCGTGCTCGTCGATCATCGCCAGCGCGACCTCCCGCGGCTCGCCACCCACGGCCGGGGTCGGGTGGAGGCGCTCGCCCAGGGCGAGGAGGCCGTGCGCATCGGTCACGGTGCCGGAGATCTCCGTGACCAGGTGCTGGACGAAGCGCAGGGTCATGACGCCGGGCTGCGCCGCGACCATCAGCTGGTCCGAGACCGGCGTGAGGAGATCCCGGATCGCGGCCACGACGATCGCCTGCTCCTCGCGGTCCTTCTCCGACGCCAGGAGAGCCCTCCCAAGCGCCTCGTCCTCGGCGGCATCCGCGCCGCGACGGATCGTGCCCGCCACGGCAGCGGTCCGGAAGGTGCGTCCCTCGGTGCTCACGAGGCGTTCCGGCGTGGCGCCGAGGAACGTGCGACCGCCGCGGCGGAAGGCGAACACGGTGCTCTCGGGGGCGCTGGCGGCGAGGCGGCGGAGGGCGTTGGGGACGTCGAGCTCCACCGTGGAGCGGAGGCTGACACGCCGGGCGAGGACCACCTTGTCGATGCGGCCGCGGCCGACGGCGCCCGAGAACATGCCGACAAGGCGCCCGAAC
>CAMTVM010000068.1:0-3438 GCA_947085195.1 uncultured Chloroflexota bacterium
CGCCGGAATGTGGTGAACGCATCCGCGCCGAGGTCGGAGGATGCCTCCTCCGGGGTTCGCGGCAGGCGGCGCAGCCGGGCGATCACGGTGTTGCAGGCAATCCCAACGCGGGCTTTCGCCGATCTCCCGCATCATGGCCGCATGCACGCTCCGCACCTCCCGATCCTGTGCGCCGGCCGCCGCGTGGTGACGGCTGCCGCCCTCGGGGCTCTCGCGCTGCTCCTCGCGGGCTGCGGCGCCGGTGTCCCGGCCGGCACGCCGCCGATCACGCCGGGCACCAGCGCCGTCCCGCGCGAGGTCAACATCATCGCGCGGGACTACACCTACCTGCCGTCGGTGGTGGACCTGGTCCCCGGCGAGACGGTGGTTCTCCACGTGATCAACGCCGGGCTGGCGGTCCACGAGGCGATCCTGGGCGACATGGAGAGCCAACTGGCCTGGGAGGCTGCGCAGGCCCCGTTCGCGGACGCGCCGCCCGGCCCGACCCCTGAGGTACCGGTGCCCCCGGGGTTCGACGGCGTCCGGATCGTCGTGGAATCGGGCCAGCGGCTTGACGTGACCTGGACGGTGCCCGTGGACGCCGCGGCCGCGCCCGGCGGCTGGTTCGTCGGGTGCCACATCCCGGGTCACTGGGACAAGGGGATGGTCGTCCCGATCCGGTTCGTTGACGCGGGCGGCTGACAGGCGCCTCGTCGCGGAGGGGTCGCGCGGTGTGCGCGCGGTGGTACGCTCTTGGCGGCGCGCGACCGTCCGCGGGCCGTCGTCTGCGAACAACCCAATGATCAGGAGACCCGACAACCATGACGTACGTCATCGCCGAGCCCTGCGTCGACGTCATGGACACCGCATGCGTGTCCGTCTGCCCGGTGGATTGCATCCACTTCGACGAAGGGGTTGATCGCAAGCTCTACATCGATCCCAACGAGTGCATCGACTGCGGAGCGTGCGAGCCCGAGTGCCCCGTCAACGCCATCTTCCCGGAGGAGAGCCTGCCCTCCGAGTGGGCCGGCTACACGGCGATCGACGCGACCTGGTTCACCGACAAGGCCGCGGCCCGCGCCGCGATGGACGCGCTCAAGCCCGCCTGATCCCCTCGTTCCGGCCCGCGCGCCCGGCACCCGTAGACTGGACGCGTGCGTATCGTCTCCCTCCTTCCCGCGGCCACCGAGATCCTGTTCGAGTTGGGGCTCGGCGACGAGCTGACCGGCGTCACCGACGCCTGCGCGTTCCCGCCGGAGGCGCGGCTCCGGCCCGTCGTGGCGCGAACCATCGCCGATCCGAGGAGTCCGGACGGCGCGCCCGGCCTCGTCCTTGATGACGCGGCGTTCGCCGCCGCGAAGCCCGACCTCGTCATCACGGGCGGCGCACCCGGCCCGGAGGCCGTGGGCTACCGGAACGCGAGCGATGCCATCGCTCGCCTGGGCCTGGAGGCCGAGGTGATCCGTCTCGCCCCGACCTCGGTCGAGGGCGTGATGAACGCGATCCAGGCCGTGGGCGCGATGACCGAGGCAGAGGATGAGGCCATGGACGTCGCGGTCGGCCTGCGAGAGCGTCTGCACGCGCTTGAGCGAATCGTCATCGCGCGCCGCGATCATGGATTCGTGCCGCCGCGGGTCGTCGTGCTCGAGGGTCTCGAGCCGCCGATCACGGTCGGCGGCTGGGTCCCGGAGCAGGTCCGCCTGGCGGGCGGCTGGGAGCTGCTGGGCCGCGAGGGGGAGGCGCCGGTCCCCACGACCTGGGACGCCGTGCGCGAGATGGAACCGGAGGTCATCGTCATCGCCCCGCGTGGGATGGGCCTGGCTGCGACCCGGGAGGCCTGGGATCGGATGCCTCGGCCGGAAGGCTGGGAGACGATCCCGGCCGTCATGTCCCGGCGCGTGTTCGCGGTCAACGGCCCGGCCTGTCTGCACCACCCGGGGCCGCGCGTCATCGACGGGATCGAGGTCCTGGCGGAGCTGGTTGACCCGGCCGCGTTCGACGGCATGGCCCCGCCGGAGACCTGGGTCCGCCTGCCCTGACGCCGGGCTCGACCGCCACGACCACGATGCCGTTCCGCCGGACCTTCGACTGCCTCTGGTGCGGCGACCCGTGGACGGCCCGCGGGCCCGACGACCTGGAGGGCTGGGCCCAGCTCTGCCCCGCCTGCCTCGGGCGTGCGGGCAGCAACGCGTTCCTGCGCGGGCGCCTGCGCAGCGGGCTGGCGGAGCGCAGCGCTGCCGGACCCGCCGCCGGGACCGGCAAGCCGGCCGTCGGTCCGCCACCGGCCCCGCAAGGAGACGCGGCCCCGTCCGCCCGCGGCGCCAGCCCTCGCCACCCCGCGTTCCCGGACGACTGGTTCCTGCGCCGCGGCCCCTTCGAGCGCGGTGCGGTCCACGACACGGCCTGGGCCGCGGAACTCGACGTGGTCGTCCGCTGGCTGGACGAACTGCCGCCCGCCGCGCGGATCGCGGAGCCCGCGGCCGGCGTCGGGTTCTTCTCGCCCCTCCTGGCCGCCCGCGGGGAGCTCCACGCCTCCGACCCGGACGGGAACGCGCTGGACCTGGCCCGGGAACGGCTCCTGGCCCACCGGCTGGCAGCCCACCTTCACGTCGCGGACCCCTGGGCCGTCCCGGCGGGGGAGCCCGTGGACCGGGTCGTGGCGGCGTTCCTGCTCGGACGCGTCCGGGGCGCAGGTCTTGACTCCGCGGCCACGTCCCTGCGCGCCCGCCTCCGACCCGGAGGCAGCCTCGCCATCGTCGAGCTCCTCCACGACCCTGCCGGTGGCCCGCCCGACGGAATCGCGTGGTCATGGCACGAACGGGAGGTCCTTGAGGCGACGCTTGCGCGCGCCGGATTCGATGTGATCGCCGCCACGCTCACCGGGCGCTTCTTCCTGCTCCTGACCGCGACCGCTGCCTGACCGGCCGTCCGCCCGGGGCGCCGTCCAAGCCACCAGAACCCGCCGGAACCGCCTGAGCCGGCCAAACCGCCGGGCCCCGGTGCTATCCTCCGGCCTGATGTCACCCCTCTCGAGCAGCACCATCGCCACGGTTGGATCGGGGGTCATGGCCGAGGCCATGGTCGCCGGGCTCCTGCGCGGCAACCTGGTCACCCCGTCCCAGGTGGTGGCCAGCCACCCGCGAGCCGAGCGCCGCGCCGCCCTCGAGACCAGCCACGGCATCCGGGTCGTCGCCTCCAACACGGAGGCCGTCACCGGGGCGGACGTGATCATCCTTGCGGTCAAGCCACAGATGCTCGCCAGGATCGGCCGGGAGATCGGCCCCGTCCTGCGACCTGGCCAGCTGGTCCTGTCGGTCCTTGCGGGACCCACGACCAGGGCCCTCGTCGCCACTCTCGGCCACGACCAGGTGGTCCGGGCGATGCCCAACACGCCGGCCCGAATCGGCAGCGGCATGACCGTCTGGTACGCGACGCCGGCGACAGATCGGAAGAGCACAC
>CAMTVM010000069.1:0-56385 GCA_947085195.1 uncultured Chloroflexota bacterium
AGGACGGACGGGCGTGCGCCGGCGCACCGCCCCCGTACCGCCCCCGTACAATCCCCATCATGTCGCGAGATCCGCACCGGTCCCTGCGTGAGGCCTGGATCGTCGACGCCGTCCGCACGCCCATCGGCCGCTACGGCGGCGTCCTCGCCTCCGTCCGCCCGGACGACCTCGCCGCCATCGTCATCCGCTCCGTCGTCGGGCGGACCGGCATCGATGCCGCCCTGGTGGAGGACGTGATCCTGGGCTGCGCGAACCAGGCTGGCGAGGACAACCGCAACGTCGCCCGCATGGCGGCGCTGCTGGCCGGTCTGCCGGTGGAGGTGGCCGGGCAGACCGTCAACCGCCTCTGCGGTTCCGGCCTGCAGGCGGTCAACACCGCGGCCCACGCGATCGGCGCGGGAGACGGCGAGCTGTTCATCGCGGGCGGCGTGGAGTCGATGACCCGCGCCCCGTACGTGATGCTCAAGCCGGAGGCTGCCTACGACCGCGGCGCCCGGACGATGGAGGACACGACGCTCGGCTGGCGGTTCGTGAACCCGGCGATGCAGCAGGCCTACCCGCCCATCTCCCTGGGCGAGACCGCGGAGTGCGTCGCCGACCAGTGGACCGTCTCCCGCGAGCGGCAGGACGCGTTCGCCCTGGAGAGCCAGCGGCGCGCCGGTGCGGCGATCGATGCCGGGCGCTTCGCCGGTCAGCTGGTGGCCGTGAGCGTGCCCGGCCGCAAGGGCGCGGTGACCCTGGTGGACCGTGACGAGCACCCCCGGGCCGACACGACCGCCGAGGCGCTCGCGGCGTTGAAGCCCGCGTTCCGCGCCGGTGGCTCGGTCACCGCGGGCAACAGCTCCGGCATCAATGATGGTGCGGCGGCGGTGCTGCTGGTGGAGGCGGACCGGGCGCGGGCGTTGGGGCTTCGGCCCATGGCCCGGGTCGTGGCGACCGCGGTCGCGGGGGTTCACCCCGATGTCATGGGCATCGGGCCCGTGCCGGCGGTCCGCAAGGCGCTCGCGCGGGCGGGGATCGCCACCGGAGACCTGGATGTCGTGGAGATCAACGAGGCCTTCGCCAGCCAGTCCGTCGCCTGCATGGACGAACTCGGCCTGGATCCGGCGCGGGTCAACCCGAACGGCGGGGCGATCGCGCTGGGGCACCCGCTCGGCGCCTCCGGCGCGCGCCTCATGACCATGCTCGTCCACGAGCTGGCGCGCACGGGCGGACGGTACGGGCTGGCCACGATGTGCGTCGGGGTGGGGCAGGGGATCGCGACCGTCGTGGAGCGCGTCGAGGGCTGACGATCAGCCCGGCTCGATGCTCGCTCGCGCCTCCCCGCTCCCGACAGCACCACCCGTGCTCGTTGGACGTTCAGCGCCGAGCCCTTGGCGGGATCGCGGTGTTCGGGAGGCCGCGTCAGCGCCCGGAGTGCTCGAATGGATCGCAGCTCGACCCGTCAGCCACCCCGTGGGTCAGCATCCCGTCGAATAGCACCCCGGGTGCTGGACCGGCCTCGCCCGGTTCTGCGGGGGCGCCCCGTCACCCGGGTTTTCGCGTGGGTGCTGGACGAAATCCGTTGACCTGCGTACGATCCACGTTGTCCACGCGCCGGGCCGGCCCGTGACCAGCGCCCCTCCGAAGGAGACCAGTCCCATGATCGACGCCCAGCCGACGATCGTCTCGCTCACTGACGCCGCCGCGATCAGGCTCGCCGAGCTGACGAAGGACGAGACGAGCCCCGAGATCGGGCTGCGCGTCTACGTGTACTCCGGCGGCTGCTCCGGCTACCGCTACGGGATGATGCTCGAGGACCAGCCGACGGC
Organism: uncultured Chloroflexota bacterium; assembly: GCA_947085195.1. Classification (GTDB taxonomy): domain Bacteria; phylum Chloroflexota; class Limnocylindria; order Limnocylindrales; family CSP1-4; genus CAIXZV01. The sequence continues at coordinate 1,812 of CAMTVM010000069.1, forward strand.
GGACGACAAGGTCCTGTCCACCAACGGCGTCCGCGTCTACATCGACGCCAACAGCGTGCCGCTGATCATGGGCAGCCAGATCGACTACGTGGACACGCTGATGGGCGCGGGGTTCACGGTGAACAACCCGAACGCGGTCTCCGGCTGCGGCTGCGGCTCCAGCTTCCGCACCGGGGACGACGCGGGCCAGGCGAAGAGCTGCTCGCACTAGCAGTACCCCCCGCGGGCCGCCCCCTCCGCAGGATGCCACCCGGGAGTCGCCACCAGCGAAGCCGCCGGACGCCGGCGGCTTCGCTGATTCAGGGGTTCGCTCGAGTTCGGGCAATTTGATACACTTCTGTATCGGATACAGTATCGTATCGCAGCAGGGTGGGCGAGCCGGTGGGTCGCGATCAGGCGCGCGAGGACTGGGCGGCGTGGATGCCGGGTCGCCGCGTCTCCGCGAAGCCCACGGCCCAACTGCCGGGGGCGGGTGCGGCTGACCGTGAACCGCAGCCCGCGGGCACGGGCACGGGCCCTGGCCCTGCACCTCCGGTCGTTGGTCGCACGGGATCGGCGCGGCGCGAGGCCACCCGCCAGCGCGTCCTCGACGCGGCCCTCGAGGTGTTCGCGGAGCGGGGCGTCATCGGCGGCACCGTGGAGGACATCTGCGAGCGCGCCGGCTTCACGCGCGGGGCGTTCTACGGCAACTTCACCGACCGGGATGATCTCCTCGCGGCCCTGATCCAGCGGGAATGCGCCCGCGTCCTGGAGCACCTGGATGCCTGCTTCGCGCCCGCAGACCCCGTTGGGCCGGACGCGTCCGCTGCGGACGCCGCCGCTGCGGACGCCGCATTGGCCTCAATCGTGGACCGGATCCTGGCGGCCGTTCCGGCCGAGCGGCGGCGCTCGCTGGTCCGCGCCGAGCTCGAGATCCATGCCATCCGCCGTCCCGAGGTCGCGGGTACGTTCCTCGCGGCAGACCACCGGGTTCGTGCCCGGATCGCGGCCTTCCTCGAGGCCGCCATGGCGCGGAACGGGCGGCAGCTCATCGGGGATCCGCTGGACCTGGTCGATGCGTCGGTGGCCGTCGTCGAGCGGAGCCTGCAGCGGGCGCTGCTCGCCGGCCGCGGAGCGGACCGCGACGCGATGGCCAGGGCGGTGCTGCCCGCCATGCTGCTGGCCTTGTCGCGCCCCGTGGAGCGCTGACCGGCAGGAGAGCGCTGACCAGCGCTCGGGCGCGACTGCCAGATGCCCAAGTCATGGGCCGTAGCCGCTCGCCCGGGTCCGCGTTCCTGCCACTTGCCCGTCCAGTGGACCGTACCGCCGCTCCAGCGCCCCGACGCCCGTCATTCGCCCGCCCGATGGGCACCTGGCAGATGAGCCCCGGCGAGTGCCCACTGGGTGGGCATCCGGCAGGGGTGACCTGACCAGGGGCTCCGATGTCTGGACCCGCCGGCAGCGCATCTCGGCCCGCCGGCAGAGCATCGGGCGTTCAGGGACAGGTCCCGGGCTTCGGGTCCACACGGTAGACCGGCACCCGGTACTGCGCCGTCGGCCCGAGCGCGCCGATGCCGACCTTCAGCACCTCGGTCACGATGTACTGCTCGCGCGTCGGGTCCAGGATGCCCTCGTTGACCGGCAGGATGAACACCGGCCGCGAGCAGATCACCGAGGCGATCCGTGCCTCGCGCGTGCCCCAGCCCTCGTACACGATGTTCGTGTCGTCCACGACCAGCACGTCCGGCCGCTCCCCGAGGACAAGCTGCGCGTGCCACAGGGGTGGCGTCGGTCCCCAGAACGAGAGGATTACCGCGTTCGGCGGCAGCGCCCCGAACAGCGCGTCCACGTAGGCCCGGGCGGAGCGGTCGCCGCTCTTGTCGACGGTCGGCAGGGTGACCGCGACCTGCATTCCCGCGAGCAACACGGCGGCCAGGGCAACCCCGGGCCCGGCGACGCGGCGGACCCGCAGCGGAAGGCCGGCCTCGGCTTCACGCGCGATTCCCTCGAGCGCCACCGCGACGCCGATGCCCAGCAGCAGCCAGGGCACGAGCAGATAGTGCTCGAGGCGCAGGTAGTTGGCCCAGATGTGGATCCCCACCAGCAGCGCGGCCGCGCAGGCGAGCCCGAACGCCGTCCGCCGCACCACCAGGAGCGCGAGGCCGACAAGCCCGAGGAAGGGCACGATCACCGTTGTCCGGGACAAGGTGGTCGACCACAGCGCCGGCAGGCCGTCGGCCAGGGCGCCGAGGCTTGCCGTCGTGAACAGGCCGCCGTACTGGCCGCGGAACTGCTCTCCCGTGACCAGGAACGCGAAGGCGGCCAACGTAGTCGGGTGGTTGTAGGGAAGCGGTGGCGAGAAGCTCGCGGCGATCGGGATGTAGAGGTAGACCGCGAGCCCGGCCAGGCCCGCCACCGCCGGCACCAGGACCAGCCGCTGCCGCCCGATCAGCGTCCACCGACCGGTCCACAGGGCGAACAGCGCGAAGAACGGGGCCACGAACGCGGTCAGCAGGTGGTTGCCCAAGGACAGGCCGATCAGCAGACCCCCGAGCGCGAGGTCGCGCGTGCGCAGCCCGTCCGCCCACGCCAGCGCGCGGTCCACGATCAGGGCGATGAACGCGAGGTGGAGCGCGTTGACCTCCGCGACCACCGCCGACCCCCAGATCGTGCCGATCGCCCCCGTCGTGACGGCGACCGCGGCAGCGATCGTCGGACGCACGCCGAGCCGCAGCGCCGTGGACGTCATCGCCGTCAGCGCCACGGCCACGCACACGGCGGAGAACAGGTTCGCGCGGTACGCGATCGACCCCAACGGCAGCAGCTCGAACAGCCAGGCCGTGAGGATGTAAGTGGGGTAGCCGGTCGGATGAGCGATGCCGAGCACGTGGGGCACGGTCTGCATCTCGCCCCAGTCGTCGAACGCCATGCCGGGCAGGAGCGTCCGCACGTAGAGCGCCAAGGAGGCGACGAACACGATGACCGGCGCCAGGCGTGCGGCGGCCGACGGCGGGACCGGCCGCTCCGCCACCGGATCCCAGCCAGGCGACGTACCGAGCGGCAACCGCAATCGGTCTCCTTGCATCGGCGGTGAACCCCCTCATGGGTGACGGGCGCCGGACGGCGCGTCCCGATCCTAGTGGACTCCGGGCCCGGCCGCGGCCGGGCGCCGGTCGCCCCGGACGGGTGCCGGACTCCGTCGCCCTGCGTCGCGGCATCCTCGGTCCGGCGCAGACGGTGTACCGTGGTTCCTCCGACCCGCAGCGCCCGGCGACGGGAGCCTCGTCGATGCCGTGTCACGAGACGAGCCCATGACCCCTGAGAACGAGACCGCCGACGCCCACCTGCGGAGCGCACTCGACACGATGCGCGACGCGGTCCTGGTCTGCTCGTCGATCCGGGCCGACGACGGCACGATCACCGGGTTCCGGGCCGTGTACGCCAATCGGGCGGCCGAGTTGTTCATGGGCCGGATGCCCGACTCCCTGACGGGCGCGCCGCTGCCGCAGCAGGTGCCGACCCTGGGTGCCGTGACGTTCTTCGACGCCTTCCGCCAGGTCGTCGAGACCGGCGAGGCATGGGCGGCGGACGCCATCGAGTTCACGGTCCCGGCTGCCGGCGGTGGCGGCCGACGCGGCCTCATCAACATCCAGGTTGCCAGGTCCGGCGACGGCTTCTTCGCCACCTTCCACGACGTGAGCGAGCGCGAGCAGGCACGCCGAGAGCGTGATCGCCTCGCGGCGGCGCTCGATCAGACCGCCGACGGCGTGATCGTCGTGGACACCGAGGGCATCGTCACCTACGCCAACCCGGCGTTCCTCGCGGCGAGGGGGCTTGCTCGCGATGCGTTCGTCGGCCGCGGCGCGCTCGAGTTCGCGATGGCGGTCCTCGGGCCGGATGCCCTGGCCGCCATGATCGAGGCGACCAGCAGGGGGAACCCGTGGCGTCGGGACATGGACTACACGGGCCCGGACGGCACCGCCCGCCGTTTCGAGATCGACGTGGTGCCCGTGCGCGACGGGGACGCGACCGTGACGAGCTTCGTCGTCATGAGCCGGGACGTCACCGATCGCAGGGCGGCCGAGGAACAGGAAAGGATCCGCGCTGCGCGCCTCCGGATTCAGGCCGACGCTGCCCGCGCATTCAGCGAACTCGGGATCGACAGCGCGGTCTTGCTCCAGCGGCTGGTGGACCAGGCAGGCGAGGCGCTCGGCGATGCCTGCCTCATCCGGTTGCTCTCGGATGACGGGCAGTGGCTGGAGATGGCCGCTCTGTACTCCCGCGAGCCCGAGGGGGCGGCCGCCCTGGAGGCTCTCGGCCCGCTGCCCATGGACGGCGCCTCCGGTCCGTACCCCTTCGCCGTCGTCATCCGCACCGGTGAGCCGCTGTTCGTCCCGGTCATGTCGCCCCGGGAGTTGCGGGCTTCGACGCCGTCGGAGGGCTGGGCGTACGAGGACCGCTTCCCGGTGCACAGCGTCATCGCGATGCCGCTGCAGGTCCTCGGACCAGCGACGGGTGTCCTGGTCCTGTACCGCCACGATCCCGGCCGACCCGCCTTCAGCGAGGAGGACCTGCACCTCGTGTCCGACCTGGCCGAGCGGGCCGGGGTCGCCCTCTCGAAGATCCGGCTGCGGGAGCTGGCACTGCAGGAGCTGATCGAGCGCGAGGCCGCCCAGGCGGCGATGGAAGCCTCCGAGGCGCGTCTGCGGACGGCGTTCGACACGATGCTCGAGGGCGTCTCGGTCACCACCGCGGTCCGGGCTGCCGACGGGCGGATCGTGGACTTCCGGTTGGAGTACTCCAACGCGGTCATCGGCGACATGTCCCGCGTGCCGGCGAATGAGCAGGTCGGGCACACGCTCCTCGAGCTGTTCCCGGCCCACCGCACGAATGGGCTGTTCGACGCGTACGTGCGCGTGGTCGAGACCGGCGAGCCGTTCGAGTCCGGCCCATTCCACTACGTGGACCCTGGTGCGGCCGGCGGACCGCTCGACCAGGTGGCGGAGCACCGGGCAGCCAGGATGGGCGACGGATACGTCCTTTCGGTGCGTGACGTTACCGAGCGCAAGGCCGCCGAGGACGAGATCCGGAGGCTCAACGCGGAGCTCGAGCAGCGGGTGCTCGACCGGACCGCGGCGCTCGAGGCCGCCAAACGCAAGCTCGAGGCCGCCAACAGGGAGCTCGAGACGTTCAGCTACTCCGTGTCGCACGATCTGCGCAGCCCGCTGCGGGCCATCACGGGCTTCGCCGAGATCCTGAACCGCCGGTACCGGGACCGGCTCGACCCCAAGGGCCGCCACTACCTCGACAACATCGTCGAGGGTGGGCAGCACATGGGGGTCCTGATCGACGACCTGCTCACCTACTCGCGCATGGGCCGGTCCCGCGTCCGCAGCGAGCCGGTGCCCCTGGGGCCGATCCTCCTCCGCCTGCGGACGACCCTCGCGGACCAGATCGCCGCCGGTGGCGGGATGCTGGCGGTCGCCGAGCCCCTGGCGGTCCCGGTCGGCGATCCGACGCTCCTCGAGCAGATCCTCGTGAACCTGCTGGACAATGCGGTCGTCTACCGGCGCCCGGAGGTCCCCCTGCGGATCACGGTGTCAGCCGTGCGAGAGGGCAGGACGGTGACGCTCGAGGTCGCGGACAACGGCATCGGCATCGCTCCCGAGTACCAGGCCAGGATCCTGGAGCCATTCGTGCGGCTGCATGCGGTCGAGGAGTACCCCGGCACCGGCATCGGTCTCGCCACAGTCCGCAAGGCCGCCCAGCTGATGGGCGCGGACGTCACGGTGTCCTCCACCGTCGGGGTCGGCAGCACGTTCACCATCACGCTGCCCGCCGCGCCCCCAGCCCAGGCCAGACCTTGAGCGGCGTCGCCCGATGTTGCATGATCCGTGTCGATGACCACTGACCGCGCGCCGAGTGGAGTGCCGCCCCGCCGCCGAGGCAGGGTGACGCGGGTGCTGATCGTCGAAGACGAACGGCTCCTGGCCGAGCTCCTCGCGGATGTCGTGGCCGACGAGGATGACATGGAGGTGGTGGGCGTGGCCGCCACCGTGGCCGAGGCCGTGGCCCTGGCCAGGCTGCGACCGGATGTCGTCCTCATGGACTACCGGCTCCCCGATGGCACGGGTGCCCAGGCCACGCGGTCGATCAAGGCTCGCACGGCGCGCACTCGTGTCGTGATGCTCTCGGCGCTGCACGATGACGAGACCCTGATGGACTCCATCCAGGCCGGGGCGGACGGGTACCTGACGAAGGATCGCGCTGTCGAGGACATCGTCGGGGCGATCCGGGCGGCGCAGGCCGGCGAGACCCTCCTGCCGAGGTCCGTCATCCTCTCGATCGCGCAACGGGTCGCGGCCGCACGCGTGCGCGGTGAGACCAAGCCGCACATCGTGCCGCTCACAGCCCGCCAGTTGGAGATCCTTCAGGGGTTCGCCAACGGCCTGTCGACGCTCGAGATCGGCGAACGGCTGTCCGTGAAGCCGAACACCGTCAGGACGCACGTGGACCACATCCTGCGCAAGCTCGGCGTCCACTCGAAACTGGAAGCCGTGGCCTTCGCGCTGCGGCACCGGCTGATCGAGCCTCCGCGCGAGGACGAGCAGGGGAGGTAGGGCTGCGCTTCGTCCAGTGGTCGGCCGTCACCGGCATGGCTGGAGCGTGGTCCGGTCCGGGCGTTGTCAGCCGCCCGCGGTCCCATCGGCGGCGGCTTCCAGCGTGGCGATGTCGATCTTCGACATCCGGAGCATCGCGTCTCTCGCGCGGGCCGCGCGGTCCGAATCAGGATCGCCCAGCAACTCGATCAGGCGCGTGGGAACGATCCGCCACGAGAGGCCGAAGCGGTCCTTGAGCCAGCCGCACATGCTCGGCTCGCCGCCGTCGGTCAGGCGCTCCCAGAGGCGGCCCACCTCGGCCTGGCCGTCCACGCTCACGAACAACGAGACTGCCTCGGTGAACGGGAACTGCGGGCCGCCGTTGAAGGCGATCAGGTCCTGACCGTGAATCCTGAGCCGGGCGGAGCACAGGGGGTCAGTGTCCGCCGGACCGGTCCGGGATCGCTCCGTGACCGTCATCTCATCGAACACGGTCGCGTAGAAGTCGAGGGCCTCTTCGAGGTTGTCGTCGAACCACAGGAACGGGGTGATCCTGGTCATCGGGCTGCCTTTCGCGCGAAACGTGGGCGGAGCACATCGCGCTGGCACCGCCGGGCCCCGAAGCCTGCGGGAACTGGATGGTCTCGGCGCAGGGGGTTGACAGACTCATCCGGGGCTCTATAGTACGGCTCACGATATATCGTGTAACGTACTAACGGGAGCCCCATGGAACCTCGGATCCCCGAGCTCGGCCGCTTTGCCGAGCCCGCCCTCCTCATCCTCGTCAGCCTGAGCGATGGACCGAAGCACGGCTACGCGATCATGGCCGACGTGGAGGCCGGTACCGGCCGGCCGCTTGGTCCGGGGACGCTGTACGCGGCGCTCGCCCGTCTCGAGGAGCGCGGCCTGATCGAGGCGCTCGCACCCGTTGACCGGCGCCGGCCGTACCGGTTGACCGCGACCGGCGCCACCCTCCTCGCCGAGCAGCTGCGCGAGCTCTCCGAGTTCGCGGACCTCGGCCTCCGCCGGCTCGGCCGGACTCCCGGCTGACCCGGCGATGCGTCCCATGATCGGCAGGCTCATCCGCCTCTACCCGGCGCACTGGAGAGCCCGCTACGGCGACGAGTTCGCCGTCGTGCTCGAGGAGCGACCGCTCGGCCCGTTCGACGTGGCCGACGTCCTGCTCGGTGCGCTGGATGCCCACCTGCATCTCCGCGGCCTCGGTGCTGCGTCCCAACACGGAAAGGGGTTTGCCATGTCGCTCCGCATCGGGGGGTATGCGGCCATCGCCGGCGGCGCCCTGTGGTTCGTCGCACTTGCCGGCAATGCGATCAACGATGGCGCTGATTCGGGCTCATCCGTGCTCGGCATCACGCTCGTGACCGCGATCGTGGTGGCGACGGCCGCGACGCTTGTCGCGCTCGTCGGCCTCAGCGCGTTCCAGTCGCGCCGCCATCCCGTGTTGACCTGGACCGCGTTCGCAATCCCGGCGATCGGGGCGGTCGTCGGGTTGTTGGGGGTGGTCGCGATGGCCGTCGCCGGCGACACCGACACCACGTTCATCGGCGGCCTGAGCGCGTGGGCGGTCTCGACCATCGGCGTGACCGCGCTGATCCTCGGCTCCGCGCTCTTTGCGGTTGCCACCTGGCTCTCCGGCAGCCTGTCGCGCGCGGCAGCGGCCCTGCTGTTCGTCGGTGCGCTCCTCGTCGTACCGGCGATCGGAGGCGTCACCGGTGGCCTCGTCCCGCCGGTGCTCGGGTATCTCGCCCTCGTGACCGCGATCCTGGCGTTCCCGATTGGCTGGATTGCCCTCGGCGTCAGCGCCCTGCGCATCGACGGCCCGCGTCCCATCACCCTCGAAGGAGCGCCCCTGTGAACCGCATCACTCGCGTCCTGCTTGGCTCCCTCGTGCTGCTTGCCGCATGGCGGGCCCGGTGTCCGCCAGCCACACCCACGTCATGCAGGTCGGCACCGGGCAGTGCGTCCTGCTGGCCACGAACGGCGGCGAGGAGGACGTGATGCTGCCGCTCGCCGTGTTCGAGCACAACCCGAACGTCGACATCGCGCCAGCGCCGGATCGCCTCCACCCGCTCCACGTCCTGGTCCACAAGGGCGTGCCCGGCGACCACAACGCGCTCGCGGTTGCGGGATCCCCGGCCGCTACCGCGCTCTGCGCGAACGGCATCGTCAACGACTGACCGCACGACCCAGCGGCGCGGCGGGACCCCTCGCGGAGCCCGCCGTCAGGGGACGGCCCGGGGTCGCCCTCGTCCTGCCCGATCGGGCAATCGGTGTCGCCCGACCGTCTGCGCCGCCTGCCGTAGCCGGGTCCGCGCCGGAACGCGCACCATGGGTGCATGTCACGCGCGCACGCGACCGGTGAGCGCGACCCCGCCGACCGCGGCCCGGGCTCGCGTCCACGGCCGGAGATCGACGCCGGCCGCCCGATCATCGACCGGAGGCCGACGGCCACCCGGCAGGTGAGCAGGACGGCCATGGCCGGGGTGCAGCGTCTGGCCGGCAACACGGCCGCCCGGATCCTCATCCAGCGCCTGGTCGAGGACGAGGCCGCGCCGTACGGCGCCAGCGGACACGAGGCCGCAAGGCTCCAACTGCCGCCGCCCGTCGAGAGCGCGGGAGCCGGCTCGTCGGCCGAGTCCGGCCCGGGCCCCGCCACCCCGGTCCCCGGTGCACCGGCGACGTGTCGAACGCTGCGTCGAGGGTCGCGGGGCGAGGACGTGACCGATCTGCAGACCCGGCTCAATGCCGCCGGCAGCGCCGAACCGGCCTTGAACACGGACGGGATCTTCGGCCGGCTCACCGGGGCCGCGGTGCGGGAGTACCAGTCGACCCACGACCTCGTTCCGGACGGCGTCGTCGGGCCACTGACGTGGGCCTCGCTCGACTCCGGCGGCGGGGGCGGAGGCGGCGGGGGTGGCGTCGAGCCGCCCACGCCGGAGACAGACCCCCTGGCCGGGATCGTCAACATCGTCGGTCACGGCGCGTCGGCCGGCGCGATCGCCCGGGCACGCACGCAGGCGATCGAGCTCTACGGCTCCATCGCGCCGGCCAACCGCACCCGGATGGAGGCCGACCCGATCTCGATCGATGTCATCCCCCACGCCAGGAAGCTGACCGAGCTCCCAGAGTACGCGCACCTCGCCGGCACCCAGACGTTCGACGGCCGGATGTGGGACGACGTCCGGGGCATCCAGACGGAGGTGGCCGGGGTCAGGCGCGTCGCCGTCGCCGAGGAGGACCTGGTCACGGTCGCCGGCACCCCGGCCTCGTACGGATCCGGCTTCCTCGCGGCGCACGAAGGCGGGCACGGACTCCAGTACTCCGGCCTGACCGCCACCCAGCAGGCTGAACTCCAGGCGATGTACACGGCGCGCCTCGCCGCCAGCGGGCCGATCACTCAGGCGACGCCCGCCGGTACCGCCACCGCGATGTGGCTGACCCCGTCGTGGTACTCGGCGGCCAACAAGGAGGAGTACTTCGCCAACTCCGTGGCGGCCTACCATGGTCACCCGTACACCGACGGCGCCTCCGACGTCGCCATCTACACGCGGGCGTGGCTCGCGACCAACGACCCGACGATGCACCAGCTGCTCCAGACCGTCTACCAGCAGGGGGGCACCCCATGACCGAACCGTCCGCACCCCGCCGGTACCGCCTGTGGCGTGATGGCCGCGTAGCGCTGGATCTCGTCGCTCAGCCGGGGATCCTGGTGAGCACATCCGCGCCGCCGCCGCTCCCGGGCCGGGGTCCGGCCACCCACCCGTTTGCCACGGCGACCGCCCACGTGGCGGAGTGGGAGGGAGAGCTCGGGACGCTGCTGCGAGAGGCCTCGGACCTCGACGCGTTCTTGGCCACCGTGGCTTCGCTGGGCTACTCGGTCGAGGAGGTTGGCTCGCCGGGCTGACCGGGTGCGGTCGATCAGGCCGGGGCGGGGAAGCCCTTGCCGGCAGGCGGGCGATCCGATAGGGTCCCGCCACGCGGGGCGATGGATCCGCCCTGCCTGGGGAGCCGTGGATTCCACGATGTCGGTTTCACGCCCATCACCTCGTCGCCGCGCGGCCAGCGTCGCGCTGGTCATCGCCGGCCTCTTCGCCTGGCAGTCTGTCGCGACCGTCATCCCGGCCGACGCCGCCAGCGGCGTCGTCGTTCCGGCGGGCGTGGCGATCCCTGCAGCCGATCCGCCGGCATCCGATCCCCCGACCGGCCCCACCGTGCGCCGGACCGCCGTGCTGCCCGGCGGCGGAGTCGCAGACGAAGGAGTTCCGCGGCTCCCCGATGACCGGGCGCCGTCGGGCGGGATCGACGCCGGAGGCGCGTCTGCCGTCGCGGCAGCCGACCACGCCCCGGGTGTCGTGCTGGTCGGCTTCCGGCCCGGCACACCGGCAGCGGCGAAGGCCCTCGCCCGCCGCGCCGTCCATGCCGCGGACGCTTCGCCGATCTCGCCTCTGGCGCGGGACATCGAGAAGCTGCAACTCCCGCCGGGACGCTCGGTCGAGGCGGCGGTCACCGCCCTCGGCCGCAACCCGAACGTGCGCTTCGCCGAGCCCGACTATCGGGTGGCCGCCGATGCGATCTCGGATGACACGCTGCTGACCGACGGGACGCTGTGGGGGATGCTGTCCGGCACGGGCACGCCCTCGAACCAATACGGCAGCGGGGCGCGGACCGCCTGGGCGGCCGGATTCACGGGCAGCCGGGACGTCGTGGTCGGCATCATCGACGAGGGGATCCAGGTTGATCACCGCGACCTCTCGGCGAACATCTGGACCAACCCCTGGGAGATCGCCGGCAACGGGCGCGACGACGACGGCAACGGCTACGTGGACGACATCCACGGCTGGGACTTCAAGAACGACGACGCGACTGTCTACGACGGTCCGAGCACGGACTCGCACGGGACGCATGTCGCCGGGACGATCGGCGGGGTCGGGGGCAACGGGACCGGCGTCGCGGGCGTGAACTGGGCGGTGACGATGATCAGCGCCAAGTTCCTCGAGGGCAGCGGGAATACCAGCGATGCCGTTGCCGCCCTCGACTACCTGACCGACCTCAAGGTGCGGCACGGGCTGAAGATCGTGGCCACCAACAACAGTTGGGGCGGCGGCGAGCCGAGCCAGGCCCTGACGGACGCCATCAACCGCGCCGGTGATCGCGGCATGCTGTTCGTCGCGGCAGCCGGCAATGCGGGAGCGGACAGCGATGCGACTCCAATCTATCCGGCCGCCTCCGGCTGCACCACGCGGTTCGACACCGGCGCGCCGCGCGGGTGGGACTGCATCGTCTCCGTCGCGGCGATCGGCAGCACGGGCGATCTCGCCAGGTTCTCGAACTACGGGCTCACGAGCGTGGACCTCGGGGCGCCGGGAGTCGGCATCGCGTCCACCTACCCGCCGGACGCCTACGCCTCATTGGACGGTACGTCGATGGCCGCCCCGCACGTCACGGGGGCGATCGCCCTGCTTGCCGCGTGCAACGGCGCCCTGGACGCGACCGCCCTGCGTGGAGGCCTCATGAGCTCGGCCGCAGCGACGACGTCGCTCGCGGGCCGGACGGTCAGCGGCGCCCGCCTCGACGTCGCTGCGATGACCTCGCTGTGCGATACCTCGGGACCGCCGAGTGCGCTCCTGGTCGCGCCTTCGGCGTGGGTGACAGGCCCCAGTTTCGTCGTCAAGGCCTGGTTCAGCCGTCCGGTGACCGGGCTGGCGGCGGCCGACTTCACGCTCGCCGGGACCGCATCCGGCTGGTCAATCGGCGGCGTGACCGGCTCCGGGATGGGGCCGTACACGATCACCGTCGTCGCGGCCGCCGCAACGGACGGGACCTTGACGCTGACGCTGAAGGCCGGGTCGGTGAGCGACGGCACGCTCGCCGGGCCGCCCGCTGCCGTCAAGACGCCGCCGATCCGCATCGACCGCACGCCGCCCGTGGTCGGGACACCGGTCGCGACCCCCGCCTCGGTCGCGGTGGACTCGGCGACGCGCGTCACGGCGAACGCGACCGACGGGACCTCGATCGCATCCGCGGCCCTCAGGGTGGACGGCGGCGCCTGGCAGGGCATGGGCGCCCTCGACGGTGCCTTCGACGAATCGAGCGAGTCGCTGGCGGCGCTCGTCGGCGGGCGCGTCGTGCAGGTGTCCAACGCCAGTGACGGAACGTGTGCCCTGCTGTCCAACGGCACCGTTCGCTGCTGGGGCGACAACACCTGGGGACAGCTGGGACCGGGGACCACCGCACCCCGCAGCAACGTCCCGATCGAGGTCGCGGGACTGAGCGGCGTCGTGTCGATCTCGTCGGGCTACGCGCACGTCTGTGCGGTCCTCGTCGGCGGCAGTGTGCGCTGCTGGGGGTTCAACGGGTACGGCCAGCTCGGCAACGGCACGACCTCATTCCTGGTCGAGAGGACGCCCGTGACCGTGACCGGGATCACCAACGCCGTGGCCGTGAGTGCCGGCCTCTATTCGAGCTGCGCGCTCCTCGCGGACGGCACCGTGCGCTGCTGGGGACTGAACGGCGGCCAGCTTGGCGATGGCACGACCGCAGACCGGACCACGCCGGTGCGAGTGGTCGGGCTCTCCAGCGCCATCGCCGTCTCGGCGGGCTCCAACAGCACCTGTGCGCTGATCTCCGACGGCACCGTCCGGTGCTGGGGCAACGGCCTGTTCGGCGTTCTCGGTGACGGGAGCGGTGCCGGCCACCTGACGCCTGCACCGGTCAGCGGGATCACGACTGCCACGGCAATCGCCAACTCCGTCGGCGGGCATCACGCCTGTGCGGTCCTCGCGACGGGGACGGTCTGGTGCTGGGGCGAAGGCTCCTCGGGCGCCCTGGGGAACGGCTCCAACACGCAGGCCGGCGTGCCCGTTCAGGCCCTCGGGATCACGACGGCTACCGCGGTCTCGGTTGGATACGACTTCAGCTGCGCCCTGCTCGCGGACCAGACCGCATGGTGCTGGGGCGCCAACGACTGGGGCCAGCTCGGACGCGCAGGTGGCGGTTCGAACGTCCCGGTGGCCGTGGCGGGCCTGGACGGAGCGACCTCGCACAGCGCGAATGGCGCCCACGCGTGCGTCGTGGACACGGCCGCCGCGCTGCGGTGCTGGGGCCTCGGCTTCTCCGGTCAGTTGGGCGACGGGCTGAACGCGGATCGCCCCACGAACGCCACGGCGACCGGTCTGCGGGGCCCCCTGGCGACGGGTGACCACATCGTCTGCGTCCGGGCCGCCGACGCCCCGGGCGGTAGCAGCGACGGCACCGCGTGCACGTCCTTCACGGTGGTTCGCGACGTGACCCCGCCCCAGGGCGCCTTCGGGCGACCGGCGAGCCCCGCGAACGCCCTCACGATCGCGTTCGCCCTCGGGTTCGACGAGCCGGTGACGGGCCTGGCCGCGGGCGACCTCGCGCTGGTGGGGACGTCGCCCGGGTGCTCGGTCGCGTCCGTGACCGGCAGGGGTGCGAGCTACGCGGTCGCCGTGGCGGGGTGTGGCGAGGGCACCGTCGGGCTCCGCCTCGGGGCGGGCACCGTGGCAGATCCGGCCGGCAATCCGGGCCCGTCCGCGCTCGTGACGTCCGCGCTCGTCACCATCGATCGGACGGCGCCCGCGGTGGCCGCCCCGAGCCTGCTGCCGCGGTCATCGTCCGCGGATCACGCCGTCACGGTCACGGCGGCGATCGGCGATCCGTCGACCGTCACGGCCGCCGACGTGCGGATCGACGGTGGCGCCTGGGCGCCGATGGACCCCGCCGACGGATCCTTCGACGGCGTCGCCGAGACGGCCACGGCGATCGTGAACGTCGTGTCCACGGCCACCGCCGTGGCCGCAGGCGGAGAGTTCAGCTGCGCGCTCCTGGCCGGCGGCACCGTGCGCTGCTGGGGCGAGAACGGCCTGCACCAGCTGGGCGACGGCACGACGGTGAACCGCCTCGCGCCCGTGACGTCGGTGGCCCTCGAGGGCGTGGTCGCCATCGCGGCCGGGGGACGCCACGCGTGCGCGCTCCTGGCCGGCGGTACCCTGCGCTGCTGGGGCGCCAACGACTACGGGCAGCTCGGCTCGGGCTGGGGTGGCTCGAGCGCCGAGCCGCTGGCAGTGGAGGGCATTTCGAATGCGGTCTCGATCGCCGCTGGCGGGATGCACACGTGTGCGGTTCTCCAGACCGGCGAGATCCGCTGCTGGGGCAACAACGACTTCGGCTCCCTCGGCAATGGATCGAGGTACCACAGCGCGACGCCGGTGAGCGTGTCGGGGATCGGGACCGCGGTGGCGATCTCGGCCGGATTCCAGCACACCTGCGCCGTGCTCGGGGATGGGACCGCGCGGTGCTGGGGATACGGGACGCTGGGTGACGGGGTCGACTGGTGGACCCGCCAGTGGTCCACCAGACCGGTCGTGGTCAGCGGCCTCACCGGTGCGACCGCGATCGGGGCCGGGCACGACACGGCATGCGCCATCGTCGCGGGTGGCGCGGTCCGCTGCTGGGGATCCGGTGCCGACGGCGAGATGGGCGACGGGTCGACGGGCGTGGCCGTCACGCCGGTGACCGTCAGCGGCGTGAGCGGGGCCGTGTCGCTGGCCGTGGGCGGCCATCACGCCTGCGTCGCGCTCGCGGGCGGCAGCGTCCGCTGCTGGGGGCGGAACCGCGATGGCCAGCTCGGTGACGGGACCACCACCAGCCGGTCCACCCCCGTGGCGGTGACCGGCATCGCGACGACCACCCGCGTGGCCGCCGCGAGCCTGGTCACGGACGTGGGCGAGCCCGCGTTCCACACCTGCGCCGTCCTTGCTGACGGCACCGTGGACTGCTGGGGAGCCAACGGAGCGGGGGCGCTCGGCGACGGCACGACCTCCGGTCGAGCGGTGCCGGGCCACGTGGCGGGAATCGAGCGGGCCCTGGACGTCGGCGACCACGCCGTCTGCGTGCGCGCGACCGACGGGACGGGCACCGTCTCAGCCGGGTCCGCCTGCTCCATCCTCTCGATCGCACTCGACACTGAGGCGCCGGCGGCCGTCATCAGCTCCCCGGCGAGCCCGACCCGAAGCGCTGTCCTGACCTATGCGGTGGTGTTCAACGAGCCGGTCACCGGGCTGGAAGCGGGTGACCTTGGCGCTGCAGGATCCGCCGCCGGATGCATCATCGTGACGCCCGAGCCCGCCGGCGCCACCGCGTACACCGTTCGGGTGAGCGGCTGCGGCGAGGGAACCGTGGTCCTGTACCTGCGCGCCGGGTCAGTCACGGACCGAGCGGCGAACGCCGGGCCCGTGACGGAGGTGACGTCGGACGCCGTGACGATCGACCGGACACCGGCCGGTGCCACGCTCACGGCGCCCGCCACCCCGACGACGACCGCCGTCCAGGCCTATGTCCTGACCTTCAGTGAGCCGGTGACCGGCCTCGGGCCCGCGGACCTGGCCAGGACGGGGACCGCGGCGGGGTGTGTCGTCGGCGCCCCGGCGGGTCTCGGGACCTCGTTCAGCGTCACCGTGTCCGGGTGCGGCACCGGGACCCTCGCCCTCGCGCTCAGGGCCGGCAGCGTGGTGGACGCCGCCGGGAACGTCTCGCCGGCCGCCGCGGTTGCAGCTGCCGTCGTGACCATCGATCGGAGCACACCCACGACGACCAGGCCGGCGCTGACCGCGCGCCTCAGGGCATCGACCAGCGGCACCTCCACCCCGTACGTCCTCGCGTGGAGCGGCCAGGACACCGGGTCGGGGATCGTCCGCTACAAGGTTGAGCGGAGCCTGGACGGTGGGACGACCTGGACGACCCTCACCTCGACCCTCACCCTACCGTCGCTGAACGTGAGCCTCGCCTCCGGTCTGAGCTACCGGTTCCGCGTGCGCGCCATCGACGGCGTCGGGCATGTCGGCTCGGTGTCGACGGGTCCGACGGTCAGGGCCGGCCTCGTCCAGCAGACCGCGACGTCGGTCCGCTTCGCCGGGCGGTGGTCCGTCTCCACCTCGTCATCCTTCTCGGGTGGATCCGCGAGGTCCGCGTCGGCGGCCGGCGCCAGCGTGAGCTACACGTTCAGCGGCCGGAGCATCGCGTTTGTCTCGACGCTGGCGAAGACGCGGGGACGCGCGCGCATCTACATCGACGGCCAGTACGTGACCCGCGTGGACCTCACGTCGACGACGACGATCTATCGCGGCATCGCCTTCCGGCGCACCTGGCCGACGAGCGGGACCCACACCATCCGGATCGTGGTGGAGGGCACCGCGGGCCGTCCCCGCGTGGACGTGGACGCGTTCGCCGTCCTCCGCTGACGGTGGCACCCGGGTCCACCCGCGATGGTGCCCCGTGCGCTCGACGGGCGGGGGAAGCCCCCCAGGTCCTACTCGCTGAAGCGCTCTTCGCGCCAGGGGTCCGCGTCGTTGTGGTAGCCGTAGCGCTCCCAGAAGCCCAGCTGGTCATGGACCAGGAACTCGAGGCCGCGGATCCACTTGGGGCCCTTCCAGAAGTATCGCTTCGGGACGATCAGGCGGAGCGGATAGCCATGGTCGGGCTCCAGCGGGGCACCCTCGTAGGTATCCGCAAGGATCACGTCCTCGTCGTCCAGTGCCGAGAGCGGCAGGTTGGCCGTGTAGCCCTGCTCCGCGTGGCCGGCGACGAAGGCGGCCGCCGGCCGGACCCGGGCCATCTCCAGGATCGTCCGGATCGACACGCCCTCCCAGTGCGTGTCGAGCTTGGACCAGCGGGTGACGCAGTGGATGTCCGCGGTCAGGGCCGTCCGGGGCAGGGCCTGGAACTCCGCCCACGTCAGGCGGAGCGGGTTGTCCACCTCGCCGAAGACCCTGAAGTCCCAGGTGGCGAGGTCCACGCTCGGCACGCTGCCGTAGTGGAGGACCGGGAACTTCTCGGTGAGGTGTTGGCCCGGCGGGACACGGCCGACGGCGGACGGATCGCCGCGGCGGCTCCCGAAGAGGCGTTCGATCATCGCTGTCTCCTGCGCGGGACGTGGCGCGACCGCCAGCATCGCCGGAATCGCGAAGGGATGCACGCCCGCCGAGACCCGCGTACCTTGTCGACAACATGCCCATCCAGGACTCCCGCGTCGTCATCGTCATGCCCGCCTACAACGCGGCCCGAACACTCGAGCGGACGTACGCGGAC
The DNA here is from genome assembly GCA_947085195.1 of uncultured Chloroflexota bacterium. GTDB lineage: Bacteria > Chloroflexota > Limnocylindria > Limnocylindrales > CSP1-4 > CAIXZV01. Next base: position 19,517 of record CAMTVM010000069.1, read on the forward strand.
ATCCCGCACGACCTCGTCGATCACGTCATCCTGGTCGATGACGTGTCGAAGGACGAGACCGTCGGGATCGCGGAGCGGCTGGGCCTCGAGGTCATCGTCCATCGCCAGAACCGGGGCTACGGCGGCAACCAGAAGACCTGCTATGACCGGGCGCTCGAGTGGGGCGCGGATGTCGTGGTGATGCTCCACCCCGACTACCAGTACGACGCCACCCGGATCCCGGAGCTGGTCGCCCCGATCCTGGCTGGCGAGCGGGACCTCATGCTGGGCAGCCGCTTCCTGGGGGACCCGCTGGCCGGCGGCATGCCGAGGTGGAAGTACATCTCCAACCGCTTCCTGACGGATCTCGAGAATGCGGCGTTCGGCCTCCACCTCTCCGAGTACCACACGGGGCTTCGCGCCTACAGCCGGCGCCTGCTGGAGACCATCCCGTACCGCCTCAACTCGGACGACTTCGTGTTCGACCAGGAGCTGATCGCCCAGGTGGTGGCGGCCGGCGGGCTGCCTGTCGGCGAGATCGCCGTGCCCACCCGGTACTTTGCCGAGGCCAGCTCCGTCGGCTTCCGCAGGAGCGTGGTCTACGGGCTCTCGACGCTGCGGGTGGTGGCCCGCTATCTCCTGCACCGGGTCGGCCTCCGACGGTCGGCGAAGCTGCGGGCGCGCCCGTCCACGCACGACCAAGCCTCGAGCTGACATGCGCTTGCGAGGGGGCCTCGGGCGGGCGGCGCTGGGGATCGGGATCTCCGCCGTTGCCCTCGCGCTGGTGGTCCGGTCCGTGGACCTCGGCGCAGCCTGGGAGGCGCTTCGCCGCGCGGACGCCCGTTGGCTCCTCCTCCTCCTCGCCTTCGTGGCCACGGACGTCCTCCTCCGGGCGATCCGGTGGCGCGTGCTGCTCGGGCCGGTCGCGGACGTCCCGCTGCGATCCACGCTCGCCTCGCTGCTGGTGGGATACCTCGCCAACAACGTCCTGCCGGCGCGCCTGGGCGAGATCGTCCGCAGCCACGACCTGGGCAGGCGAACCGGGATCAGCCGCTCCACGATCCTGGGGACCATCGTGGTGGAGCGGGTCGTCGACACCCTGGTCGTCGTGGCCATCGCAGCGGTCGCGATCCTGGTGCTGTCCGTTCGAGGGATCGTCGCTTCGGCGGTGATGGTCGGTGCAGCCGTGACGGCGCTGCTGGTGGTGGGGATCGCGGTGGGGATCGCAGCCCACCGGCTGCCGGGTGCGGAGCGCGTGGTGGCGGTCATCGCCCGTCGCCCGCGGGTCCACGGCGCGCTCGTCCGCCTGCGCGCCGGCCTCTCCATCGCGAGCCACCTGCCGACGATGGCGACGGCCGTCGTCCTCTCGGTCGGGTCGTGGTCTTGCACGGTGCTGGCATTCGCGGCTGCGGCCCAGGCGGTGGGTGTGGAGCCGACGATCGGTCAGGCGGCCCTGCTGGCGGCCGGGACGAACCTGGCGACGGCCATCCCCGCGGCGCCCGGCTACGTCGGCACGTTCGAGCTGGCCGCGGTGACGATCGCGGCGTCCGTCGGAATGCAGCGGGAGACCGCGCTCGCGTTCGCGGTGCTGGTCCACGCGGCCGCGCTACTGCTCACCTCGACGGGGGCTGCGGTGGCGTTCCTGGCGGGCGGCCGGCGACGCCGCGGCTCGCTCGTTCCTGGAGGCGTTCCTGAAGGCGCCAAAGAGGTCGATGCGTGATGGCACACGTGGCGCGTCCCTGGCCCGGCGACCTTGAATGGGGCGGCGACTGGCTGATCGAGGCGGCCGGCGAGCTGACCCGTCTCGGGTTCGTGCTGCGGGACGGACTGCTGCTCGGCACGACGCCGGGACCCCGTCTGCTGCTGGCGCTGCGTGACGCGCCCACGCTCGAGCACTTCGACCCCGAGGAAGCGACGTTCTGGGAGGCGCGTGACGGTCGCGGTCGGCTCACCTTCGTCGACCGGGAGACGCCGCTGCCGGTCGCGCGTCGGTACGCGTGGGGCAGGATCCAGGTCACGGACCGGATCCCGGTCTCCAACCAGTTCCTCGGCTTCGGCGGCACGCTCCTCGCGGACGCCCGGGACGAGCACCAGACGCTGGTGGCGTTCTGCTCGCGGGCGCCGATCGTCCGGTGGGCCGGCCACTCCCAGGGTGTGGACCCGCTGGCCGACGAGATCGGGTCGTTCTTCGCCCGGCTCATGGTGCCGATCGACTTCCAGGAGGGAGCGGAGGCCCGGATCGCCGAGACGGACCCGGAAGCGCTGTATGCGGCCTTCCTGCACCATTCCGCCGCGCGCCTTCGCATGGGCGGCCTGCTCCGGGAGACGTTCCCGGAACTGGCCCGGTTCGTGGACCACGAACGCCGGCGCATGGTCAATGACGCTCCGGCCGCCTGGCGTGAGGCCGAGGCGCTGCTCGGCTGGCTGGAGCTGGGCTGAGGGCGACCATCCCGAGGCCGGATGGCCCTTGCCCCCACCGATCGTCGGCATCAGCCTTGGCGGGCACACCGGCACCACCCGTCCGGCCCGTGAGCCGGAGAGCCTCCCGCCGGTTGCGGACGTGTTGTCGTGTTCAACGAGGTGCGTCCTCCCGCACTGACCTTCCGATCGGCGTCGGCATCGGGCGCTGCGGCCGGATCGCGCTCCCGCCTTGCGCTTGAGCTCCACGTGCTCGCCGAGGACATGGCCGGGCACGTGGACCGCGACGAACTGACGAGGGACGAGGAGGCGGCGCTGGCGGAGGTCCTCGAGGCGGCGGTCGACGCGGTGATGCCCCAGATTGCGGACGCGCTCGATGACGCGCTGACGCCCCGCCTGGAGTCGCTCCCGCTCCATGCGCGGCTGACCCTCGTCCGGGCGCGCGGCCGCCAGGAGTTCGGGCTGGGTTGACGGCGCGAGCCCCGGTCGCGCGCGGTGTGGCGCGCGAGTCAACGAAATCGGGAGTCGGGGGCCGTCGGGGGGTCTCCTTCACCCTCGTCGGGCGATTGCGTGGTCTCCTGCACGACGGATCGGTCTCTCAGGGCACGAATCGGGTCTCCTGCGCCACGAAACCGCCGCAAGAGGCTCTGGCATGGCCGCGCGGGTCGCTTTCGTGGCGCCCCAGGCAACACGGCGCCGCGACCGGGCCGCGACCGGCCGCTCCGACAGGGCCACCGCAACACGGCATCAGCGACGGTGGGTCTCAGGCGTTGTCCAGCTCCCGCAGGATCGCGCGCAGGATGAACCGCGCCGCCTCCGAGCTCTTGCCGCCCAGCCGCTGGCCCTCTTCCTGTTCCAGCACCCGCGCCAGGTCGCCGAGCATCAGGTCCAGCCCCGCCGTTCGCTCCAGCGCCCCCGCCGCGAATGCCGCCTCCAGGCCGGCGACGGCCGCCCGCGCGTTGTTCACGGCGTGGCCCTTCGCCTCCGCCTGCTCCCGGAACGCCGTCCGTGCTGCGGCAGCCGGTCCCCGACCATCAACCGTCACCGTCCGGCCTCGCCCCCGCGGACGGCCTCGCCCGCCCGTCCGTCCGCCACCGCCCGTCCGTCCGCCACCGCCCGCGCCTGCCAGCGTGCCGCCCGCCAGTCCGGCTCGAGCATGCTCATGTGGATCTCGTCCCACCAGCGGCCGTCGCGCCAGATCGCCTCCCGTGCGCGTCCCTCGGTCACGAACCCCACCCGCTGGTAGGTGCGGACCGCACGCTCGTTGAAGGCGAACACCGTGAGCGCCACCCGGTGCAGCCCAAGCGACCCGAACGCGTGGTCCACCATCAGCCGGGTCGCCTCAGTGCCGTAGCCGCGCCCCCAGACCTCCTGCTCGCCGATGGTGATGTGGAACAGCGTGGACCCGTTGTCCCCGTCCAGCTGCGAGAACGCGCAGGACCCGATCAGCCGGTTGTCCGCCCGGACGTGGATCGCCATCGCCATCGACTCCGGCCCGAGCGCCCGCAGGGTGAAGAAGCGTTCGACCTCCTCCGGGCGCATCGGGGCGTCCTGGTACCGGGTGAGCCGCGCGACCTCGGGGTCGCGATACCAGCGCATGAATTCGCGCAGGTGGTCACGCGTGTGCCGGCGCAGCACGACCAGCTCGCCGTCGAGGTGATCCGGGAACCAGCGCCGATGGAGCATCGCGGGAACCGTATACCATCGCGCGTCCGCACCGCTGGAGTGGTGCGAAAGGTCAGCCCTCGGGATCCGGGACTGGCGCAGGGTCGTATCCTGTCCGGAACGCGCCCGCGCGATCGAGGTATCTGGGCGCCCACGGGGAGACATCCATGTACGCCGTCTTCAGCGAGATGACCAAGGTCGAGCTCATCCTGTACACGGATGCGCTCATCACCCGCGGTGCCGTCCGGACGCGCCAGCACCGGGTCACGGACATCCTCAACCTGTCCGAAGCCCCGTTCCTCGTCCTCGAGGACGTGATCGTGGAGGAGTTCGGCACGCGTGGCGAGCCGATCCGGGCCGGGTACGCCCAGGTCAACCTGGACGCCGTGCTGTTTGCCGTGGCACACGATCCGGTCCGCCACGTGCCGGAACTGCGGACGCCGAAGACGCAGGAGCAGGCCATCCTCTCGGTCCCGCCGTTCAAGATCGTCGGCACCATCCACCTGTTGCCGACGGGCGGGGATCTGCAGGAGGCCCTGACGGAGCTGACGGGCCGATTCGTCCCGGTGACGGAGGCGGCATTCTGGTCGGACCCACTGGGCGAGGCCCGCCAGGAGGCGCTGCTGGTGGCGGTGAACCACCGGCGGACGCATATCCTGGCGCAGTATCAGGCGGTCGACCCGTGGGTCGGCCTCGGCCCGCCGGCCGGCGAGAGGTAGCGGCCCAGCCCGAGAGAGACCCTACCGGTCGACGGGCAGGTCCAGCCGGTCGCCCCACTCCGCCCAGCCGCCGTCGTACACGGCAACGTCGTCGTGGCCGAGCAGGGTGAGGACGTAGGCGAGCTTCGCCGAGGAAACCCCTGACCCGTCGTAGCAGACGAGGCGTCGGCCGCGCGTGACATTCGCCATCAGGAGCATCTCGCGCAGGTGGTTCGGGTCCCGCAGCCGCTGGGTCCCGGGGAGGTGCATCGCGGAGACCGGAACGTTGACCGCCCCCGGGATGTGGCCCAGGCGCCGCACGTTGCCCTCGTACCCGAGGTATTCCGCCGGGCCGCGAGCGTCGACGAGCAGCACGTCGGGCGCGCCCAGCAGCCCGCGCACGTCCGCCGTGGTGAGCCGCTGGCGGACCTGTGCCCGCGGCGTGAAGGGCTGTTGCGCCACCAGGACCTCGCCGCTGACCACGGGGTGGCCTCCTTCCTGCCAGGCGGGGTAGCCACCCTCGAGGATCCGGGCCGACTCGTGACCGTAGGCGCGGAGGCTCCACCAGACGCGGGCCGCGTAGTACGAGAGCGTGTCGTCGTACAGCACGACGGACGTCTCGTCGCCCACGCCCGCATGGGACATGACCGCGGCCATCCGGTCGGGCGGGACGAGGAGCAGCGCGTCGGAGCCCTCGACGGCGCCCGTGACGGCCGCGCGCCAGTCCAGGTGGACCGCGCCCGGGACATGGCCCACCGCGTAGACGATGCCTCCGGTCGCGTCCGGGCGCCAGCGCAGGTCGATGATCCGGAGGTCCGGTCGGCCGAGGTTCTCGGCCAGCCAGTCCGGGGTCGCGAGGAGCTCGGGTCGAGCGAAACCGGCCAAGGGGCCTCCGAGCGGCGAAACAGGGGGCGAACGGCGCCGACGATATGATAGGGGTGTGGTCTCCCCCTTCATGCCGGACCCGGACAAGGTCGCTGCCGTCCGTTCGCTCCTGCCCGCGACGGCTGCCGGGATCTACCTGAACGCTGGCACCTGCGGTCCGATGCCGGCCGAGGCTCAGCGCGTCATGGACGACCAGGCGGCGCGGGAGCTGGCCGTCGGGCGCGCCCACCCGGACCTGTGGCCGGATGCGCTCCAGCGCATGGACGAGGCGCGTTCCGCCGTGGCGGCGACGCTCGTGGCAGACCCGTCGGAGATCGCGCTGACGCACTCCACCACGGACGGAATGAACCTGCTGGTCGGGGCGCTGCCGTGGGCGGCCGGAGACCGCGTCATCACCTCCAGTCACGAGCATCCGGGCGGCCTCGGTCCCCTGTGGGCGCTGCGCACCCGCCACGGGATCGAGATCGAGGTGGTGGACGTCGGGGACGGCGGCGATGCCGACGCGGTGGTCGCCGGGTTCGCCCGCGCCCTTGAGCGCCCGGCGCGCGCCCTCGTCGTCAGTCACGTCCTGTGGACCACGGGCGCCGTGCTGCCGCTGGCCCGACTGGGCGACCTCGCCCGCGGTGCGGGTACGGTCAGCGTGATCGACGGCGCCCAGTCTGCGGGTGCCATCCCGGTCGTGCTGGAGGACCTGGGCGTGGACGCGTACGCGGTGTCCGGCCAGAAGTGGCTGCTCGGTCCGGAGGGCATGGGCGCGCTCTGGGTCCGCCGAGAGCTCGCGGACACCCTCACCCCGGCCGCCGCCGGGTACCTGTCCTACGCGAAGCCGGCGACAGGTGTGCTTCACCCGGGTGCTCGCCGGTTCGAGGTCGGGAGCTTCCACCGGCCGTCCGTCACCGGGTTCGCGCGGAGTCTCGGCTGGCTGGCGATGTATGTCGGCCTGCCATGGGCCCATGAGCGCGCCGCCCGTCTCGCCGTAGCGGCGTTCGACCGCCTGGCCGCGATCCCCGGCGTGCGCATGGTCTCGCCCCGGGCCGCGCTCGGCACGCTGGTCACATTCCGCATCGGTGGCTGGACCTCTGCCGCGGCGCTCCCGGAGCTGGGCTCGCGCGCCCTTGCGATCATCCGGGACCTGCCGGCCATCGACGCTCTCCGGATCTCCGTTGGCTTCTGGAACACCGAGGCGGAGCTCGACCGGTTCGCGGAGACGGTGGAGCTGCTCGCCCGCCACGCGCCGGACTCCATCCCGCCCAGGCGCACGCTGGAGGTCCTCGGCAGCGATGCCGGCCCCCTCCGCTGACGGGCGGGCGCCCGCCGGGGACCGCCGGCGTGGGTTCTTCGAGGTCCGCTGGCGCCAGTTCCGCCGCGCGCCCCGGCCGGTCGTCCGCGCCGTGGTCAGCAGCCTGAGCGTGGCGCTCGCCCTGGGGATCGCGTACCTCGCCTATGACGTCGCCCTGGACCGCGGCGCCGTCATGCCCGGAGGCGACCTCCGGGTCGGGCTCCTGGCCGCGTACGTCCTGGTGGTGCTGGTGGCCGGCGCCGTGATCACCTGGCTGGCCGTGCCGCTGCCGACGGGTCCCGGCAGTGCACGCGCGACGCGGACCCCTTGGAGTCTTGCGCTCGGCCTGTTCGCGGCCGCACCGATCGCGTACCTCGTGCTCGTGGTCCTCCACGAGATCGTGAAGCCGCTGCTGGTCTAGAGGCCGCCCCTGGCCTGGCCGGCCACGGATTCGGTGGGGGCTACGCCTGCAACATGGCGGTCACGCCGCGCGGGAGCGCCGCTATCATCGTGGCGGTCGCTCGACCGAAGCGACGGACCCTCGAGGAGTCCCGTGGCGAACGACGATCTCGGACACACGGCGATGCCGAAGCTGTACGGCGCGCCCGCCTACGCGCGTCCGCCGGTGGTGCCCGCGCAGCCAGCCGAGCGGCCGTTCGACCCGGACGCCCTCCCGATCGAGGCCGAGCTGACCAGCGAGGAGCGCGAGATCGTGAGCCAGCTTGCACCCCGGCCGTATCATGGCGGGGCCCCCTCGGAGCCGATGGCGGCGCCACGGGATGGCTTGTCGCTGCTGCGCGGGCGTCCGTTCCGTCTCCGCCGCCGGGCCGATCATCCGAAGGGCGGCGACCGGCCGCGCGCCTGACCATGCGGGCAGGCCCAGCGCGGGCAGCCCGTCTCCGTGGGGGAGTAGCTCAATCGGTTAGAGCAGCGGGCTTATATCCCGCCGGTTCCAGGTTCGAGTCCTGGCTCCCCTACCAACGCTCAGCGCCGGGCTGCCACCGCCCGGATCAGCTCGACCAGGCGCTCGCGCCGCTGCGGGGTGAGGCCGCGCTGCGCAGGGAGAGCCTCAAGCCAGGCGGCCAGGTTGCCCGGGGCGACCACGGCACAGGTAGGCGTCCGCTCGACTCGTCGGTCATCGGTGACGATGGCGGCGTAGACACGGACCAGGAAGTCGCGGTCGTCGGAGGCCAGCCAGCTGCGGACGCGTTCGGCATCCCGGGAGGCGCGGTCCAGGGGTGCCTCGATGGGGATCCAGCGCCCGTGGTCGCCGCGGATCTCCCAGCGAATGCCCACGTGACGGCTGAGGTTCGCCGGCGGGACGTCCCCCAGGACGGCGATCCCGAACGGGCCCAGGACCAGCTCGTGGATCCGGCGTCCGCCGGGGAGGATGAGGTCCGTGGCGGCGAGGTGATCCGGGCCGAGGGATTGCGCGAGCCGTGGCGTCATCATCCGGGGTCGCAGGCTCTGGATCATCTCGACCGTGGCGGCGATCCGCGCGAACCCGATGATCGTGAGGCCGGCCGGAACCACGATGGCGACGCCCCAGGCCAGCACGCCAAGGACCGCCTGGATCGTGGACGGACGCCCGTTCGGGATGAAGCCGCTGATGATCGGCGTGCCGAGGCTGAGCCAGGCCAGGGCGACCCCCGCGAGGATCAGCAGCACCGAGACCAGCGCCGAGTGGGCGACGGCCACGCGATCGGAACGGGTGACGGTGCCGGAGGCGACGATGACCTGCATGTCGGTATTGTCTGCTGGCGCGCGCCCGCGGGCGGTGGCCGAATCCGGCTACGTAGGAGGGCGCTTGGGTTCCGGGCGCTACCCCGCACCCCACCCATCCGACCGGACCGGGTGCGCCGGCGCACCACCCGGCGTTCCCGGGACTCCTGGACACCGGTGAGGCCCCTCGACCCGGACCCCCGTACCATTGCGGCCCGCGCTCCGCCCCCCGATGCTCCGGACAGATCTCGCACCCGGTCCAGAGCCGGGCGTGGAGGAGGCGGCAGCCCAGGTGGTCAAGGTCACGAGGCGCATCGCGACGATCCCGGCCGGTCCCGGCCGCGTCTCGCTGCACGCGGTGCTGGTCGCCATCCTCCTCGCGGCGACCATGGTCCTGCCGGCCCTGGCCGTCTCCGGCCCGACCAGCCTGTCCGACCCCACGGTCACGCCCACGAGCGCCACGGCTGGGACCACTATCACCTTCACCGTCACCTACCGGAACGCGGAGGGCTCGCCGCCCGACTACGTGCGTGTCTCCGTGGCGGGATCCACCCTGGCGATGTCGCCCCGGGCCACGTCCGAGAGCTGGAAGAAGGGTGTGCGCTTTGCGGTATCGACCAGGCTGCCGGTCGGCACCTGGACGCCCGTGTTCGAGGCGGCCGACCGCGACCGGTTCACGGCCTCCCTGAGCGGACCGACGGTCACCATCACACCTCCGCCGACGCCGGCTCCGACGCCCACGCCGCGCCCAACGCCGACGCCGACCCTCCGGCCCACGCCGACGCCGACGCCCCTTCCGACCGCCACGCAGCACCCGAACGCTGCTCCCACGGCGACGCCGACACTCCAGCCCACGCCGGCCCCGAACCCGTATGGCGAGCCCACCCCCACCGTCGGCTCGACCGGCACGCCGAGTCCGGCCCCGCCGTTCGGGACGGGTGGCGCGAGCGGCGGGACGACACCCAGCACGCCCGGTGAGCTCGACACGGCCGACCCCACGCCGGAGCCCGGCATCGCTGGTGTCGCGCCCGGCACCCGGGCGGGCGGCTCCGGCTCCGGCGGCTCCGGTTCCGGCGGCGGTCCCGGCTCCGGCTCGGGCGGCTCCGCCGACAACGGATCCGCGCCCCTGCCCGGTGCCCTGGGCGGTGGCTCGTCCATCGTCGCGGCCCTCATCCGCGTCATGCCCGCGGTGATCGTGACGACCGGTGGCGTCGCGATGGTGATGGCCTTCTTCGTCTTCGGCAAGCGCCGCCGCGACCAGGCACCGACGGCTCCGGACGCCGTCCTGGGTGCCGCCGCGGCGCGCGGCAGCGGGCTGGTCGCGAACTCGAACCTCGTGGCCACGATGTGCGTCGCGGGCGCCGCCGAAGCCGCGTCCGCGGTCCAGGCCGCCGTCGCGCGCGCGCCCGCGCCCGAGGGCGTTGACGCGCACCTCCCGCGCTGGCGACGTCCTTCGCTCATCGAGGCGCGGAAGACGGATCCGCTGCGGACGCCGTCAACCTCGGCCAGGCTCACGTTCGAGGACGAGACCGGGGCTGCCGTGACCGGTCTCGAGCGGCGGCTGATCCGCTACCGCATGGTCAGCCTGCTGTCGGCCCCGGACGAGGTGCGGGGCGTGGAGATCGGCGTGCTGGACGAGGGCGACCAGGTCGTCCTGATGGAGAAGCGCGGCACCTACTGGCGCGTCCTGTGCCCCAACGGGAGCGACGGCTGGCTCCACAAGATGACCCTGGGCGACGTCGTCATCGACTCACCCGACGCCCGCACCGGCACCTGGACGTCCGGCGACGACGGTCCCGCGGCCGGCGGCTTCGAGGACATGCTGCGCAGCTACACCGAGCGCCGCAACTCGTTCGGCGAGGCGTAGGGGCTCGCCCGCTTCGCCTTCGCGACGGGCGCCGCCGGGTCAGCCGGCCTTCGGCTGCCGCTGCCGGGTGGGCGTCCGCGCCGTCGGCGGCTTGCGCAGCACCAGGATGTGCTGGTGCGCGATGTTCGGCACGAACGATCTCGGGTAGCCGTACGGCCGCAGCCGCGTCCCGGCCTGGTACCACGCGATGTCGCCCTTGGGCACCAGGCCCGCCGCGTCCGCGCGGGCGGCCAGGTCCGAGGCCGTGAACAGGTACCGCCCGTTCTGGTAGGCGTCCCGGACGATCAGCACCGCATACCGGCCGGGCCGCAGGACGCGGTGGACCTCGCCCAGCACCTCGCCCATCGCGTCCAGGAAGGCCGGGTAGTCCGGCAGGTTCGCCAGGTCACCGGCAAGGTCCGAGATCATCCCGTAGTCCGTGCGCCGGTTCGCGTGCGCCTCGGCCAGCCGCCCGCCCGCCATCGTCATCGGCAGCTGGACGTTGTAGGGGGGGTCCGTGGCCACGAAGTCCACCGAGTCCGCGGCGAGCGTCGGCAGGATCGCCCGCGCGTCGCCGCGCCGCAGCTCCAGCCCGGACGGGTCGAAGCCCCGCTCGCCACCCGGGTCGTTGGGGCCCAGGTCCACCAGGCGAGGTCCGGCGCCGTCCCGCTCGGCACTCAGCGCGGTGACGGTCTCCTCGAAGACGGTCGCCCAGCGTTCGTCCAGCTCGACGCCGATGGCGCGCCGCGGGCCCCTGGCGATCGCGGCACCCAGCAGCGTTCCGCCCACGCCGGCAAAGGGGTCCAGGACCAGCTCGCCGCTCCTGGTGAAGAACTCGATCAGGCGCGCCATCAGCCGCGGCGGCTTGTTCGCCCCGTGCACCTTGCGCCGGGCGTGCCCCAGCTCGGACGGGTAGGCCGTGGTCCAGACCGACTTCGTGAAGTAGAGCCACTCCTCGCCGGAGAGCTCGTTGAGGTCGTTGGCCGGGTGGGGCGGGCGGCGGTCCTGCACCGTGGCAGCGTACCGCCCCCGGCCGCCGTATCGGACCCAGGGGCGTGCTGGCCGCAGGCTGGAGGGCCGGACTCCTACAATGCGGCGGTGTCGGGCAGAGTGGTCAGCCGCCGCTTCATCGGGCGTGAGCAGGAGCTTGCGCTCATCGATGCGGCCCTCGCCGCCGCCGACCGGGGCACCGCGACCACCGTGCTGGTCGCCGGCGACGCCGGGATGGGCACCAGCCGGCTGATCGACGAGGTGCTCGAACGTGCCGCCGCGGGATCCGTCGCCCCGCTGGTCCTCCGCGGCCGCTCCCACGGTCCCGCCGACCCCCCCTGGGCCGCGGTCCTCGCCGCCCTCGGCCCTGCCCTGGCCCAGCGCCCCGTGGAGGAGCTCCGGGCACTGCTCCGCCGCCACGCCCGGCCGATCGTGGCGGGCCTGCCCGGCATGGCGGCCCTGTGCGCCGGGATGCCGGAGCCCCGTGCCAGCGCCCTCGAGGATCCGGAACGGCGGCAGCCCCGCGCTCTCGAGGCCTTGCTGCACTGGCTCGGCAGGCTGGCCGCCGAGCGGCCGGTGGTGCTGGTCCTGGAGGACCTCCACCTCGCCGATGCCGCGACCCGGGCCTTCGCCACGTTCGTCGCCCGGATCGCTCGGGACGAGCGGATCGCCCTCGTGATCACCTACCAGCCGGACTGTCTGACCAGGGAGCACCCGCTCCGCGAGAACCTCAGGGTCATCGAGGCAGGGCTCCGTCCAACGGTCCGGGTGGAGCTGGCACCGCTGGCCAGGCGCGAGATCGCCGGCCTCATCGAGGGGATCGAGGGCGAGCGCCCGTCCGCCTCCATCGTGATCCTCGTCGCCGAACGGTCCGCCGGCTCGCCGCTGGTGGTCGAGGAGTTGGTCGTCGCCCGCCGTGAGCTGCGCAACATCTCGCTGACGGGGTCCCTGGCGGACCTCGTGGCTGCGCGCCTGGCGCGCCGCTCCCTGGAATGCCGGCGAGTCCTGCGGCTGCTGGCACCCGCCGAGCGGCCCATGGACCGCGAGCGCCTCGCCCGGGCCGCAGCCGCCTACGAGGAGTTGCTCGCCGTGGCGCACGCGGGCCGGCCCGGCGCCCTGCCGCCGCGATCAGCCTCCGGGCCGCGCCAAGTCTCGGCGCACCTTGGCGCGGACCTCGCCGAGGGACTCACGGAGGCGCTTGCGCACGGGCTGGTCAGGTCGGAGGCCGGCGACGCGGCACCGGCCGGCGACCTGCTGCAGATCCGTCACGAGCTGGTCTCCCGCGCGGTGGTCGCGGACCTGCTGCCCCGCAACCTGTCCCGCTACCGGACGGCCCTCGCGCAGGCGTTCGCAGACGTACCGGTCGTCGCCGCCGTCCACTGGCGGGCCGCACACCGGTACGCTGAGGCGCGCGAGGCCGCGATCGAAGCGGGTCGCATCGCCATGCGTCTCGAGGCCCCGGAGGATGCGCTGGCCGCGTTCGAGATGGCTCTCGATCTCCCCGCACCCGCGCCAGCGCCCGCGCCCGCGCCCGCACCCGCACCCGCGGCAGGAGGCGCGACGACGCGACCCGATGCCGGCAACGCCGACGTGACGGGCGAACCCGATGTGTCTCTCGCGGTGGAGCTGGCCCAGCTGGCGGCGGAGGCCGCCTTCGCCTCGCAGCGGCCCACCCGTGCGGTCGCCTACGCGGAGAGCGCCCTCGCCGCACTCGGTGAGCGGCGGGACCGCACCGCGCGCGCGGTGCTCGAGGGCCGGCTCGGCCGGTACCGGCTGGCCGCAGGTGATGCCACGGGCGCAACGACGGCGCTCCGCCGGGCCGCGGAGGTCGCCCCGCCCGGCGCGTCCATCGAGCGGACACGGATCCTGGCGCTGCTCGCCCAGGAGCGGATGATCGCCGGCGCGTTCCGCGACGCGGAGCGGGCGGCCACCGAGGCGCTGAAGCTCGCGGCCGCGATCGGCGACAACGCGGAACCCGAGGCCATCCACGCCACCACGACCCTGGCCGTGGTCCGCGGCTGGGGTGACCATCCAGAGGCAGCCCTCCCGCTCCTCCGCGATGCCCTGGGGCGGGCCAGGGCGCTGGATCTCGTGGAGGAGCGGTGGCGCGCGGGTGCCAACATGGCGGTGGTCCTCGAGATCCTTGGCCGCCCGACGGAAGCCATCGAGGAAGCGTTCCGCGGCATGGCCGAGGCCCGCGCCGACGACGTCGGCGCCATCTACGGGAACCTGATGGGGGGCAACGTGGCCGGGATCCTCGTTGACGTGGGACGGTGGGCCGAGGCGCGGGAGCTGAGCCTCCGGGCGCTGGACTGGAGCCCGGCCGGTATCCCGTTCGTCAATGCAATCCTCAACCTCGTCATCGTGGAGATCGAATCCGAGGCGGGCGAGGAGGCCGGCCGGCTCCTGGGGCAGATCCTCGTGGAACTGGAGACGGGCGGAGACCTCCAGTTCGCGGTGCCGGCCTACCAGGCCACAGCGTCCTACGCCATGTGGAGCGGCGACCTCGCGGACGCCAGGCGCGCCGCGGAGCGCGGCTGGGCCAGGTTGCGGGGCACCGAAGACTGGGTGCTGGTCGCGCGGATGGCCGCGACGGCCATGGAGGTGGAGGCCGCGATCGTCGCGGACGCGCTCGAGCGCCGCCGGTTCGGAGATGTCGCCGCCTCCCGCGAGAGGGCGAACCGGATCCTGGCCGATGCCGAGGCGGCGGTCGCACGGGCGCGGACGGAGGACGGCGGGACGGCCGCCCGCGAGCCCGAGGCCAGCCTGGCAACGGCCCGCGCGTTCCATGCCCGGCTCCAGGCCCGGGACGATCCCGCCCGCTGGGCGAGCCTCGCGGAACAGCTGCACGACCTCGGGGACCCGTACCGCGAGGCTCGCGCCCGCTGGCACCAGGCGGAGGCGATCCTGGGCGGGGCGATCGCCGGGGCCGGCGGCCCGCGGGACCGGACGGACGCCCGCCTCGTGCGCACCGATGCGAGGGAGCCGCTGCTGGCCGCCGTGAACCTCGCGATGGGCCTTCGGGCGAGGCCGCTGCTCCGCCGCCTGCGGGAGCTCGCCGGCCGCGCGCTCATCACGCTCCCGCCCGAGGTGGACGCCCTCCTCGAGGAGCCGGCCCCTGTCCCTTCGGGCCAGGTCGTGACGCCCGGGCCGGTCCCCGGCGCCACCGCCCCGGCGCCGGCCCCCGTGCTGGGGCGCCCGGCCGCCGCGGCAGGTGACACCTTCGGTCTCTCCAGGCGCGAGCAGGAGGTCCTCGCCCTCATCGCGCAGGGACGGACCAACCGCGAGATCGGTGACCGGCTGTTCATCAGCCAGAAGACCGTCGGTGTCCACGTCGGGAACATCCTGGCCAAGCTGGGCGTGTCCGGGCGTGTGGAGGCGGCGGCCGTCGCGATCCGCCTCAGTCTCGATCCCGGCCGAGCTGCCCCGCGCGGTCGCTGACGAGAGCCGCCATGCGGCGCAAGGTGGCGACAGCCCCGTCGGCAGCGTGTCTGCCGCGAGTTCGGTAGATTCGCGGGGTCCCACGCTGCCCGCACCGAGGTCTCCATGCGCCGTCTCCTGCTCGCCGTCCTCCTCCTCCTCGCCATCGCCCTGACCGCCGGCGCCTGCGCCGGGTCCGCGGCGCCCGGCTGGACCTACGCGCCGCCCACGGTGGCGCCCGCGGTCACGCCCGCGCCCTCCGGCGATGCTTCGGCCGCCCCGACCGGCGGGCCTGCGGAGCCGACCCCGGTACCCGGTGGCGAGATGCCGCCTGCCGGCGACGTCGTGCTGGTGTCCGCGATGAGCGTCGTCTTCGAGCAGAAGGAGATCACCGCCCCCGTGGACGCCGCGTTCGTCATCCGGTTCGACAACAAGGAGCCGATTCCGCACAACGTGGAGATCAAGGACTCGATGGGGATGTCGGTCTTCAAGGGCGAGGTCTTCAGCGGACCGGCCACGAAGGACTACCAGGTGCCGGCGCTCCCGGCAGGCACGTACGAGTTCATCTGTACCGTGCACCCGAACATGGTCGGGACGCTCACGGTGGGCGGCTGAGTACCTTGACCCCGGGGACCGGGCGTTGACCCCGCGCGTCGACGAGGTCTGCTACCGGGACGCGTACGCCCGCTCCCTCGAGGCCCGCGTCCTGGAGGTGTCGGTGGCGGACGGCCCGCCGCTGGTCGTGCTGGATGCAACGGCGTTCTACCCCGGCGGCGGCGGGCAGCCGTCGGACCGGGGCGTGATCCTGCGCGCGGAGGACGGCCGGACGTGGGTCGTGCGCGCGGCGAGGCGGTCGGGCGGCGAGATCGTGCACGAGCTGGAGGCCCGTGAGGACGGCGAGCTGCCGAGGGCAGGCGACGCCGTGACGGCGGACCTGGAGTGGGCGCGCCGGTACGTGCTGATGCGCACGCATACGGCGCTTCACGCCCTGTGCGGCGTCGTGTGGCGGGACTACGGTGCGCTGGTCACGGGCGGCAACATGGAGCCGGGCACCGGGCGGATGGACTTCGAGTTCGAGACGATGTCCGGCGACCTGGTGGGCGAGATCGAGACCAGGGTCAACGCGGAGCTCGCGCTGGGGCGTGACATCCGCGTGAACGTCCTCCCGCGCGACGTGGCGTTCGCCATACCGGACCTGATCCGGACCAAGGTCAACCTCCTGCCGGAGGGAATCGAGCAGATTCGGACGATCGAGATCGTCGGACTCGACCTCCAGGCTGATGGCGGCACGCATGTGGCGAACACCCGCGAGGTGGGCGGGATCCGCGTGACCGGCTACGAGTCCAAGGGTCGCATCAACAAGCGGATCCGCCTGGAGCTCACGGAACCCTCCTGAGGTGGGCGGTGGGCGTGCTGCCCTCGTGTTCGCGCGGGGCTGCATCCGTGCCCGCGAGGCGCCGCCCGAGGCCTGGTGGGTGGGCGCGTCAGCCGGACGGCGTCCCGGGCGGCAGGTCGAACAGTGCGGGATCGCACCGCGGGCGCGCCGGCGATCGGCGCGAAGGCCCGGACGAACCGGATGAATGGCGGAGCCACATCACCGAAGATCACGGCATTGCCCTCCGCGACGGCCGCCGCGACGCCCTCGCTCATCAGGCCCCGGAGCGGTGCCGGGATCGCCTCCGCGGAGATCGACCGGCGGGCTTCCGCGCTCGCCCACTGTCCGAATGTCAGCCAGTTGGCCTGGTCGCGCCCCAGGACCGCGGCGACCGCCTCCGACAGCGCGTGGTAGCCGCGCGTGATCGCGGCGTTGCGCTCGAGCAGGTCGGGGATCCCGACGATGCGCTCGATCGCCGCCTCGTCCGGGTACGGGAGATCCAGCCGGCGTCCCACTCCCTCGGCATCCATGGCGCCGGCTACCTCCAGAGGTCCGGCGGCGTCACGGTGGCCCCGATGCTCCCGGCCAGGCGCGCAAGGACCGCGAACCAGTCGAAGCGGCTGGTGATCTCGGACGCCCGCAGCGTGACCAGGCGATCGGGGGCCAGGAGGCCGGGGAGCACGCGGTCCAGGATCGCCTCCACCTCGTCGCGGAAGGCATCGTTGGTGGACCGCACGCCGTCGGCCTGCAGGGCGACATCCGGCAGCAGGCGGACCACCAGGTCGTAGGTCTGCGACCAGCGCCGGACCAGGGGCTCGGCGTCGAAGGTGTCCGTCCCGCCGCACGCCCGCAGGTAGTAGGCGAAGTTGTCCATGACGCCGCGGTCCGTCGCCAGGACGTCCGCCTTGCGGGCCAGCTCCAGCTCCTGGCGGATCTGCGAGACCAGCACCCACAGTTGCGCCTCACCGGTGGCGCCCTCGTTGATGCCCAGCGGGTTGTCGCGCACGATCTCGCGCCCCAACTCCACCGAGCGACCGGCCCGCTGGACCTCGGCCGCGAACGCCAGCAGGGCGCTCGTCTTGCGGATCCCGTGCGAGCCGATGAAGGCGATCTTGGCCGGTCGTGGCCACGCGGCGTTGGGGGGCACGACCAACCCAGCGGCGGCTGACCTGGGGGACTTGCGGGGCATGCCCACAGGGTACCTGTCCGGCAAGACCGAACCCCTACACCGCCTTGACCGCGGAGATCAGCTCGGCAAGGCCGCGCTTCGCGTCCGCGAACAGCATCCCGGTCTTGGGGTTCAGGTACAGCTCGTTGTCGATCCCGGCATAGCCGCGACCCATCGAGCGCTTCATCACGATGATGTTCTTCGCGTGGTCGACGTCCAGGATCGGCATTCCCGACACCGGCGACCCCGGGCGGCGCGCCGCGGGGTTCGTGACGTCGTTGGCGCCGATGATCAGGGCGACGTCACACCGGTCGAACTCGGGGTTGATGTCCTCCATCTCCCGCAGCTGCGGGTAGGGGACGTTGGCCTCCGCGAGGAGCACGTTCATGTGCCCCGGCATCCGACCGGCAACGGGGTGGATCGCGTACTTCACATCCACGCCGCGCCCCTCGAGGATCTCGGCCAGCTCGCGCACGTTGTGCTGGGCCTGCGCGACCGCCAGGCCGTAGCCCGGGACCACGATGACCGATGAGGCATACGCCAGCTGGATCGCGGCGTCGTCCATCGACACTTCGCGGACCGAGCCGCCGGGACCGGCCACCGTCGCCGCCGTGCCCTCTCCACCGCCGAACCCGCCGATCATGATGTTCAGGACCGACCGGTTCATTGCATCCGCCATGAGCTTGGTGAGGATCGCGCCCGCCGCACCGACCAGCGCGCCCGCGATGATCAGGAGCGGGTTGTTGAGGACGAAGCCGGCCATCGCGACCGCGATGCCCGTGAACGAGTTCAGGAGGCTGATCACGACCGGCATGTCCGCGCCGCCGATCGGCAGCGTCATCGTGACGCCAAAGACGAGCGAGGCGGCGAGGATGGCGACCATGACCGCAACGGACAGGTGTCCCAGCCACAGGTAGGCCGCGCCGCCCACCACGATCAGCGTGAGGGCCGCCGTGACGAGCTGGCCGCCGGGGACCCGGACCGGCCGCGAGGGCGTGATCCGCAGGCCCATCAGCTTGCCGGACGCGACGAGCGACCCGGTGAAGGTGATCGAGCCGATGACCATGTCGAGGACGCTGGCGACGTTGTACTGGAGCCCCGGCACGCTGGGGTAGTGCAGGTACTCGCTGATTGCGATGAGGGCCGCCGCGCCGCCGCCGACCGCATTGAACAGCGACACGAGCTGCGGCATCGCCGTCATCTTCACGGTCCGGGCAGAGTAGAGGCCATAGCCGCCACCGACCGCGATGCCGACGAAGATCACGATCCAGCCGGTGGCGTTGAACCCGCCGTCGTGGGGCGCGAGAAGCAGGTAGACGACGGTGGCCACCACGGCCAGCGCCATGCCGCCGGCAGAGAGCAGGTTGCCGTTGCGGGCGGTGGCGGGTGAGCTCATCCGGCTGAGGCCGATGACGAACGTGACGGCGCCACCCAGCCAGGTGAGCCGGACGATGGGCTCGACGAGGGCGAAGTCCACGGTCAGCCCTCCGCCTTCGGAGGCTTGAGTGCTGCTGGCTTGCGCCGGAACATCTGGAGCATCCGGTCCGTGACGACATAGCCGCCCACGACGTTGAGCGTGGCGAAGGCGACGGCCACGAACGCGATCGCGTACGACAGTGGATCCTCCGCCTCGATCGCGATGAACATCGCGCCCACGAGCACGATCCCGTGGATGGAGTTCGCGCCCGACATCAGGGGCGTGTGCAGCGTTGCCGGCACCTTCGAGATCACGGCGAAACCGCACAGGATCGCGAGCACGAAGATCGTGAACGCGAGGTCGATGTTCATGCGTTGCCTCCGGCCTGGGCCAGGAGCTCCTGCACAGCCCCGGATACCACGACGCCGCCGTGAGTGATGACGGTGGCCTTCGTCACCTCCTCCTCGAAGTCGAGGACGAGGTTGCCGTCCCGGACCATGTTGAGGAGCAGGGACGAGATGTTGCGGGCGTAGAACTGCGACGCCGATGCCGGCATCGAGGCCGGCAGGTTGTCCGGTGCGACGATGACCACGCCGTTGTCGGTCGTGAGCGTCTCACCGGCCCGTGACAGGTCGCAGTTGCCGCCGAGCGCACTCGCTGCCATGTCCACGATCACCGAGCCGGAGCGCATCGCGCGCACGGCGTCCGCGGTGACGAGCACCGGGGGCTTGCGGCCCGGCACCTGGGCCGTGGTGATGACCACGTCCTGGTTCGCGATCACCTCGTTGAGCTCGGCCTGCTGGGCGGCCCGTTCCTCCGCGGTGAGCTCCCGGGCGTAGCCGCCGGCGCCGGTGGCGTCGATGGACGTCCGCAGCGTGACGAACTTGGCGCCAAGGCTCTGGGCCTGTTCGGCGGTCTCCGGGCGCACGTCGTACGCGGACACCACCGCGCCGAGGCGCCGGGCCGTGCCGATCGCCTGGAGACCGGCGACGCCGATGCCCAGGATCAGGACGTTCGCGGGCCTGGCGGTTCCGGCGGCGGTCGTCAGCAGCGGAAAGTAGCGCCCGTACGCGTTCGCCGCGATCAGGACGGCCTTGTAGCCCCCGACGTTCGCCTGGGAGGACAGAGCGTCCATCGTCTGGGCGCGGGACAGGGTTCGCGGGATGGCGTCAAGGCTGATGGCGGTGACGCCGGCCGTTGCCAGCGTCTGCATCAGGGCCGGGTCCAGCAGCGGCTGCAGGAGGCCGACGACGGCCTGGCCGGAACGAAGCTTCGCGACCTCGGCGGCGACGGGCTTCTGCACCCGGAGGATGACGTCGGCGGACGCGTACAACTGGTCGGTGCCCGCGATCGTCGCCCCGGCGTCCGTGAACGCCTGGTCGGGGATCGCGGCACCGGCACCCGCGCCGGTCTCGACGAGGATCTCGAGCCCGGCCGCTGTCAGCTTGCCGAGCGCTTCGGGCACCAGGGCAACGCGCCGTTCTCCGGCCGCGGTTTCCCTGGCGACGCCGACCTTCATGGGCATCACCATTCGCTGGGGGGACGTCTCGTTGGTGGACCGCCCGAGTGTACCGGAGGGGTCGCGATCCCAAGGTTGCAGGGCGGTGGCGTCCCGGGATCCGCAGCCTGGCGGCGCCCGCCAGCCCATGCCGTCTCTGGGCCATACCATGGTGGCGTGAACGACTCAGCCCCTGACCCCACCACCGATTCCGGCATCGACCCCGTCGCCTCGGTGCCCGTTGCCCCCGTGCGCCCCGATTCCGTGCGACGCCAGGATCACGTCGCGCTGCTGGGCACCGTGGCGCTGGCCGTCGTCCTGGCGTTCGGCGGCGGCCTTGTTGTCGGCCGCGCCACGGCCCCCGCCGGTCCCGCCGATCCGGCCGCCACGCCCGGCCCTGTCCCGACGGTCGCTCCCTCCGCCGGGGCCGCGCTGCCGTCCGATGGGGCGCGCCTGGGTCGCGCGGACGCGAAGGTCACGATCGAGTACTGGGCGGACTACCAGTGCTCCTTCTGTGCGGTGTTCGCCCAGCAGACGATCCCGCAGCTCACGTCCCGGATCGCGGACGGCACCGTTGCGCTCGTCCATCGCGACTACGCGTTCCTCGGCCAGGAGTCGGTCGATGCCGCGATCGCGGTCAGGTGCGCCGCCCGCGAGGGCCGGTACTGGGCCATGCACGACGCGGTGTACGCGGCCCAGAACGGCGTGAACAAGGGCGCGTTCGCTCGCCCGCGTCTCGCCCAGGCCGCCGCGTCGGTCGGTCTCGACCCGACGGCGTTCGCCGCCTGCATGGACGATCGCGAACCCCTGGTCGCGGTGCTGGACGACACCGCGGCGGGCGCCCGGACCGGAATCGAATCCACCCCCACGGTCGACGTGAACGGCAACCGCTTCCTGGGCGTGCCGGACATGGCCGTGCTGATCAAGGCGATCGACGCGGCGGTCGCGGGGGCCTCGCCCGCGCCGCTCCCGACCGCGAAGCCGTCCTCGGACCCGTGGGCCGGTACCGTCACCGACGGCCGCGAGGCGGGTGACGCCGCCGCGCCGGTCACCGTGGAGCTGTGGATGGACTACCAGTCGAAGGACTCGGCGGTCGTCGCCAACGAGCTGGAGCCCGAGCTGCGGACCCGCATCGGCACCGGCGCCATCCGCGTCGTGCAGCGGGACCTCGCCATCCTGGGCGACGAGTCCGTCGTGGCCGCCGGCATGGTCCGGTGCGTCGCCCGCCAGGCCGGGCCGGCATGGTTCGTCCATGACATCCTCGCCGCCTCCGGGCAGGGCGCGGATGCAGGGATCTTCACCGCCCTTAACCTGCTGCGGCTCTCCTCGCAGCTCGGGCTCCAGGTGAAGACCCTGGACACGTGCCTGGCCGATGCCGCCGTCGCGGCGGAGGTCCGGGCCGAGACCGCGGAGGGCACGGCCTTCGGGCTGAGCGCGGGGCCGTCCGTCGTGATCCGGGTAGGCGAGCGGGAAGTGGGGCGGTTCAGCGGGGCAATGGACGTCAAGGCCGTCCTGGGGGCGATCGACGCCGCACAGTGACCCTACAGGTCCGACACCCGTCCCCTTGCGGCTTCGCCGGTTTCCCCGAGCCGGACGAGTCGCCTCCGTCTGGTGCCGGGATGCCGCGGGGGGCACAGCCCGGGGTCTGATCCCCGCCGGCCGTGGTCTGGCAGGCCACGACTTCGCCCCTGGAGGCCTGCCCGGGGTCTGATCCCCGCCGGTAGGTCCAGTTCCGTTGTCCAGGAGGCACCGAAACCGGGCCCGACGCCGCTCCCGGGCCATCGCCCGGCGATTTCAGTGACTGACAGACCACGCGTCGAGCCGCGACCACGCGTCGAGCCGCGTCGCACGTCGAGCCGCGTCGCACGGCCAGCCCAGGCCCGCGAACAGATCCCTACAGGTCCGCGGGGCTGATGATCCCGCGCCGGATCGCGAACTTGAGCAGATCCACCCGGTCATGGAAGCCCAGCTTCTCCATGAGGTTCGCCCGGTAGTTGTGGACCGTCTGCTCGGAGAGGTGGAACACCTTCGCGATCTCGCGGTTGGTGTGGCCGACGGCCGCCAGGAGGAGGACCTCCCGCTCGCGATCGGACAGCGTCGCGTACACGTCCTCGATCGGGGCGTCCGGGCTGCGCAGGACGTAGGTGTTCACCATGCGGGTGACGATCGACGGTGAGACGTAGGTCTGGCCGCGGCTGACCGACCGAAGGGCGGCGACCACGTCGCCCGGTTCGGCCTCCCGGGTCAGGAACCCGTCCGCACCCGCCTTGAGCGCGAGGCTGAACTGCTCGCTCCCGGTCCGGCACTCCAGGGCGAGGATGCGGACGGACGGCGTGGAGGACCGGATCTGCTCGATCGCCTCGAAGGTCCCGGAGCCCGGAGTGGTGAACGGCTGGCACTCGGTGATGACGATGTCAGGTCGGACGTGGCCGATGGTGTCGATGAGGGCGTCACGTTCAGGGACGGAGCCGACCACGTGGAGATCGAGCTCGCCGTCGATGATGGTCCGGTAGCCGGCGACGAGCATCGGGAACTCGAAGATCGCGAGGAGCACCGAGACCTTGCCGCCGGCACCCTGCCCGTTCGTCCTCACCCGTTTTCCTGCCCCGTAGCGTGCATGCGCATTTCCGCGCGGGGAGCGCAGCCCCACTGTGGCGCTTCCTGGGTCCCGTCAGGACGGGCCATCGGTCGCCTTGCGGACGGCCACGGGTCCGTGCGGCCCGGGACCCACGGCCCCGCGATCCGGGCCCTTCGGGACCGCGGTGCGAGGAGGCGACCCCCGCGCGCCGGCCGTGGACCATCCGCCGACGGCCCTGCCGGTCCGGGCAACATACGGCGACATCGGCGTCAGGCCGGCGGGGCGGCCTGGTCCAGGTCTGCGAGCGCCTCCACTGCCGAGTTCCAGGCCTCCTTGTCCGCCAGCGGTACAAGGCGCCCGACCGCCATCTCGATCTGGCGCATGCAGCGGTTCCGCCAGATCCCGCTCTCGATGAACGCGCGGTGTCCGGCGTCGGTCCGCAGATCCAGCCCGATCAGCTCGCGGCAGGTCGAGGTCCCGAACTCGGCCTCGAAGGCGCCCAGGAGGTCCGCCGTGACCAGGCGGGCGACACGCTTGGCGGCGCGATGGTCGGGGATCCGCTGCTCGGCGAGCATCCCCACCGCCAGCGCCGCGCCCGTCACCGCCCCGCAGGTCCCGCCGCTGTACGCGATCCCCCCGTTGAGCGCCATCGCCGCTGACGAATCCGCGGCATCCGGCAGCCCGAACGCTTCCTTGAGCACGACGAACGCCGTCTCGGCGCAGCCGTGGACGTTGCGGTCGTCCAGGAACAGATCGCGGGCTCGTCGCCCTGCCCTGACGTCGTCGCCGCTCACCTTGCCTCCCGATCTTCCGCGTCCCCGGGTGCCGACCAGCTGCTGCGATCGGCCGCGGACCGAATCATGTCCCAATCCCGTGCCTCCTGTGACAACCAGGGCATCAAGGATTCTCGCGGGATCACGCGAGCGGGCGTACGATCACGCGACGCCCCGATCCCCGGGACGGGACCCAAGCGAGGCATGATGACCAAGCATTCGAAGAGCGAGCGCGAGCGGCGCACGGCGGAGTCGGCGCGGATGGTGGAGGTCCAGCGCGCCTGGGAAGGCAGCATCCCGCCGGCCGTTGCGGCCGAGTTCGCGGATGCCGTGCGCGCCGTCCGTGAGCGCGGGCCGATCGCCCGCCAGCCCGATATGGCACCCGGCACCCTCCCCCGGCCGCCGCGCCCGGGTCGCGAGCCGAAGCCCAAGAAGGAAGAGACGACGCCCCGTCGCCGCTACTAGACTTCGCCGCCGGACCTGACCCGGGGCGGTGAACGGCCGGGCCACACGACCCTCCCGGCCGGCGACGTGCCGTTCGGTCTTGCGCCGGGTGGTGGCCGCGATGCACGCTGTGCCGCATGACGACCACCGCCGTCCCCGCTCTAGCCGCCCCCGCTCTCGATGCCGTCCGGGCGATCGTGGCGGGCGCTCGCTTGGAGGGCCGGACAACCCTGCGCGAGCCGGAGGGTCTCGCCCTCCTGGCGGCGGCGGGGATCGCGGTCCCGCGCTGGCGCTTCGTCCGGGGCCCGGAGACCGGCGATGCGGCGATGGGAGCCGTGCTCGACGAGCTTTGCGGCGACCGGGTGGTGGTGAAGGTCGTCTCGAGCCGGATCGCCCACAAGACCGAGGTGGGCGGCGTCGCGATCGTGCTCCGCGAGTCGGCCGCGGTGACGGGCGCGATCCGGGCGGTGGGCGACCGCCTGGGCGACGCGGCCGAGGGCTACCTGGTCGCCGAGTACGTCGCCCACGACGCCGACCCGGGCGGCGAGCTGCTGCTGTCGCTGCGCTGGACCGACGACTTCGGGGCGATCGTGAGCGTCGGCGCCGGCGGCATCCTGGCGGAGGCGCTCGCGGCGGACCTCCGGCCCGGACGAGAGATCGCGATCGTCTCGCCGGTGCTGACACCGCCCGACGCCGTCGGCGACGCGCTCCTGGCGACGACCGCCGTGCGCCTCGCCACCACGTCGCTCCGGGGCCGCCCTCCCCGCCTGCCGCTCGATCGCCTGGTCGAGGCCGTCCACCGCCTCATGGCGCTCGGCGCGGCGCTCGTCCCGGCCGAGATCCTCGAGTGCGAGATCAACCCCGCAGCCGTCACCGCTGACGGGCTCGTCGCGCTGGACGTCCTCGTCACGCTCGGCGGCGAGCCGGTGCCCACGCGCGCTCCCCGGCCCGTGCACAAGCTGGCCCGGCTGCTGGAGCCCCGGTCGGTGGCGATCGTCGGGGTCTCGATCACCACGAACCCCGGGAGGGTCATCCTCGGCAACCTCCTCCGGGAGGGCTTCGCCCCCGACCGCATCGTGGTCGTCAAGCCAGGCATCGAGCGGATCGACGGCGTCCGGTGCGTGCCGGACCTCGCCGCGATCCCGGGCAAGGTGGACCTGTTCGTCGTCGCCGTCTCGGCGGCACAGGCTCCCGCGGTCGTCGCCGAGGTCATCGAGCGGGACCTCGCCGAGAGCATGATCATCATTCCCGCCGGCTTCGAGGAGAAGAGCGGCGGCGGAGCGCTGGCCGCGCGGATGCGCTCCGCGCTCGAAGGCGCGCGGGCGACCGCGGACGGCGGGCCGCTGCTCAACGGCGCGAACTGCCTCGGGATCCGCTCCCGCCCGGGGCGCTACGACACGCTGTTCATCCCCCGCTGGAAGCTCCCGCCGGGCGGTCGGGCGGCGCCCATCGCCCTCGTGACGGGGAGCGGCGCGTTCGCCGTGACGCGCCTGTCGCGCCTCGGGCGCCTGGACCCGCGGTACGTGATCACGGTGGGCAACCAGATGGACCTGACCGTGGGCGACTATCTGGCGTACCTCGCGGACGACCCGGCCGTCCGGGTCTTCGGCGTCTATCTCGAGGGCTTCGCGCCGCTGGACGGGATCCGGTTCCTCGCCGCGGCCGCCCGGATCACCGCGTCGGGACGCACGGTCATCCTCTATCGGGCGGGCCGGACCTCGGCCGGAGCCAGCGCCTCCGCCAGCCATACCGCGGCCATCGCCGGCGACGCCACCGTGACCAGGGAGCTGGCGCGAGCAGCCGGCGTGGTGATGGCCGACACCCCCGCGGCATTCGACGATCTCCTCCGGACGTTCGCCCTGCTCGACGGGCGGGTCGCCGGCGGCCGCCGCCTCGGCGCGATCAGCAACGCAGGGTCGGAGTGCGTGACGATCGCCGACCATCTCGGGACGCTGGAGCTGCCGCCGTTCAGCCCCGACACGGAAGCCGCGCTCGCCGGGGTCCTCGGGCCGGCCGGCATCACTTCGGTCGTGGACGTCCACAACCCCCTCGACCTGACCCCGATCGCAGACGCGGCGATCTACGACGCGGTGGTGCGCGCCCTGCTCGGCGCGGACGAGGTGGACGTCGGCCTGGTCGGGATCGTGCCCGTCACCGACACCCTGGACGCGCTGTCGCCGGGGCCGGGTCACCCGGAGGATCTCGCGCGGCCGGACGCGATCGCCGCGACCATGGCCCGCCTGTGGCGCGAGACGACGAAGCCGTGGGTTGCCGTGGTGGACGCGGGTCCGCTGTACGCCCCGTTCGTCGAGGCCCTGGCCGCCGCCGGCATCCCCACCCTCGGGACCGCCGACGCCGCCACGCGGGTCCTGGCCGCCTTCTGCGACGCCGCGGTCCGGTGGCGCCCCAACGCGACCACGGGATAACCGCGTTCGATGACCGGTCGGGAGCGGATCCTGGCGGCCCTCGATGGTCAGGAGCCGGACCGGATCCCACTGGCCCTCGCGTTCTACCGCATCGACGGGACCGCCTTGGCGCCGAGAGGGACCTGGCGAGACGATCTCATCGACGTCGACTTCGTTGACTTCCCGGTCTCCCCCGAGGAGGCGGAGCTTCGGCGCCTGGCCATGCCGCATCCGGGCAACGCTCGGCTCGGCAGCCCGTCGCAGGTGGCCCGCTACGCCAGTTGGAGCTACCACCCGGAGACGCCGGACGAGGGCAATCCCCTTGAACGGGCGACGAGCCTCGCCGATCTCGAGCGCTTCCCGTTCCCCGTGGTCGGGGGTCCGCGGGTGGTCGACGAGCTCACCCGGCAGGTGGACGATCTCCACGCGCTGGGGCTGGCTGCCGGGGGAAACACGCCGCACCTGGGTGGCGAGCTGTTCGAGGCGGCCTGGCGCCTGCGCGGCCTTGAGAACTTCCTGATCGACCTCGTCTGGCGCAAGGAGATGGCCCACTTCCTGCTCGACCGCCTGGCCGACCTCGCGCGCGACAACGCGGTCACCCTCGCGGCAGCGGGCGTTGATGTCCTGGCCCTCGATGACGACATCGGCATGCCGGGCACGATGATGATCAGCCCGGCGACCTGGCGCGAGTTCTTCAGGCCCCGGCTGGCCGGGATCATCGAGGCGGCCCGGTCGGTCCGGCCCGATCTCCGCGTCATCTACCACAGCGATGGCCACTTCGAGCCGATCCTGGACGACCTCGTGGACATCGGCGTCGTCGCCATCAACCCGCTCCAGCCGGAGCACATGGACGCGGTGCGCATCCGCCGGCGGTTCGGCCCGCGGCTCGCGCTCTGGGGCACCGTCGGCCGGCAGACGACCTTCGCCTTCGCCGATCCCGAGGAGATCCGTCGGGAGGTGAGAACCCGGATCGCGACGCTGGGCCGTGCCGGGCTCGTGCTCTGCCCGGCCTACGACATCGACGAGCCCGACGTACCGTGGGCGAATGTGGTGGCCTTCCTCGACGAGGGAGCGGCCGCGGGCTGACGGTCCGGCCTGGGGCGCGCACGAACCACAACAGTCAGGGCATCCTGCCGGGCCGCTACACTCCGCCGTCATGAACGACGACCGCCAGGACGCCGCCGCCACTGACTCCCTGGGCCACGCCGTCCGCGCCATCCTCCCGGAGCTGGAGCGGTTCCTTCGCTTCGAGGGGCCGGACCCGGCCCGAGAGCGGTCGCGCTGGCGCCCGGCCCTCGATCGATCCCTGCCGACCACGGGCATCGGGCGCGATGCGACGCTGGCAGAGCTCGCGGACCTCGTGGTCGCGAACGGCCTGCGGGTGGGGCACCCGGGGTTCTCCGGCTGGGTGACCACCGGGCCGACGGACGTGGGGGCGGCCGCGGACCTGGCCCAGGCAGTGGCGGTGCCGCAGCGCTGGTGGGCGACCCCGGGCAACTTCGTCGATCACCTGGCGATCCGCTGGCTCATCGACCTGCTCGGGTTCCCCGCGTCCTCGGTCGGGACCTTCACGTCCGGCGGCTCGACGGCGAACCTGATCGGGATCGGCGCCGCCCGCCAGCACGCCGGCGAGCGCCTGGGCCTGAAGCCGTCGCTGGACGGCATCGAGGGCATGCCCGAGCCGAGGATCTACGCGAGCACGGAGACGCACCACGTCGTGGGGCGCGCCCTCGGCGTGCTCGGGATGGGGCGCCACAACCTGCGCAGCATCCCGCTCGACCGCGCGGGCACGATCGATCTGGACCTCCTCCAGGCGGCGCTGGACGAGGACCTGGCGGCCGGGCGCACCCAGGTCGCGGTGGTCGGCTGTGCCGGAGACGTCAACACGGGCCGCATCGATCCGCTCCCGGAGCTCGCCCGGATCGCGCACGAGCGAGGTATCTGGCTCCACGTGGACGGGGCGTACGGCGGCTTCGGGCTGCTGGACGACCGGGTTCGTGACCGATACGGCGACGTGGCGACGTTCGACTCGTTCGCGATCGACCCCCACAAGTGGCTCGCGGCCCCGGTGGGCACGGGGGCCGCCATCGTCCGCGACGAGGGGATCCTGGGCCGTGCGTTCACGATCGAGACCGGTGACTACGACCGGGAGCGCCACGTCCCAACGGGGGATGCAGACCCCGGGTCACCCTTCGATGAGCTGGGTCTCGGCACGCCCGACTGGGGCGTGGATTTCTCCACGCCGGCGCGGGGTCTCGCGGTGTGGGCGATCCTTCGCGAGATCGGCGCCGACGGGATGCGCGAGCGGGTCGTGCGGCACGACGACTGCGCCCGCCGGGTGGCGGAGCGCGCCCGTGCGTCGGACGAGCTGGAGCTGCTTGCGGAGCCGGTGCTCTCGATCTGCTGCTTCCGCTTCCGGCCCGCGGGCTGGACGGACGAGGCTCGCCTCGATGCGCTGAACGAGGACGTGCTGCACGGCATTCGGGCCCGCGGACGGGTGGTGACCTCCGGCACCCGGGTGAACGGCCAGTTCGCGATCCGACCCTGCTTCATCAACCCGCGCACCACGCTTGCCGATGCGGACGCGCTGGTCGATGAGGTGCTCGCGGTGGGCCGGGAAATCGCGGCAGGCGCCTGAGGTCGCGCCGAAACCGCACGGCGGGCGACACCGTGATCGCCCGTCAGTCGATGACGCCGGGGTTAGTCCATGAGGCGATCCGGATTGCCCACCGCGTCACGGCAGCCGCCCGACGCCGGCCCCATCGTCTTCTTGATCGCGCTGCGGAGCGGCCTGTCTACTCGCTGCGATTCCGCTTGGCTTCGATCAGGGCGGCGTCCGCCCTCGCCGTGAGCTCATCGAGGCTCTCGTTCGACGTGAGCGTGGCCAGCCCGGCCGTGATCCCGACGCCGGTGGCATTCCGAAGGGATTGATCCATGACGCCGATCCGGTGCCGGACCTCGCTGGGGTCGACCGACGAGACCCCAAGGATGAACTCGTCGCCGCCGAACCGGACGATCGGGTCGTACGGCCGCAGATTGGCACGCATGGTCGCCGCCAGCGTCCGCAGCACGCGATCGCCGGCCGCGTGACCTTCCCGGTCGTTGACCCCCTTGAGTCCGTCGACGTCGATGAATGCGATGACGAACTTGCCATCGGCACGTCGTGCTCGCTCGATCTCGTTCCTCAGCGCAAGCCTGCCCATCTCGCGTCGGAAGGCTCCGGTCAGGGCATCGAGGTGGGCGCGCTGAAGCTCCGCCTCAAGGCGCGCCCGTTCGAGCGCGCCGTCACCATCGTCAGCCGTGGTATCCCGTGCGGTGAGGCGCGAGGTCGGGTTTGGATCGCGCCCGGCGGCCGTCCGGTCCCTCGTGTTCGCGATCGAGTCGCGCTCAACGGCCGTCCGGTCCCTCGTGTTCGCGATCGAATCGCGCTCGGCAGCGGCCTGCTCCCTGGCAGCAGCGGCCTGCTCCCTGGCGGCGACGGCCTGCTCCCTGGCGGCGACGGCAGCGACGCGCTCGGCAGCGGCCTGCTCACGCTCCGCCGCAGCCATGGCACGCTCCGCCGCAGCCTTCTCCCTGGCCTCCGCAGCCGCGATGCGCTCCGCGGCGGCCTTCTCGTTCGCCTCCGCAGCCTGCTCCCTGGCCTCGGCGGCTGCGACCCGCTTCGCCGCGGTCTGCTCCTTGACCTCCGCGACCTCGCTGCGCGCGAGGGCGGCCTTGTACATGGCCTCGGCGATCTCGGCTCGCTCCACGGCGGTCTCGTACATCATCTCGACGGCCGCGGCCCGTTCCGCGGCTCGCTCCCCGGCGTCGGTCTCTTCGCGGCCTTCTGCGGTGGTCGCGTCGGACGCCGTTCGCTCGTCGAGCGCCACGTCCACCTCCGACGCGGTCTCGCTCGGAGGGCGTCCTTCAGCCGGGCTGCCGGGAGCAGCGGCATCGGCGGCCTTCCGCGCCTCCCGCGCCTTCGACTTCTTCCACTTGCGCAGATCCACACGAGACCTCGTTGGAGAGAGGGCCAAGCCACGCCTGTAGTACCCCATCGCGCGGCCAGAGGTCCTTATTATCACGCCGCAGACGACACCTATCGCACCACATCCGCCCACCAGGCGAAAACCGGTGCGGGGACGCGCCAGTTCCTCGCCCCTGCTCGCGCAGGAAGGGGTCGTTGGGCGACCGAACCCTGCGGTGCGTGCACGAGATCGCTTGTCCGGCGGACGGGTCAGCGTCAGCACGGACGAGACGCATGTTTCCGGTCCCCGTGCCGTCCCCCAGATACGCCTGGGGAGGCTGGTCGGGGTCAGCGGGACGCCTCGCGGGGCCGGATCTCCGCCGCGCACCACCCGGAAGCGTGAGTGCAGGCTGGTTGGCGCGGCGACCGCTTCTGCACTACCCGGGGTGGTAGGCGAGGGCGCGGAGGGCTTGCGGCGGCGCCAGGGCTCGCGCGGGGGCGCGGACGGCTCGCGGCGGCGGGTGTAGGAGGCGTATGGGTGATCCGCCACGACGCGGTGCTCCTTGAGGACGGCGGTGGGTGTACTGTCGTCGCGGCGTTCCCCCGGAGGCAACCGTGCAGGCGACGTTCATCGGGTTCGGCGCCCTCGAAATCGACGGCAAACGGTTCGAGCGTGACATCGTGGTCGACCGCGGCCGGATCGCCAGGCGCGACAAGAAGGCATCGAAGCCGCTGCGCGGCCGGTACGGCCACACGCCGCTGAGCCTGCTGGAGCCGATCCCCTGGAATTGCCGGCGCCTGATCCTGGGGACCGGGGCCGACGGCGCGCTCCCGATCGCCCCCGAGGTACTGGAGGAGGCGCGTCGGCGGGGCGTCGAGCTCGTCGCCGTGCCGACCGACGAGGCCTGCGCGCTGCTGGCCGACGCAGATCCTGCCACGACGAACGCGATCCTCCACGTCACCTGCTGACGGCGCCGGCTCGATCGCCCACGCCCCCGCGATGGCCAGGCGCGCCTTGAGGATGAGGTCGAATAGGGGTGGCTGAGCCGCGCCCGGCTCCTGGCGGCGAGCTCGACAGCAGGCGGGCGCAGCGCTCCGCACGCTTGTCGACGGCCGGGGAAACGATCGATCCGATCGGCCCACGACCTCCGAGGCCTATGCGGCAGAGGAGTTCGCGGCCGACACGATCGCCGTGATGGACGCGACGGCTACACGATCCGCGAGCCTCGTCGCCTTCTCCGCGGGGAGCCTCTGGGCGGCGATCCTCGCGGTTGGCCATCCCGATCGCGTGGAGCGCGTGATCTTCATCGGTCCGGCTCTCGGGCTGGCACTGCCGCCACCCTCACGCGCGCCGGCCACCCGGCTGTTCTGGGACGAACTCGAGCACCACGAAGGCTGGGAGAAGTACAACGCCGCCTACTGGCGTTCGGACTATCGCGACTTCCTCGAGTTCTTCCTTCGGCGAGGTCTTCAGCGAGCCGCACTCGACAAAGCAGATCGAGGACTGCGTGGGATGGGGTCTCGAGTCCAAGCCGGAGATGCTGGTCGCCGACGCAGGTGCACCGGGCCTGACCGGGGACGAGGTACGCGACCTGTGCTCGCGCATCGACCGTCCCGTCCTCGTCATCCAGGGGACGCACGACAGGATCCTCAACCCCGATGGTGCCGCCGAACTGGCGCGACTGGCGGAGGGCCGGCTGGTGACCCTTGTCGGATCCGGCCAAGCGCCGCACGTCCGGGACCCGATCAAGGTCAACGAGCTCATCCGGTCGTTCATGCCCGCCCCGGATGCGTCCGCCGAGCGCTGGCCACGGGGCCGCGCGCGTCGCCGTCGTGCGCTCTTCCTGTCGTCGCCCATCGGGCTCGGCCACGCCCAGCGGGACGCCGCGATCGCGCGTGAGCTCCGGCGCCTCCATCCGGACCTCGAGATCGGCTGGCTGGCCCAGGACCCGGTGACGCGGGTCCTCGAAGCGAGTGGGGAGCGGATCCATCCGGCGAGCGGCCAGCCTGCGAGCGAGTCCGGACACATCGAGTCGGAGGCGGGTGAGCACGACCTCCATTGCTTCGGGGCGTGGCGACGGATGGACGAGATCATGGTCGCCAACTTCATGGTCTTCCGCGATCTCGTCCGCGAGGAGCCGTACGACCTGTGGATCGGTGACGAGTCGTGGGAGCTCGACGACTGCCTCCACGAGAACCCGGAGCTCAAGACGGCCGCCTACGCCTGGCTGGCCGACTTCGTCGGCGGGCTCCCGATGCCCGACGGCGGCGAGCGCGAGGTCACATTGACCGCCGACTACAACGCCGAGATGATCGATCACATCGCCCGTTACCCGCGCGTGCGAGATCGAGCCATCTTCGTCGGCAATCCGGAGGACATCGTCCCGGACACCTTCGGCCCGGGTCTGCCGGCGATCCGGGCCTGGACGGAGCAGCACTACCGGTTCTCAGGGCACGTCACCGGTTTCGACCCCGAAGGCGTCAGGGACCGGACTGCGCTCTGCCGCGAGCTCGGGTACGCGCCGGACGAGCAGGTCTGCATCGTCTCCGTCGGCGGGTCCGGCGTCGGCAACGATCTCCTACGTCGGGTCATCGAGGCGTACCCGGAAGCGAAGCGACGCGTTCCGGACCTGCGGATGATCGTGGTCGCCGGGCCGCGGATCGACACGGCGGGTCTGCCGAGGCTCGACGGCGTAAAGATCCGCGCCTACGTCCACGAGTTGTACCGGCATCTCGCTGCCTGCGACTTGGCCGTCGTCCAAGGTGGCCTGACGACCACCATGGAGCTGACGGCGAACCGCCGGCCGTTCCCCTACTTCCCGCTGCGGCACCATTTCGAGCAGACGTTCCACGTCCGCCATCGGCTCGAGCGGTACAACGCGGGACGGCCGATGGACTACGACAACGCCACGCCCGAGGTCATCGCGGCTGCCATCGCCTCCGAGATCGGAACCCAGCCGCCGTACCGACCAGTCGAGCGTGACGGAGCCGGGAGGGCGGCGCGGATGATCGCCGAGCTCCTGTGAACCCGGGATGCATGCGCTGACCGCGCGATGCGAGCCGAATGGGGTGGCGCGCCCGACAGTGTCGCGCCCGACAGGTGTCGGACGTGCGATTACAACCTACCGCATGCCAATCGAGGGCCGCGACGAGTGGATCGCCGCGGCGGCGAGGCACTTCGCATGAGGGACGGGTACCTGCGCGGCTCCCTCTCCCGGCCCGCGACCCAGCGCCAGATGGACGTGTTGGCAGCCTACGTCGCCGCCGGCGGATCCGTTCCGGCCACGGCCGAGCTCGTGGGCATTCGGCCGAGCACCGTCAAGCGCCACCTCGCCGACCTGCGTGCGCGGTCGGGCCTTACCACCGAGCAGCTCATCTACGCCGGACGAGCATCAGGACGGCTCGTCGTGCCGAATCTCGAGCCTGGGTGAGCGAGCGCCGACCGCGTGGTGTCGTCAGCTCCGAGGTCGAATGCCTTCAGCCTCGTCCTCGGGTCGCCGCGCTGGGCCAATTCCAGCACCGGCGCCAGGCTCCCCGTGAGGTGGCACAGAGCCGCGACCGAGGTACCTGTCGGCGTCGGCGGGGATGTGCCGTCACCCGCGTTCCCGCGCCGGGCCGTCGGCCCCCGGGCCGCTCGGACAGGTCTTCCCCATGCAGCACGTACCTTCCCCCGCCGCCCTGTTTCACCTCGCACATGGCGTGGTCTGCGGCGACGACCATCTCGTCGGCGGTGCGAAAGCCAGCCAGGCCCATGGCGACGCCGACGCTGGCTCTCGCGATGCAGGGCCCCTCTTCGATCTCACCCGGTTCCCGGAGCGCCTCGGTCACGCGCTCGGCAACGACCGCCACCGCCTCATTCGTGGCCGCCTCGTCGATGGGATGGGTGAGGGCATGGCAGCCCTCGCCCGGTTCAAGGACCCGGCCGGCAATACCATCTCGGTCATCAACCGGGGCTAGTCGCAGCGTTCGACCGTGACGAGCACAGGGCGACGACGCCCACGCTCACCGGGGTGGACGTCCACTCGCTCGACGACGTTGTCCTGTTCTGGTTCTGGCCGTCCGGAGGCAGTCGGGCAAACCCACGACACGGGCCGCCCGATTAGGTTAGGTGATCGAGCATCCCCGTGGTAGGGTCGCCCCCCTGGGTCGAACGAACGAGAACCCCTGATTCGCGACGCCATCCGTGCGCTTGGCGTCGGCCGGAACACCCAGGCCTCTCCAAGCGGCACCACACATCCAGACGTTGCGGCACACGGCGCTTCGCGGGGGATGGATCAACAGTGAGGACGCCGCAATGCCGACGACACCCGGGTATCGACAGATCGAGTTCACCTCCGACGGGGCGACCGACGAGGGTGCGACGGTCGCGGCGCTCGATGCCGCTGGCATCTCGCCTGTGGCCGTGACCCGCAATTTCAAGTTGTTCGTGCCTGGTCCGGTGGAGATGGACGAGACGGTCCGGGTCGCGGGTTCCCGGCGGCTTCCCTACATGCGGACGGAGGAGTTCTCGAAGTTGACCCTGGAGGTGGTGGAGGGCCTCCGTCTCCTCCTTGAGACCGGGGGCGAGGTGGCGCTCCTCACCTCGTCGGGGACCGGCGCGATGGAGGCCGCGGTTTCGTCGCTCTTCGGTCCCTTGGACCGGGTCCTCGTCGTGGACGGCGGCACCTTCGGTCGGAGGTTCCGGACCCTCTGCGAGATCCACGGGATACCCCACGAGGCTGTCGACCCAGGCGAGGGTCTGGACTTCGATGAACTCGCCCGTCGCGTTGGCCGAGGCTTCTCGGGCGTCCTCGTCGCTGCCCACGAGACGTCCACGGGAGAACTCCTCGACGTCGAGAGCCTCGGACGTGCCCTGAAGGGCCGCGGCGCGCTTTTCGTGGTCGATGCGGCGAGCACGCTTCTGGCCGACTCCTTTCGTATGGACGCTTGGGGCGTCGATGCGACCCTCTTCTCC
Organism: uncultured Chloroflexota bacterium; assembly: GCA_947085195.1. Classification (GTDB taxonomy): domain Bacteria; phylum Chloroflexota; class Limnocylindria; order Limnocylindrales; family CSP1-4; genus CAIXZV01. The sequence goes on from CAMTVM010000069.1 coordinate 54,977, forward strand.
ACTCAGAAGGGGCTCGCGCTGCCCCCTGGCATGGCCTTCGTCGCGCTGAACGCTCGGGCTGCGGAGAGGGCACGGCGGGCACCCCGCCGGACTCTCTATTTCCACCTGGCGGACTACCTGGCCGACGGGCTCCGCGGCCAGACCCCGTACACGGTGGCGGTGGGGCTGATGCTCCAACTTCAGGCGAGGCTGTCAGCCGTCCACGCAGTCGGGGTCGCTTCCCTCGTGGCCGAGACCGCCCGTCGCGCCGCAGCCTTCCGGGCGGCCATCGCGGATCTGCCCGTTTCGCTATCGGCCCGCCGTCCCTCGAACGCGATCACCGCCCTCCGCCTGGACGGGTCTGCGCCGAGTGCGCCCTGGCTGGTGAAGGAGCTCGCCGACCGTTTCGGCTTCTACGTCGCCCCGAACCCCGCGCCACTCCGGGACAGGGCCTTTCGGGTCTCTCACATGGGTTCACAGACGGTCGAGGACGTCATCCAGCTGGCCGAGGCGCTTCGCGCTTTGCTTCGGGAGAACACTCAGGAGAGTCAATGAACAGAGGGCCGATGAGCGTCGTCATCATGGCGGCTGGGGTCGGGTCTCGGCTCGCGGCGCTGGCAGAGGATCGCCCCAAGTGCCTGATGCGGATTGGCGAGCAGTCGCTCATCTCGAGGATGCTGGACCAGCTATCGAGCCGTGGTCTCACGGACGTCACGATCGTGACCGGGTTCCGGAGCGACCTCGTGGAGAAGGAGGTCGGGGGCCGGGCCCGTATCGTCAGGAATCCCTTGTACCACCTCACCAACAGCATCGCGTCTCTCTGGCTCGCTCGCGAGCTCCTGGGTCCGGAGGCGATCGTCGCAAACGGCGACATCTGCTTCAACATCAAGGTGCTCGACGAGCTGATCTCCGACTGCCGCGACCCGGTCATGCTGTGCGACTCGTCACGGATTGCGACCGCCGACTACCGGTTCAGCCTGGACGGCGAACGGCTCGTCGCGTTCGGCAAGGACATCCCAGCCGAGAAGACCGACGCCGAATATGTGGGCATGGCCAAGATCAGCGCCGGCTTCATGCCGCTCTTCAAGGCGCGGCTCAAGCATCTCGTCGGCTCGCAGAAGTGCGGTCTGTGGTGGGAGGAGGTGCTCTACTCCTATGTCTCCGAGGGCGTGCCGATCTACTGCCGCGACGTGGCGGGGCACTTCTGGAGCGAGATTGATCACGCTGGGGACTGGGCACGCGTCATGGAATGGGTGCGGGCAGGAGGGGAGGCCCAGGTAATTGCATGACAGAGAAACTGCAATCCCACCGCGACGTCATCGAGCCCAACTACTTTAGCAACTGGGGTGACCTGTGGTACCCGCGCATCGCCAACCTGCTGCTCCTGCCCGTCAGCAAGGTGCGCTGGATTACCCCGAACGCCGTGACAG
>CAMTVM010000070.1:0-26812 GCA_947085195.1 uncultured Chloroflexota bacterium
AGCCCCGGCAACGGGACCTGGTACTACATCCTGCGGACGTACCTGGAGAGTTGGACGAGCCCGAACTCGAACGAGGCGTCCGTCATTGTCAGCACGGCGACGAGCACCGGCTACAAGGGCTGCGCGAACAACCAGGCGGAGACAACCGGGTCGGGGGACAACAACGGGTACGAGACCACCCCCGGCAACGCCTGTGCGCCTGACGGCGCGGTCGCCGTGGACCTCAACTCGGGCACCAACACCAGCACGGCCTGCGACAGCACCGGCAAGGACCGCCACCGGTTCTGGGGCTACACGTTCGGGATGCCCGCCTCGGTCACTTCGGTCAACGGCATCACGGTCCGGCTGGACGCGCGCATGGACTCGGCGACCGGTACCAACCTGATGTGCGTCCAGCTCTCGTGGGACAGCGGCGCGAACTGGACCACGGCGAAGACGGTCAACATCACGAGCACGACGATCGCGACCTACACCCTCGGTGGCGCCGCCGATGTCTGGGGCCACGCGCCGTGGGCGCTGTCCGAGCTGGGATCATCGACGTTCCGGGTCAGGATCACCAACGTCTCGAACAACAACAACCGTGACTTCCGGCTGGACTACCTCGGCGTGCAGGTGCACTACACGCCCTGACCTGCACCCACGATCACGGGGTGTCCGGGCGTCAGCTGATCGTGTCGCCCGGCCGCCAGGCGTGGACGGTGGTGTCGAGCCCGCGAGCGCGGACGGCCGCCTCCAGCTGGGCCGGCGTCCCCGCCAGCACCGGGAACGTGCCCCAATGGATCGGCGCCACGTGGCCCACGCCCAGCAGCTCCACCGCAAGCGCGGCCGCGACCGGGTCCATCGTGTAGTGGCCGCCGATCGGCAGCAGGGCGAGGTCCGGCTTGAACAGCTCCCGGATCAGCGCCATGTCGCCGAAGGCCGCCGTGTCGCCCGCGTGGTAGACCCGGAATCCGTTCTCCATCTCGATCACGAAGCCCGCCGGCTCGCCCAGGTAGAGCGTGGTCTCGCTCCCGGCGTTCCAGTCGCCCGCGGAGTGCTCCGCCCCGGTCATCGAGACCCGCAGGCCCGCCACTTCGACGGTGCCGCCCTTGTTCATGCCGATGACCTGGTCGCCGCCGCCGGGAAGCCGCCGCGACAGCCACAGGCTCATCTCGTGGATGCACGGCCAGGCCGGCCGCAACCGGGAGGCCAGGGCGAGCGCGTCGCCCAGGTGGTCCCCGTGCCCGTGGGTGACGAGCAGGACGTCGCAGCGGTCCACCGTATCGGCGGACCGCGGGCTCTTCGGGTTCCCGAGCCACGGATCGATCAGCACGCGCTTGCCGCCCGGCGTGGCGATCTCGACCGCGGCATGGCCGAGCCACGTGATGGAGGTGTTCCGTCCGATTGACATCTGAGTCTCCTTGGGCCGCCCGGCGGGCGCCGGCGCCCGGCGTCCTGCCTGTCGCACCACGCTGGACGCCCATTATCCGGCGCGGGGCGGCGGGCGGCTACACTCCGGTGGATGCCCGCAGAGCAGATCGCCTCGAATCTCGCGCTGATCAACTGGACGGTCCTGGCCGGCCTGGCGGTCGGATCCTTTGCCGTGGTCGTGATCGCGCGGCTCCGCACCGACGCCACGAAGGGGTTCCTGGCGTTCACGGCGTTCTGCGCCGCCGCGTTCGGGGTGCTGGCCTATCTCTCAGACACGGGTTTGACGGCGATCGCCGCGGGCTCGCCGGTCACCGCCGACCACGCCTGGGACGGCGCCCGCCGGGCGGCGCTCGCGGCGTTCACCATTCTGGCCTTCGTCACGATGATCCAGATCGCCCGCGGACGGCGAGGGGTCGTGCCGGGGATCGCCGGGTGCGCGGCCGGACTCGCGGCGCTGCTCCTGGGCGGGCTCACCTGGGGTGGTGCCATCGGCGGGGCGCTGCTGCTGACGGTGCAGCTTGTCGTGCTCGCGCTGGCGACGGGCGGCGTGTTCGCGGCGATGATCCTCGGGCACTGGTACCTGGTGACGCCCAAGCTGCCGGAGGCGCCCCTGGTGATGGTCTCGCGCGGGCTCGTGGGCGTCGTGGCGCTGCAGGTCGTCCTGTTCGCCGCGTGGACAGGGCTGGGTGTCGGTCCGGGCGCGACGGGCGGGCCGTTCGCGGCACTGTTCGGGCCGTGGGCGCTGTTCGTGTGGCTGCGGCTCCTGGTGGGCCTCGTGTTCCCGCTGGTCATCTCGTGGGCGGCGGTGCAGACGGCGAGGACCCGGTCCATGGAGTCCGCTACGGGCCTGCTGTACATCAGCGTGGGCACCATCGCGTCGGGCACCATCCTGGCCGCGGGCCTCTACTTTGGCGCGGGGCTGCTGGTCTGATGAGCGTCCTGCCGCCGCTCCGGATTCGCGTCCGGCTGTTCGCGATGCAGCGCGAGACGGCCGGGATGAAGGAGCTGCGCCTGGAGGTGCCGCCCGGGTCCACGGTGGAGGACGCCTGGTCCGCGGTGGTCGAGACCGTCCCGGCGCTGGCTCCCGGCCGCGCGTCGCTGCGCTTCGCGGTCAACGGTGCCTACCAGAACCCGGAGACCCCGCTGGCGGACGGGGACGAGGTAGCCTGCATCCCGCCGGTGAGCGGTGGGGCAGACGAGGGGCGGCGCATCCTGGAGATCCGCGCCGACCCGTTCCCTGCTGACCTGCTGGTGGAGCTGGTCTCGCGGCTGGCGACGGACGAGGACGGGGGCGTGGTCGCGTTCCTCGGTCGGACCCGTGTGACACCGGGAACGCCCGCGCCGGGCCAGGAGGCCCTCGCCGCAGCGCTCGAGGGCCGGGTGGTGGAGGTGCTGGCGTACGAGGCGTTCGAGCCGATGGCGCTCGCGGTGCTGGGGCAGATCGCGGACGAGATCGAGGCCAGCTGGGACGTCCGCCACCTGGCGATCGTCCACCGCACGGGCTCGGTGCCGCTGGGGGACGTCTCGGTGGCGGTGGTGGCCGCCTCGCCTCACCGGGACGCGGCGTTCGCGGCCGCCCGGTACGCGATCGACGAGACGAAGGCCCGGGCGCCGATCTGGAAGTCAGAGCGCTTCACGGACGGCCACGTCTGGATCGGTGATCAGGCCCGCACCGGACCCGCGGCCGCCATCGACCCTCCGGCCGCCATCGACCCCGCCCGCCCGGCCGAGCCGGACTGATCGGCGCGCGCCCCGGCCGCCATACTCTGCCCATGCACCTGTTCGGGGACGGCCGGGAGATCGAGGCGCTCCGTGATCAGGCGTTCGCGCTTGCCTCCGCCTGGGGCGCCGCCGCGGCCACCAGCACGACCGTCGGACGGGAGCGGGCGATCCTGCGGCTGTTCGGCATCGGCGGACTGGACCGGTCGGGCCGGCCGCTGGCCGCGGAGGTCGTGGACCGCTACCTCGCGCCGGATCCGCGACGCCTGGGCGGTGGCATCGCCCTTCCCTTCGCCATGGCGATGGCCGAGTACGACCTGGGGCCGGTCGAGCTGGCGCTCGAGGTCGCGGCCGGGAACGTGGACCTGGGGCTCGAGGCGGAGCTGCTGGCCGAGCCCGACCGGCGCGCGACCGCCGTGGCGGATGCGACGCGGCTGTCACGGGCGGCGATGGAACGGGTGGATGCGAACCGGACCGCGCGGCGGGAGATCATGTTGCTCCTGGGAGATCGGCCGCGGCCGTGGCTGGGTTCCGTCCTGCTCGAACCGGCCATCGTGGACGCCCTGGAGGAGGCCGCCGGCGCGATCGAGGCGGGGGCCACGCTGCTCCGCGTGGACGTGCCGCCCAGCCGGGAGCTGGCGGAGCGGATGGTGCGGGCAGGGGCCGCCCTGGAGACCTGGCGTGCCGCACCATCCTCCCGGGGTGGACTGGACGCCCATGACCCGTCCGGTCCACCGATCCCCACCGGGTCCCAGCGCGCGCTGTCCGTGTTGCGCCGGGCCGTGGACGAGGCCGCCGCCCGCCATCGCGGGTATGTCCGCCTGGTCACGGAGACGCCGGCCCTCGCCGCACCGGACCAGGCGGTGGTCGCGGCCTTCGAGCGGATCGACGGCGTCGTGGCGGACCCCATCCAGGAGATCGTGACCAGGCGCGTGGACCCCGACCGTGCGCTGGCCGATCACGCGTTCGCCCACCGGGTCCTGGCGCGGGCCGGGACGCGGGTGATCGTGCCCGCGGGGCCGCTCCTCGTGGCGGCCGACCTTGTCAACGGCATCCCGTCCGATCCGGCGACCCGCTCGGGGCGGGCGCTCGCGCTGCAACTGCTGGCGATCTCGCTGGCGCGGATTGACGGCCTGGATGCCGGCTCGCTGTGCGCGGGCGCTCTGCCGGACTGGCTGGTCGACGAGCCCGAGGCGCCTGCCCGGGCCGCGGCGGAGATCGCCCTGCGCCGCGCGCTCCTGCCGGATCACGCGCTCGCGTTCATCGAGCCTCCCCTGGGTTCCGAGGCGGCTGCCACGTGGCACGCGATCGTGGCGGCGCTGCTCCCCGACGCCGGCGAGGTGGACGTCGTCCTCCGGCGGCCCGCCGGGGCGGCTTCGCCCTCGCTGGCGTTGACGCGCTGCGCGGCGGCCGTCGCGGCGGGGCTCCGCGGGTCTCGTGAGCAGCCGGTGCTCACGGGTATGGCGGTCGAGCACGCGCGTCGAGCGATCGAGGCGGCGTCGGTCACGCTGGCATCGCTGGAGGAGCACGGCTGGCGAGCGATCGTGGACCAGCCGCTGGGCACGGAGGCGGGGCACCTGGGCGCCGATGCCGTGGCCGAGCGCACCGAGACGTTCGATCCGCTGACGGCAGGGGAGGCTGCCGACTGATCGCTGCGCCCGGGACTTCAGCCCGCGGCCACGCCCTCGATCTCGAGCGTGACCGTCATGTTCCAGCGCAACCCCTCCGGCACAGAACCCGAGGGCGCCACTACCACCCGGAACACGATGTCGCCCTGACGCGCCTCCCCGTAGGCCCCGACGGACCCCACGGCGCCCGCGATCTCCGTGTCGGGCAGCCCGTCCACCGTGACCTTCACCGCCGCTCCCGACCGCACCCGGGCGATGGACGTCTCGGACAGATCCGTGGTCTCGAACCGCCACCCCGACAGGTCCGCGATCCGCACCGCCACGACTCCAGGAACGGCCCGGTCGCCCACCGCCGGGGCCACCGAGACCACTGTCCCAGCGAACGGCGCCCGCAGGATCAGCAGCTCGCGCGCCGCAATGGTCGCCTGGAGGCTTGCCGCTGCCCGCGCGGCATCCGCCTGCGCCGCCACAACCCCCGCCTCGCCGGCCGTGACGCCCGCCGCCGCGGAGGTCCGCTGGGCCCTCGCCTGCTCCACGGCCGCCGCGGCCCGGTCGATCTCCGCATCCAGCTGTCGCTTCGTCGCGGCAGATGCCCCGGACGGGAGCGCGTCCCGGGCCGCCCGCGCTGAACGCCGGGCTGCCGCAGCCTGGTCCACGCCCGCCTCGGACGCCGTCTTCGACGCCTTCGCCTGGGCGAGAACCGCCTCCGCACGAGCCACGCCGGCCACGGCGCCGTCGACGGCCGCCTGCGCGGCCGCCACTTCAGCATCGGCCGAAGCCGTGTCAAGCGTCAGGAGCGCCTCACCCGCCTTGACCCACGCACCCTCCGCAACCACCGACACCACCCGCCCGGACGCCGAGACCCCCAGTTCGGCCCAGCGGACCGGCATCGCGCGCCCCTCTGCCACGACCCCGGCATCGGCCGGCACGACGCCCTCCACGGAGCCATTGGGCGAGGCCGTGGCACCCGGACCGCCGATCGCACCCGTCCCGAACGCCACGGCCGCAGCCACGGCGACGACGAGAACGAGCAGGACGCCGATCAGCCGCCCGGTGCGGCGACGCGGTTGCGGTTCAACGGTCATGACGGGGCCTCGTAACGGGGAACGGCCTCGCGGCCGCCGGGGACATCATCGCGCGGATCGGCGCGATGTCGTCGGAACAACGTCATTCGTAGGCCAGGACCTCGCGGACGGCGAGCCGGGTCGCGCGCCAGGCGGGGAGCAGCGAGGCGGTCACGGCCAGCACCGCCACCACCACGAACCACAGCCCGATCCCGTCCAGCGCGGGCGTGAATGCGAGGGGTCGCTGGACGAAGGCCTCGCCCAGGGCGTCGGCGAGGATCTTCGAGATGGGCAGGGAGACGGCCACGCCCACCAGCCACGCCAGCAGCCCGATCAGCAGCCCCTCGGCCAGGAACACGAGCAGCACCGCGGAGTCCCGCGCCCCGATCGCCCGCATCACCCCGATCTCGCGTGAGCGTTCGACCACGTTCATCGTCATCGTCCCCGCCAGCCCCAGCCCCCCGACCACGCCCAGCAGCAGCGACATCACCGAGACGAACACCAGCATCGCGTCGAACAGGGAATCGATCGAGGCGCGGATCTCGGAGCGGGTCTGGGTCGCCGACACCGCCATCCCCGATCGCTCCAGCGTGTCCCGGACCGCCGCCCCGGTCTCGCGCTCGAAGGCGGCATCGCTCCGTTCCGTCAGCACCATCAGGATGCTGGTCCTGCCGGCATCCCGGGTGAGCCCGTCGATGGCCGTGGACGGCGCGTACAGGAACGGCCGCTGCGTGGGTGACTGGACGATGCCCACCAGCGTGAACCCCACCTCCCGGCCCTTGCTGCGCAGCGTGACCCGGTCGCCGATGCGCACGTCCGGCTCGTCGTCGAGGAAGTTGCGCGTCACGACCAGCGCGTTGCCGTCGCCCGGGACGAGGAAGCGCCCCTCCTCGATCACGGGCCGGACGGTCCGGGCCCCGTCCGGCAGCCCGAACACGATCAGGTTCGCGCCGGTCGCCCCGTCCGGGCGCACCCGCTGGGCGGAGGCGAAGGTCCACGGCTCGGCAGCCACGACCCCCGGGACCTGCTCGGCGGTGCGGACCAGGATCGACGTCCGCGTCGGCTGGACCAGCCCGACCTGCACGTCGTAGTTGAAGTACTGGAGGGTCTCCTCGACCGTCCCGACCAGCGAGGCGCGCAGGGTGAAGACCGACATGAACACGGCGCCGCCGAACGTGAGCGCGAGCAGCGTCAGGATCAGGCGGGACTTGCGCCGGAACGTGTTGCGGATCGAGAGCAGGGTGGGGCGGGACGGACCGCGGATGGCCCAGACGATGCGGTCGAAGCGGGAGCGTCCGAAGGTGTTCGCGATGCCGGTGTTCGCGATGGCCTCCCGCACCGTGACCCGGACCCCGCGAAAGACGGGCCATGCCGCCGCCGCCAGCGGGATCAGCAGCCCGATGCCGATCTCGAGCGCGAGGACCTCCGGCGGGAGGAAGAACCGGGTCGCCTCGAAGTTGACCAGGCCCGCCGTGAACCGGGTCAACGCCCAGGCGCCGGCCGCGCCGAGGGGCAGCGCCACGAGCAGGGCGAGCATCGCGTACCCGATCACGATCCCGAGGTAGATGCCCGCGACCTGGCCGTCGCGCGCCCCGACGGCCTTCATCATCCCGATCTGCCGCGTCTGCTGGGCGAGGATCGCGGACACCGTGTTGATCACCAGGAACCCGGAGACGGCGAGGCTCAGCGCGCCGATGGCGCCGAGGATCAGGAACACGGCGTTGAGGATGTCCTGGGCGGGGTGCTCGCCCGGTGTCGGGACGCGGACGAAGGCCACATCGGCTCCCGCCTTGTCCAGCCGGTCGCGGACGGCGGTCGCCACGGCACGAACCTCGTCCCGGGTGGCATCCGGGTCGTCGACGCGGATGCGCAGCTCGTCGAAGGAGTCGTCGAAGCCGAGGTCCGCCAGCGTCTCGAAGCTCACGTAGGCCATCGCCTGGCCGAAGAAGAACGCTGGAGCGGCCCCCGGCTCGTGCGCGAACCCGGCGGTCGTGAGGGTCTTCGTCCGGTCCGCCCCGATCTGCAGCGTGACGGTCCGGCCCTGCGCCAGGTCCGCCACCCCCCGGCTTGACCGCTCGAAGGTGACCTGGCCGCGCCGCGGTGGCCACGTGCCGGAGTCCGGGGTCACGAGGTCCATGGTCTGGCTGGCGAAGTCCGGCAGGGCCGTGAGCTGGACCTCGATCGTCTCGTCGGGGCCCGTCACCAGGCGGACGGTGGCGCTGCGGCGGCCCTCGGCCTGGGCGACGCCCGGGATGCGGCGCACGACGTCCACCAGATCCTGGTCGAAGGGGACGGTGGTGAACAGGGTTGCGCCCGAGGGTCTCGTGTCCGCGTAGCCGTCCCGCAGGTTCTGCTGGAGGAGGACGTTCGCCCCGGCGATCGTGCCCACGGCCGCCACGCCGACGGCGATCGACAGGACGACGAGCACGGACCGCACCCGGTGCTCGAACAGGTCCCGCCAGACCTTGCGCCACCGGACGGAGCCGAGGACGAGGAGTGGCACGTGGGTGGACCTCCGGAGCGGAAAGCGGGGCGGGGTGGCCCGGCGCGGGTCACTCGCGGCCTCGCGGGGAGTGTAGCGGCGTGCGCTGGGGAGGCGGCTCGCGGGCCAAACGGGACGGACGGAACGGCTCGCGGCGAGTAGGGTACGAGGCAACAACACGGGCGGCCCGGCGTCATGCCCTCCGCGCGATCGGCGCGCGGCGCCTGCACCACCGGATCACCGCCCTCCGCGTCCCGTCGCGCGGGCGGCGACAGACAGAGGAGACCCATGTCCGGGAACTCGCTCCACACCATGGGGCAGCAGCACGGCCGCCGCAGCTGGGCCGAGCCGTGGAAGATCAAGATGGTCGAGCCGCTCAAGATGACCACCCGCGAGGAGCGGGCGGCCGTGCTCGAGGAGGCCGGCTACAACACGTTCCTGCTCCGGTCGGACGACGTTTACATCGACCTGCTCACGGACTCCGGCACGTCCGCGATGAGCGACCGCCAGTGGGCCGGGATGATGCTGGGCGACGAGGCCTACGCCGGCAGCCGCAACTTCTACCACCTCGAGGCCGCGATCCAGCGGTTCTATGGCTACACCCACATCGTCCCCACCCACCAGGGCCGCGGCGCGGAGCACCTGATCAGCCAGACCCTGATCAAGCCCGGCGACCACATCCCCGGCAACATGTACTTCACGACCACGCGCCTCCACCAGGAGCTGGCCGGGGCGACGTTCCACGACGTGATCGTGGACCAGGCGCACGACCCGCAGAACCTCGACCCCTTCAAGGGCAACGTGGACCTGGCCAAGGTCCAGACCCTGATCGACGAGGTCGGTGCCGACAGGATCCCGTACATCTCGCTGGCCGGGACCGTCAACATGGCCGGCGGCCAGCCGGTCTCGATGGCCAACGTGCGCGAGCTGCGGGCGCTGTGTGACGCGAACGGCATCCGGCTGCTGCTCGACGCCACCCGCATGGTCGAGAACTCGCTGTTCATCCAGGAGCGCGAGGCCGGCTACGCGTCGAAGTCCATCGCGCAGATCCTGCTCGAATTCTGCTCCTACACGGACGGCGCCTGGATGAGCGCCAAGAAGGACAACCTGGTCAACATCGGCGGCTGGCTGGCCGTCAACGACCAGGCCGTGTTCGAGGAGCTGCGCAACCTCGTCGTCGTGTACGAGGGGCTGCATACGTACGGCGGCCTCGCCGGACGCGACATGGAGGCGCTCGCGATCGGAATCGAGGAGTCCGTCTCGGACGAGCACGTCCGGTCCCGGGTCGGCCAGGTGCGATACCTCGGCGAGCTGCTGCAGGAATGGGACATCCCGATCGTGGAGCCCGTCGGCGGGCACGCGATCTTCCTCGACGCCCGGCGCTTCTACCCGCACCTGTCGCAGGACCTGTTCCCGGCTCAGACCCTGGCCGCGGAGCTGTACCTCGATTCCGGCATCCGGTCCATGGAGCGCGGGATCGCGTCCGCCGGGCGCAACGCGGTGACGGGCGACCACAACCGGCCGAAGCTGGAGCTGACCCGGCTGACGATCCCGCGGCGCGTCTACACGCAGGCGCACATGGACGTCGTGGCCGAGTCGGTCAAGGCCTGCTTCGACGCACGGGAGTCAGCGCGGGGCCTGTCGATGGTCTACGAGCCCAAGTACCTGCGGTTCTTCCAGGCGAGGTTCGCGCCGCTCTGACGGGCGGAACACCACTTTGGAGATCGCCGCCTCGTTCCGCGCGGCGGGTGTGGCGCCACAGGCCACGACTTCGGGATCCTCGGCCGCCGCGGCCATTTCGGCCCGGAACGCGGTCCCACAGGCTACGAAGTCGCCGGTTCGGCACGCCGGTCGGGCGGCTCACCGGCGATCGTGGTGCGCCACGCCTCGATCCCGGACCCTTCGCGTGCGACGTGGCGGATTCGTGGACTCCTGCGCCACGCCCGGTGCGGGACCCTCCCGGTGCGGGACCCTGCCGGTGAAGGTCCCCGGTCGTCAGGCTCCCGCGATCTCCGCCGGCACCCCCGGCAGCCCGCGCAAGCCGAACGGCTCGCCCGCCTCGCGCACGCGGGCGACCATCGCCGCGGCCACGGAAGGCTCGATCGCCGGCAGCTGATGCGCCGCCAGGAGCTCCTCCACCCGGATCTTCGCCCGCCCGAACGCATCCAGCCCGCCGGCATCCAGCCAGGCCCGCCGCGAGTTGCGGTCGATGATCTTCGACGGCAGGAACTGCTCGCCGCGGAACAGCTTGCGGGTCTCCTGCAGCTCCAGGAACCGGCCCTCGGGACCCGCGGCCTCGAAGAACCCGGTCGCCAGCGTCTCCGTCGGCGTCCCGATGCCGCGCAGCAGCCGCTGCACCATCCCGATCGCGTCCGCGTCGATGACCAGCTTCTCCGCGCTCTGGGCGAGGAGGAAGTCCAGCATCCCGGCCCCCGAGATCATGTCGATCCCGGCCAGGCCCCCGACCAGCGCGGTCATCCCGGTCTCGAGCCCCGCCTGCGCGTCGACGATCTTGGCGTCCGTCGCGCCCAGGTACGCGTGGGTCGGCAGCCCCAGCGACTTGCCCACGGCCGCGTACCCGGCGTCGATCATCGCGGTCTCGATGGCACCCATCGGCGTGGAGCCCGTCCGCATGTCCACGATCGTCGGCGCACCGCCCCACACGATGGGTGCCCCGGCCTCGGCCAGTTGGTGGAGCACGATGCCGGCCAGCGTCTCCGCGGCGTGCTGGACGATCGACCCGATCAGCGTGACCGGGGAGGCCACGCCCGCGAGCGGCATCGAGATCAGCTCGGCCGGGACGTGCGCCCGAGCCAGGTCCATCACGTTGCGGCAGGCGAACTCGGACCAGGTGAGCGGCGGGGAGGGGCAGACGTCGAACACGGCCCGCGGCTTCGCGGCCAGGGCGGCGCGCCCGCCGGCGTCCAGCGAGAGGATGTCCATCATCACCGCGGACCCGCGCGGGGTGAACGCGCCCGTGACCACCGGCTTGTCCGAGTGGAGCATGACCAGGAACAGGCGGTACAGGTCGCCGATCTCGGTCGGCACGTCGTGGGCGACGATCGCGGTGGAGACCGCGTCGTAGGCGGCCAGCGAGTCGGCGACCCGCGTGAGCCGCACGAGATCCGCGGCCTGCGACTGGCGCGTGTCCAGGGTATCCGGGTCCAGGACGGCCACGCCGGAGGATCCCGGGTCGAAGTGGACGACGCCCTGGCCATAACGGACGGCGACGTCGCCCTTGCGGTTGTACAGGTCGAACGAGCGCGGCGCGGTGTCCAGCGCCCGGCGGACCATCGCCTCCGGGATCCGGACGCCGTCGCCATCGGCCGTCGCGCCGCCGGTGACGAGGACGCGGATCGCCTCGGGCTCCTCGACCTTGATGCCGGGTCGGGCGAGGAGGGCCAGGGCCTCGCCGACGACCCGCTCGATGAGGGCGGGGTCGAGGAGCTCGAAACGGGGTCGCATCGGGGGAGCCTCCGGTGGTTCGCGGGGTCGGACGTTGTCGGGCCTGGTGGGACGTGGTGGGACGGAGAGCGGCGAGATCAGGACCGGGCGTCGGCGCTGAGGAACGCAGCCGGATCGGTGGCATGGGCCTCGATCAGGCGGTCGAGCCCAGCGTCCAGCGTCGGGTCCAGCGGCTCGGGCCGGTGGTCCTTGAGCAGGGTGCGGGCGCGCTCGAGCGCCTCGCGGTGCGGCTTGTCCGGGTCCGCCGCCCACTGGCCATACGGCCGGCGGTCCAGGTACTTCGTCTGCCACAGCCCTCGCATGTGGGTTCGGGTGTGGGGGAGGGTGAGGTACTCGCCGCCCGGGCCGACCGCCTCGATCGCCTCGAGGGCCAGCGACACGTCGTCCGTCGGGATCCCGCGCAGCATCGCCTTCACGATCCCGTCGATCTCGGTGTCCAGGATCATCTGCTCGAACGACCAGATCCGGCTCCCGTGGAGCAGTCCGGCGCCCAGCAGCATGTCCGACCCGGCGACCGACGCCATGAACGCGGACAGCCCGTTCTCGAGACCGGCCTGCCAGTCGGGGCGCTTGGCGCCCGTCGCGTACGCGCCCATGGAGAGCGGGACGTCGTAGAAATCCGCCAGCTCGTTGGTCGCCGCACCGAACAGGAAGTCCTCGGGGCCGCCGCCGGTGTAGGCGCCGGAGCGCAGGTCCATCGCGGTCTGGGCGGCCGCGTAGTACACCGGGCAGCCGGGGTAGGCGAGCTGCATCAGGGCGAGCGCGGAGATCACCTCGGCGTTGCCGACCACCAGCGAGCCCGCGATCGTGGCGGGTCCGCTGAAGGCGCACGACGCCATCGTCATGTACCCGACCGGGACCCCGGCCTCGGCGGCGACCAGCCCCGCGTCGATCGACCCGCCGTCATGGGCGAGCGGGCTGATGGTGCACTGCATCATCGAGAACACCGGCCGCGCACGCAGGGCTGCCCGACCGCCGGCGACGACAGCGGCCATCTCGATGACGGTCGCCGCATCCTCGCCGGTGACCACGCTCTCGCTCTGGGCGTGCTTCGTGGAGTTCCGCCAGACGGCCGCGATCTCCTCGAGCGGTCGCGTCGCGGGCGGCCGGTCCTGCGCGGACACGGCGACCCAGTGGAACGCGATCGCGTCCAGGGCATCGGCGACGCGCGCGATGTCGGCCACGTCCTGGAGCGAGGACCGGCGGACCTCCAGGGTCCACGGGTCCAGCACCTCGATGCCGCAGCCGTCCGTGGCCAGGTGGACGTGATGCCCATCGAGCGGCAGGTCCTGCGCCGGGTTCCGGGCGCCCAGTACGTAGGCGGGCGGGGCCGTCTTCAGCGCGGCCTCGATGACGTGACCGGGAACCCGGACGGTGCCGGTCGCGCGATCCACGGTCGCCCCGTTTGCCGCCCAGATCGCCTGGGCGCGAGCCGACGGGAACCGCACGCCGACGCGCTCGATGATGTCCAGGGTGGCGGTGTGGATCCGCCGGATGGCCGCCGGCGAGAGGATCTCCAGCCGGGGGCGAGCCTCGAAGCCCGTCGCTGCCGATGTCGTGTCCAAGGATGCCTCCAACCGGGCTCCGCGCCCGGCGTCCTGCGGTCCGCCCCCGGATGGGGTCGGCCGTCCTGTTCTGCGTCCGAACCGGTTCTGCGTCCGAACCGGGATCCCGGCCCTGCCGGCGCGGGGTCCCCGGCCGCGGATCTGCCGGCTCAGGCGCTCGCGCTCGCGACCTCCGCCCCGAGCAGCTTGCGGGCGAGCGCGACGGCACCGATCGCGTCCTCGCTGTACCCGTCCGCGCCGATCTCGGACGCCCAGCTCTCGCTGGCCGGCGCGCCGCCGACGATGACCTTGACCCGGGGTCGCAGGCCGGCGGTGGCGAGCGCCTCGACCACGGTCCGCTGGCCGGCCATCGTCGTGGTCAGCAACGCCGAGACGCCGATGAGGTCCGCGTTGTGCTCGCGGGCGGCCTCGACGAACCGGTCCGGGGCCACGTCGACGCCCAGGTCGTGGACCTCGAAGCCGGACGTCGAGAGCATCATCCCCACGAGATTCTTGCCGATCTCGTGGATGTCGCCCTTGACCGTGCCGATGACCACCCGGCCGACGACCTGGCGGACCGCCGACTGGCGGACCATCTCGGGCTCCAGGACGGCGAGGGCCTTCTGCATCGCGCGGGCAGCCAGCATCATGTCCGGCAGGAACAGCTCACCGAGACCGAACTGCTCACCGACATGGGACAGGCCGGGCACGAAGCCGCGCTCGATGGCGTCCAGGGGCGGGACGCCGTTGGCCAGTGCCTCCTCCGCGAGCGCGGCCGAAGCCGTCGCATCGCCGTCGATGACGGACTGGCGCATCGCGGCGAAGATCTCGTCGCCCATGTGTGTGTTCCTCCGGTCAGGCCTGGTGCGCGTCGGCGCGTTGGATTGAGGTCACGATCGACGTCATGACTGTGGGCTGGACCGCGGGGTCGCGGCCGCGCGGTCGAGGATGGCGGCGATCGTCCGCGTCGCGTCGTCGGGGAGCGGCGGCGGGCGGTGATCCGCGAGGATCCGGTCCACGCGGGCCGCTGCCCGTTCCGCCAGCGTGGTACCTCCACGGGCCTGCCACGCCGAGTGGCTCAGGCGATCGATCAATGTTGGATACCAGCGTTCGCGGTAATGGGCGATGGTGTGATCCGCCTCGAGGAACGATCCGTCAGGCCCCAGCCGGTCGATGAGGTCCAGGGCCAGCGTCTCGTCGGTGATCTCCACGGGGCCGATCGCGGCCCGGATCCAGGCCGCGATCTCGTCGCAGATGGCGAGTTGGGCGAGGGATCCGGTGAGGCCCGACTCCAGGTAGCCGCTGTCGTGGATCAGGTGCCCGCCCGCGAGGGCATCCACCAGCATCGTGAGCGCGGCGTCGGTCGCGGCCTGCTGGTCCACGGTCTTGCTGTCGCTGCCGCCGGCCAGGCTGAACATCGGCAGGTCGTAATGGTGGGCGAGCGAGGGGACCATCCCCCGGTGGTCGGGCTCCGCGTACGGGTCCACCATCGTGCGCAGGTCAAGGGCGTCCCCGCCGAACCCGGGGATCACGATCGGCGTCCCCTCGCGGACCAGCTGGGCGAGCACGATGCCGACCAGCACGCCCGCGTTGTTGAGGGCCACGTTGCCGGCCATCGTCACCGGGCCCGTGGTGCCGCCTGACGTCACCGGGATCCAGAGCGCCGGCAGCCCGCGCTCGGCGAGGATCAGCAGCTTGCGCAGCGAGTCCCCGTTGTGGACGAGGCCCCGGGTGACGTTGATGTACAGGGCGATCGTCGGGCGCTCGCGCAGGGCGTCCGCGCCACCGGCCACGGCCTCCGCCATCTCGATCGCATCGAGCATCGCCTCCACGTCGTACGTGACCACCACCAGGGGCTTGGTCGTGCGCTCCAGCATGATCGCCACCTGGTGGCGGTCCGCCATCGCCGGGTCCACGTCCGACGGCAGGAACATGGACATCCCGAAGTCCATGTTGGGCAGGGCGTCGACGAGCGTCAGGCCGTCCCGGACGTCTTGCAGGGTTGCCGCCCGCCGCCCGCCGGTGCGGTGGTCCAGGACGTGGAGGCAGTCCGAGCCGGGCCCGAACCAGACGTTGTCGCCTTCGAGCGCGATCGCGGGCTCGCCGCCGCGCCGGTGGAGGGTCACCTCCCGGGGCGCCACGGACAGCGCCCACTCGACCAGGGAGCCCGGCAGGAACACCCGGCCGTCGTCGCCCACCCGGGCACCCGCTCCGTGCAGGCGCGCGACGGCCTCCTCGTCGTGCAGGCGAACCCCGGTCCGCTCCAGGATCGACAGGCTGGCGTCATGGAGGCGCGCGCAATCGGCCGGGGTCAACCGGTCGTAGCGCGGCGACCGCGCCTGGCGCAATGGAGCCTGTTTCGGGACCTGTTTCGGGGCGTGTGATACCACGGGCGCCTCTGCGGCGGACGAGTGACCGCCAGCGTCACTCCTGGAGCGGCGGCCGGGATAGGGCAGAATGGCCCGCCGGAACGGGCCAAGGGACCATCGGGCCCACCCGTCCCACCCCGCGAGACTCAGCGAGATGCCCGACATCGTCCACGGGTCCGAGCGCCGACCGCTCGAACCCGGTCACCTCCTGTTCGACGATGCCTCCGAGCTGGCCGTCGTGGTGCCTGCGTCCTGCCGCCGGACCGGTCGCTGCCACGAGTGCGTCGTGGACGTGCGCGCGGGCGGCGACCAGCTCTCAGCCCGCACGGAGGCCGAGTCGTTCCTGGGGGCCACGTTCCGGCTCGCGTGCCAGGCGACCGTGGAGCGCGCCGACCACGACCTGGAGTTCACCGTCCTGCGACGCCGTCTCCGGATCCTGCTCGCCCCGGACGCCCCCGATGCCGCTCCTGAGTTGGACCCGGCGGTCCGCGTGACCGGCGGCCGGATGGTCGCCGCGGACGGCACGGATCTCGGGCCGGCGAAGGGCGCCCCCGTCGGCGTTGCCATCGATGTCGGCACCACCACGGTCGTGATCGAGCTCGTGGACCTGGAGACCGGGAGTGTCCTGGCCGTGGCCGCCATCGAGAACCCGCAGCGGTTCGGCGGCAGCGACGTCATGACCCGGATCTCGTACGACACCGAGCTTCCGGGCGAGCTGCGCCAGGCCCTCCGCCGCGCCGTCAACCACGAGCTCAAGCGCCTCTGCTCGGAGCTGGGGGTGGACCGCCGCCGGCTGGTGGACGTCATGGTCGTGGGCAACCCGACGATGCGCGACCTCGCCTTCGGGCTGGACGTGCGCCCGATCGGGCGGCTGCCCTACCGGTCCGTGACCGAGACGGCGTGGCGTGACGGCGAGGTCGGGACCACGATGGTCATGCGCCGGGCCCACGAGCTGGGCATGCTCGTCAACCCCCAGGCACGCGTCACGGGAGGGCCGCTGATCGCGAGCCACGTGGGCGCGGACGCCGCGGCGGACCTCGTGGCGGTGAAGGCGATCGAGCGGGTCGGCTCGTTCCTGCTCGTGGATATCGGCACCAACAGCGAGATCATCGCGTCGGACGGGCACCGGGTCCTGGCGGCATCCAGCCCGGCCGGGCCGGCGTTCGAGGGTGGCGGTGTCCGCTACGGGATGCCCGGCGCCGACGGCGCGATCGAATCCGCGCGGCTGGTCGACGGCGCCTTCGAGATCCGCTGCATCGGCGACGCGACCCCGGAGGGGATCTGCGGTTCCGGCCTGGTGGATCTGCTCGCGGAGCTGCGGCGCGCCGACTGGATGGGCGCCAGGGGTGGCTTTGTCGGCGGAGCCCCGGAGATCCGGGTGGCCGCGGAGCCGCGGATCAGCCTGTCGCGGGCGGACGTCGGCCACCTCGCGATCGCCAAGGCGGCCACGGCCGTGGGCCAGCGTGTCCTCCTGCGGCGGCTTGGCCTCGGGCCGGCGGATCTCGACAACGTCTACCTCGCCGGCGGCTTCGCCAACGCGCTGGACGTCGAGTCGGCGATCGAGATCGGGTTGCTCGTCCCGGTCCCACTCGACCGGGTGACCAGGGCCGGCAACGCGTCCATCGGCGGCGCTCGGGCCCTGCTCCTATCGCGCGCCAGGCGCGCGATACTGGACACCCTCGTCCATCGCATCGAGCACGTGGAGCTCGAGTCCGAGCCGGACTTCTTCGATCTGTTCACCGACGGCTGTCTGTTCCAACCGATCGTTCCCTGAGGATGTCATGAGCCACGACCGATCCCGCCACGCCGGCATCGACCCCGTCCCGACCGACGACACCGCGACCGCATTCGCATCCGCTGTCGCCGCCCCGGACCCGGGCACCGGCCCGGGCGCGCTCCGTCGAACCCTGCGGATCCCCGGCACCTTCGCCACCATCGTGGAGCTCGTGCCCTGGGCGGGCGCCCTCCGCGACGCCCGCGGCGGCAAGCCGCTCAAGATGGCCGCCGACCTCGCGGGCAACCCGCGGATCACCGCCCTCTCGATCACCGACAACGCGGGCGGCTACGCCAAGCTTCCGCCGGACGTGCTGGGCGAGTCCGCCATGGCGCTCGGCCACGACGCGATCGTCCACGTCGCCTGCCGCGACCGGAACCGGAACGGCATCCAGAGCCTCGGCTGGGACCTCCTCTCACGCGGGCTGCCGACGGTTCTGGCGCTGACCGGCGACTATCCGGCTCCCGGCTACCGGGGCGGCCCGAGGCCGGTGTTCGACATCGACTCCGTCGCTCTGCTCGCGCTCCTGCGCGGGCTGGGCACCGAGGCCGTCGCCAGGGCGGAGGCGGACGGGGCCGAGGACCCGGGTGCCAACGACTTCTACCTCGGCTGCGCGATCGACCCCTTCAAGCGGCTCGAGCGCGACCACGTCCCGCAGCTCCTCAAGCTGGCATTCAAAGTCCGCTCCGGTGCCGACTACGCGATCACGCAGGTCGGCTACGACGCCCACCGCCAGGACCAGCTCCTGCGCTGGATGCGCCGCGAGCGGATCGACGCGCCCGTGGTCGCCAATGCGTACATCCTGTCGGCTCCGGTCGCCCGCGCCTTCAACGCCGGCAAGGTCCCGGGCTGCGTCGTCACCGACGCTCTGCTCGAGCTCGCGGAGCGGGAGGCCAGGGCCGCCGACAAGGGCCGCGCCTTCTTCCTCGAGTTCGCCGCCAAGCAGCTGGTCGTCAGTCGCGGGCTTGGCTTCAGGGGGATCTACATCTCCGGCCACCGTGACGCGGGCGAGGTCAGCCGGATCCTCGAGATGGCGGACGCCCACCCGGCGGACGACTGGCGCGCGCTCGTCAAGGACGTCAGCTGGGGCATGCCCGCCTCCTTCGAGATGTTCGCGAGCGATGGCGCGGGACTCTCCACCGACGAGCTGGCGAAGGGCTACCGCGCCTCGCTCACGGAGGGTGCCCGGCGCCGCGCGCGCAGCCGCGTCTCGCCGTTCTACCGCCTCAACCGGATCCTCCACGAGCGGGTCTTCCAGCCCGGCACCCCAGGGTTCCGGGCCTGGGCCAGGGTCTACGGCGCCGTGGAGAAGTACGGCCTCGAGAAGCCGGTCCACCTCCTGGAGCAGGCGGTCAAGCTGCCGATGTTCGACTGCCGGGACTGCGGAGACTGTTCCCTGCCGGACATCGCGTACCTGTGTCCGGAGTCCCACTGCCAGAAGAACCAGCGCAACGGCCCCTGCGGCGGCGCGATCGACGGCCAGTGCGAGGTGCCGGGTCACACCTGCGTCTGGGCTGATGCGTACACGCGTCTCAAGCCGTACGGCGAGGAGCTGACGATGCTGGACCGGGCGCCGGTCATCCAGGACAACGAGCTGCGGCGAACCAGCGCCTGGGCCAACACGTTCCTCGGTCGCGACCACTACGCCACGGACAGCAAGGCCGCCCTCGCGGCGACCGAGCCCCCCAAGCCGGCCGCCAAGCCCGCTGCGACCCCAGCCCCCGCTGCTCCCTCCGCACCCAAGCCCGAGAAAGGACCCAGCTCGTGAGGCCCGACCGCACCGGCACCCCGTTCCTCGTCGTCGGCGAGAACATCCACGCCACGCGGATTCTCAAGCGGGCCGGCAAGCACGCCGCGGAGTTCCCGGACGGGTCCGTCGGGATCGGCTTCGAGGGCCCGGACGGGTCCCGCCTGGTCCTCCCGGTCCACCCGAGCCTCGTTGCCGGGCGTGATTTCGGCCAGGGCAAGATCAAGCACGTCGCCAGTGCGATCCGCTGGGGTCTCGAGGGTGGCGCCCAGGCGGAGACCGCCGCAGCCTACATCCAGGTGCTCGCGGCGCGCCAGGAGCGGACCGGGGCGGACTGGCTGGACCTCAACTCCGACGAGATTGCCGCCGACTCCGAGACGCGCGCCAGGGCGATGGCCTGGCTGGTCGAGACGGTCGAGGCGACCGCGGGCGTACCGGTGTCGATCGATTCCTCCGATGTCGCCGTCCTCGCCGCGGGTGTCGCCGCCTCCACGCAGCCCATGGGGCGGCTGCTCCTCAACTCCGCCTCGATCGAGCGCCCCGAGGTCCTGGAGCTGGCCGCGGCCACCGGGTGCGCGGTGATCCTCGCGGCCACCAGCCCCGGCGGGATGCCGGCCAACGCGGACGAGCGCGTGGCCAACGCCATCGCGCTGATCGAGGCGGCGGTCGCCCGCGCGATCCCGGCGGACCACCTGTTCGTGGATCCGCTCGTCCTGCCCGTCGCCGTGGCGCCCGAGGCCCCGGTCCACGTCCTGGAGGCGGCCCGCGAGCTCCGGAAGGAGTACGGCAACACGATCCACCTGGTCGGTGGCCTGTCCAACGTCTCCTTCGGGATGCCGGAGCGGCGCCTGCTCAACGACACCTTCATCGACCTCGCAGCCGAGGCCGGGATCGACTCCGGGATCATCGACCCGGTGGCATCCGATCTCCCGCGCGTCTTCAGCGCGGACCACGACAGCGAGCCCTACCGGCTGGCGGCCGACATGCTGCTGGGCCGGGACCCGTTCGGCGGCGAGTACGTGGCGGCGTTCCGGGCCGGGCGGCTGGGGGGCGGCGAGGGGTAGGGGCGCGGCGCAGGGGCGTTGCAGGCGGATCGATCGCGGGGTTCGTCGCGGCCCTGGGCTGAACCGATGGTACGCGGAGGTTGGCGAGCCGAATGGTCCAGCAAATATGGACCAATCGCCACTTCGCATTCCCTGCCAGACCGCCACGCTGGGCCCCGACTGCCCGGCTCTCCCTCCGGGGGGTCACCGCCAACGGTCGGGGAGGTACGTGGCGATGGCCCACGGCGTGCAGCGTCGGTCCCGGTTCCTCTCGCTCGCGGCGGTCGCCGTGCTCTGCTTCGGGGTGGCCCACGTCCCCCCGGCAGCGGGTGTCGAGCCCCAGGCGCCACCGGTCGTGGAACCGGCACCCACGGACCCCGCCCCCGCGGACCCCGCCCCGAGTCCCATCGCCAGCCCCGAGCCGGCGATGGCCCCGTCGCCGCCCCCGACGCCCACCCCGACCCCGGCTCCGGTCGCGGCTCCGGTCGAGACGCCAGCGCCCGTCGAGGCGACCAGAGGTGAACCGATCTGGTTGGTCGGGTCTCCCCAGGGCTGTTCGCGTCTACGCTCGAGCGCAGGTGCAGCATGAAGCCATCAGCTGGTTGGCAGGGGCACGCTCATGAACGAGGTACAGGTAGATTGGGCGACGGCACCATCCGCCAGTAGAGCGCGACGACGCAGGCCAACCACGTTACGACGAATCCGCCGGTCGCGACCGTAAGGAATGACAGCAGCAGTGCGGCTGTGCTTCTCGTGCGCGGCCGTAGTCGAGCGGCGAAAAGCGGACGGGTGGCCCACACGGCCAGAGCTGTAGCGGGCAGGAGGACCGGGAGTAGAAGCACCGTTGTCAGCACGTACGAGCCCGCTCCGTAGGTGCTCGGCGCGAGGATCTGCGCACCAAGCGCTCCCAGGGCTGTCGCAATGGTTACAGCGCTCGCGAACGACGCGATTGTGCGCGGAACTCCCTGCCTCATGGCATGACCACGGGCGTGCGGGTGACGTAGTTGCCCCAACCCGCGTCCCACCATCCTTGCATCTGGCCCCACCCACCCTCGGTGTGCCGATGGACACGAACTCGGCCACCCAGCCGATTCACGTAGTACATCTCGGCCGAGGGGAATCCATCGCCCCAGTGGCGGATCTCGAGCCTCCCATTGACGACCTTCATCCGGATGCGTCCGTCGACGGTAAGGTCAGGTCGAACGATGGGCATCGAGGACTGTGTGATCGAATATCCAACTATCAGCTCGTACGGGACGCCGGCCACACCGCCGAGCTCTGAGACCGACGCAATGTTGCACTTGTCCCAATTGGGACAGGCTGCGCGCCTCTCGAACCAGCCAAACTGGTTCGTACACGTGAAACCCCAACCGAAGGGGAAGGTGTCGATACAGGTGGGATTAGCAGAGGCCTTGACGGTGCGCGCTCCGAAGTCAATGACAATGCACCCGCGAGCACGGGTGCAGTCAATTGGAGAACCGCGGAAGCCTCGATCGTCCCCGATCGTTCGGATCGGTGTGGGCAGCAACACGATGTCCTTTGCAGCAATGAAGAGGGATAGTTCGACTCTGCCTGTAAACCTTCCACGGTTCTGAATCGACCACGTCCTCGACGTGGGCTTCGCAGTACCAACCCACGCCGCAGACCGTCCATCCGGGTCCCACATCGCCAGCGGCTCCCCCTCCGCGTACGCATACAGGTGCCGGCTCGGCGGGTCCGCGGGTTCGCCCATGAGGGTGTCCTCGCTGATGAATCGGCCCATCGATGGGGCGTACCAGCGGGTGACGACCCAGTTCAGCGCCGCGGTGTCGTCGAACCACGCACCCTGGAAGCGGAACGGGCTGTAGCCGGACGGAACGGTGGTCCGGGGCGTCCCCCACGGGTCGTAGCGAAGCGCCTGGCTGACGGTGTCGGTACTCCCGGCGAGCCACGTCACGTCGTGGTGCGCGTTGGTGCCGTAGAAGCGGAGGTTCGAGCCCGAGCCCGTCCAGTCCACCAGCCGCTCACCGCCCCAGCCGTTGCCGATTGAGCGGGTGATAGTGCCGGCGGCATCGTCGAGCCACTGGGCCGCGCTCGTGGTCAGGCCGACGTAGCGGAAGCGGATCCGTACGGCTGCGCCATAGTCGGCCATCCGCAGGCGGTCGAGCGGGTCGTATGTGTAGGTCACGAGGGTGTTCCCCGACCCGTCCTTCACGGAAGTCAGGCGGCCGAGATCGTCCCACGTGTACTGGTAGCCAGGACGCGCGGTCAGGCGGCCGTCGTCATCGCTCGCGTAGGCCGCGGTCGGGTTGCCGCCCGAGGTGGGGCGGTTGGCGGCGTCGAAGGTGGTCGTTGCCGGGGTGCCGGCGCCGACCTTGACGCTGGTGCGGTTGGGGACCGCGTCAAAGCCGTACGTTGTCGTCGTCCCGCCGAAGGATGCGCCGGTCAGCCGGGCCAGCGGGTCGTAGGCGTACGTCACGGTGCCGTTGCTGGCGCCGCCGGTGATCGTCTCGGCCTCCGACAGGATCTGCCCCGCCCGGTTGTGGGTCCAGTCGTAGAGCGCCCGGTTCGTCCCGCCAGCCGCCGTGTCCTTGCTCGTCAGCCGGCCGAGACGGTCGTACACAAGGGTGGTCGCGTTGCCATTGGGGGCACTCGCGGTGGCCGGCAGCCCGTCGGCGCGGTAGGTCCAGCCAAAGTCGGTCGAGTTGGCGGGATCGTTGACCGAGGTTGCGCGGTCGAACTTGTCGAGCGTGGCGCTGTAGCTGCCCGTGGGATCGGTCCAGACGGGGCTGGTGAGCGAGTAGCTGTAGGTCGTGTCGGCGGTCGTGCCGGCGTCTTCGTCGTCGATGGTGAGCGGCCGGTTGAGGCGGTCGTAGGTGGCGGTGATCGTGAGGGTCCCTTCGGTCGCGGTCAGCTTGTTGCCGTTGGCGTCGTAGGTGTAGGTCGTGGTCACGCCATCGGCCAGGCGGGTGAGGACTCGGCCGGCGCCATCGTAGGTCCAGGTGATGCTGTCGGACAGCGGCGGGTCGACCCGGTTCGTCTGACGGACCCGGTTCCCAAGGGCGTCGTAGGCCCAGGTGACGGTCTCGCCGAGCGGGTCGGCAAGGCTCGTCATCCGGCTGGCCGCGTCGTAGCCGTAGGTCGTGGTGTTGCCCCGAGCGTCGACCATCGTGGCGAGGTTGCCGGCGCCGTCGTACGTGTAGCGGGTCGACACGTTCGTGGTCGCCGTGCCGGCCGTCTGGGTGGCGTCCGCGCACGGGTTCGTGAGGGTCTGCAGGTTCGTCGAGCCGGTCGCGTTCTCGACCACCCGGCAGAGCCGATCGGCGGCATCGAACGCGTACTGGGTGGTCACCGTCGCCGTGGCCGTCCCGGTCGTCGCCGATGGATCGGGCACAATGAGGCGGACCCGGTTGCCCCGCACGTCGTAGCCGTACTCGACGACGACGTTCGTGTCGGCGTTCGCCGTGCCGGTCCCCGCGCACGCCGAGGGGTCCTCGGCCGCGAAGTCGAACGTCGTGCCGGTGTTGGTGCAGCCCCGGATCTCCTTCCACAGCCGGCCGTCATCGTCGTACCCCAGCCGCGTCAGGAGGAAGCTACTGCCGTCGGCGGTCGGGGTCTTGACCGCCGCCTGGCGCCCGGCCTCGTCGTAGAAGAAGCTGGTCACGAGGTCGTCGGTCGTGCCGGGCACGCCGTCGAGGTAGTTGTCGGTCCGACTGACGATCCGGCCCTCGGCGTCCAAGCCTGTGCGGGTCTCGCGCCCGTTGGGCGCAACCACGCTCGTCTGGTTGCCGGCCCCGTCGTAGCCGTAGGTCGTGGTGAGGTTGTAGGTCCCGTCGGCGGTGCCGGCGCCCGTGCAGTTGACCCAGTCGGTCGGGATCGTCGTGCCCGAGCTCGTGCAGTTCACGACGGTCTTCGATATGCGCCCGTCGCTGTCGTAGAACGAGCGGGTGATCGTGCCCCGCGGGTCCTTGACGGCCTGGACGCGGCCGCCGGCGTCGTACGCGGTCTCGGTCGTCGCGGCGGCACCGGTACCGACCGCGAGGATCGTGAGGACCGCGGCGCCCGTCCCGTCGTAGGTAACGGTGGTGCGGATGTTCGTCCCGGCCGGTGGGGTCGGGTCGCCCGTGCAGGTCGCCGGGTTCGCGGCCTGGGGCGGGCTCGAGCCGTCGTCGGTGCAGTGGGCGATCGTCTCCCTGGCGAGCCCGCGGACGTTGGGGAGCGTCCGGGTGGCCGTGCCCTCGGGGTCGCGGGTCGCGATCGGCGTGCCGGCCGCGTCGTACCAGGTGCGCGTGGTGAGGTTGGTGGTGTCGTTTGCCGTCCCGGTGCCGCTACAGCCGACGCCGGCGGCCGGCGGGGTGGTGCCCGTGTTCGTGCAGTTCATGATCGTCGTCACGACCCGGTCGAGCGGGTCGACGAGCGACGCGGTCACCGTCCCGTCGGCGCCCTTGACAGCGAGGGCGTTGCCGGCCCGGTCGTAGACGGTCGTGATGACCGGTCCGCCGGTGACCTGGCTCGTGATCTGGCGACCCGCCCGGTCGTAGGTCATCGTCGTCGTCGAGGACGCGCTGACCGTGCCGTCGGGGTCCTCGTAGGGGTCGCTGACGGTGAGCTCACGCCCCAGCCGGTCGTAGCCGTGGTCGGTCGTGATCGCAAGACCGGCCGGGTTGATAATCTGAGTGAGCAGCCAGCCCGTCCGGGTGAACGTCCGGGTGGTCGTCTCGCCCTCGGCCGAGTCGGTCTGGACCTCGTTGCCCTGCGCGTCGTAGACATGGGTCGTCGTCGCCCCGTCGGTCGTCTCGGTCACCACCCGGCCGAGACCGTCGAACGTGCGGGTGGTGGTCACGCCGCCAGCGGTCGACGAGGTCGCATTGCCGGCGAGGTCATAGATCGTGGTCGAGCCCACGTCTGCGGGGTCGGTCGTGGACATCTCCCGGTTGGCGAGGTCGTAGACGTGGGTTGTCGTGCGGGCAACAGACGAGCCACCCCCGACCGGCGTCCAGCTCTCGGTCGCGGTGAGCACGTTGCCGAGCTCGTCCAGAGTTGTCGTCCGGGACAGGGCGGGGATCGAGGCGTTCGGCCCGGTCTCGCCGGGCAGGACCTCGGAGAGCTGCCGCCCAAGCGGGTCGTACGTGAAGCTCGTCTCCCGCCCGAGGGGATCCGTGGCCGTCGTCGGCAGGCCCGCCTTGCCGGCAGTCACCGCCTGGTCGAAGGACGTCGTCGAGGTGACATTCGTCTGGGCGTCGGCGGTGCCGCCGCCGGTGCACGAACCGAACGGCGAGGGCGGGGTTATCCCCGAGCTCGTGCAGTTCAGGGTCACCGAGGTCTGGTTGCCCCAGGTGTCGTAGCCGTACTTCGTGACCCGGCCCAGCGGATCCTGCTCGAAGCCGACCTGGTCGTTGGCGGAGTGGGCGTAGCTCGCGATCAGGTTGGTCGCGGCGTCCTGGGTGCCGGCGCCGGTGCAGGTACCGCCCTGCCCCTGCCCGGGCGGCGTGGTCCCCGACGTCGTGCAGTTGACGTTGACGCTCGTGAGGTGGCCAGCGGCGTCGTAGGTGTACCTCGTGACCGTCCGAACGGCGTTGTCCTCGTCGGCCTCGGTCCGGGTCAGCAGGTCGTTGGTCGCGTTGTAGGTGCTGACGGTGGTCACGCTGGTCGAGCCGTCGATCGGCACGGTCTCGGTCAGGACGTTGCCCTTCGCGTCGTACGTGTAGGTCGTCGTCGACTGGCCAGAGCCGGTCCCGATCGGGTGGGCGATCGCGGTCGCGTTCGACGCCGCGTCGTACGTCGTCGAGGTGACGAAGCCCTCGGAGTCGGTCACCTCGGTGACCCGGCCGAGGGCATCGACCTCGTAGAGCCAGGGGTCGCGGAGGACGGCCGGGCTCGTCGCCCGGAGCAGCCCCACGCTCGTCGAGCCGGTGGAGTATGTGAACGTGCTCGCGGTCGAGGCGGCGACCGGATCGGTCACCGCGGTCGCCTTGCCCCCCGTGTAGCCGATCGTCCAGGTGACGGTCTCGGCGCCGCCCGTCACCCGGCTCCGCGAGCGGCTGATGCCCGTGAGCGGCCCGCCGGTGTAGCCGAGGGTCGTCACCTTATTCGCGGGGTCGGTCACGCTCGTGTGCGCGGTGCCGGTGTAGCCGAAGCCCCAGCTGCGGCCAGCCGAGTCAGTCACGCCGCTGATCCGGTCGTTGGCCTGGTCGATCGTGATGGTCGTCACCCGGCTCGAGGCGTCCGTGGCCGTCGCGCTGCTCGCATTCCAGACGAGCGTGAGCGCCTTGCCGAAGCGGTTCTCGATCCGCTTGAGGCGGCCCGCCCCGGTGCTCTCGAACACGAGCTTGGTCTGGTCCTTCTGGGTGATCGTGTACTCGGAGCCGCTGAGCGAGAGCGTCTCGTGATGGCCCGCGAGCGCCGTCCAGACGCCGGCCACCTTGCCGAACGGCACCCGGCCGCCATCTGTTGGCGGCCACGCTGTTTGATGATGATCCGGCAGGATTGGGCGGGGACGTGACGGCAGCGCTCGGTGGAGACGCCGCCGCCTGATCTCCGCTATTCGCGCGTGAGCTCCGCGACCGCCTTCTTGGCGCAGGCGTCGTC
>CAMTVM010000071.1:0-31155 GCA_947085195.1 uncultured Chloroflexota bacterium
CGGGCAGCTCATCGGCGGCGCCGGCTCCGCGCACGACGAGGAGCTGATCATCCGGGACATGGATCTCGACCTCGTCACCGAGGTCCGCCAGACCTGGCAGTTCTACCGGGACCGCCGCCCGGAGATGTACGACGACCTGGTGGCCCTGTAGCCTCGGGCAGGTACGTCGCGAGGAGCCGGTGGAGCGATCCACCGGCTCCTCGCCCGTTCGCGGCCCCGATCCGGAGGGTGCCGGTATCGTGCCTACGTGCAGGAGGACGCGTCGGGATGAACCCTGGGATCCGGGCAGCCACGCTGGCGGGCCTGGTGCTCGTCATGGGAGCGTGCGGCTCGGCTGCAGGACCGTCTGCGAGCCCGTCCGCAGCGGCGCCGCGGGGCAGCGGGAACCTGATCCTCGCCACGACCACCTCCACGCAGGATTCCGGGCTCCTCGACGTCCTCCTGCCCCCGTTCGAGGAGACGACGGGCTACGTCGTCAAGACCGTGGCCGTGGGCAGCGGTCAGGCGATCGCAATGGGCGTTGAGTGCAACGCCGACGTGCTGCTGGTGCACTCGCCGGCTGCCGAGGCGAAGTTCATGGACGCGGGGGGCGGCGTCGACCGGCGCCTCGTGATGCACAACGACTTCGTCATCGTCGGACCGGCGCCCGATCCGGCAGGCATCAGGGGCGCGACGAAGGCGGCGGATGCGCTCGCGAAGATCGCCGCGACGGGCGCGACCTTCGTCTCGCGCGCCGACAAGTCGGGGACCAACTCGAAGGAGCTGGCGCTCTGGGCGGCAGCGAACGTCACCCCGGATGGCGCCTGGTACCTGGAATCGGGCCAGGGCATGGGCGCGACCCTGCAGATCACGTCCGAGAAGGGCGGTTACACCCTCACCGATCGCGCCACGTATCTCGCCGCCAGGGACCGGGTCAGGCTCGAGATCCTGGTCGAGGGTGAGGCCGGCCTGCTGAACGTCTATCACGTCATCCCGGTCAACCCGGCGACGTGCCCGACCGCCAACGCATCCGGCGCGACGGCCCTGGCGGACTACCTCACGTCCACGGCCGGACAGGCCCTGATCGGCGCGTTCGGCAGCCGCGAGTACGGCCAGCCGCTGTTCGTGCCCGACGCCGGCAAGAGCGAGGACTCGCTCGGATCGTAGACTCTGCTGCCATGGACGGTCCGATTCGGGAGGCCACCCCGGTTCTCCAGTCTCTTCTGGGCGGAGACCTTCTCGAGGTCACGCTCCGGTCGCTCGTCGTGTCCGGCACGGCGACCGTGATCAGCCTTGTCATCGGCCTTCCGCTCGGGACCTGGCTGGCCCTGACGGGGTTCCGTTCCCGAGGGCTGGCGTTGAGCCTGGTCAACACCGGGATGGCGCTGCCGCCGGTCGTCGTCGGCCTGTTCGTCGCCTTCATGCTGTGGCGTACCGGCCCCCTGGGCGGCCTGGAGCTGATCTACACACCGACCGCCATGGTGATCGCGCAGGTGATCATCGCGGCACCGATCGTCATCGGCCTCACGGTGGCGGCCCTCGGCCAGCTCGACCCCCGCCTGCGCCTCCAGCTCCTCGGTCTCGGCGCGTCCCGGGCACAGATGATCTGGTGGCTCTGGAAGGAGGCCCGGCTGCCGCTGCTGGCGGCGCTCATGGCTGCGTTCGGGAGCGTCATCTCCGAGGTTGGCGCGGCGATGATGGTCGGGGGCAACATCCGGCACCAGACCCGGGTGCTCACGACCTCGATCGTCCTCGAGGTTGGCAAGGGCGAATTCGGTGCTGCGATCGGCCTGGGGATCGTCCTGCTCGCGCTGGCCTTCCTGATCAACGCCGTCCTGACCCGGGCCCAGCAGCGGGGGCTGCACCGGTGAGCCGCCCGATCGGCCCGACCGGTTGAGCACGATCGGCGAACCCCGACCGCCGGGGTCGCCCGCCCCGCTCCTCGAGGTGCGCGACGTCGTCGTGGTCAGGGCTGCCCGGCCGATCCTCACGATCGAGAGCCTGGCCGTCGCCGAGGGCGAGACGCTTGCCGTCGTCGGGCCGAACGGCGTCGGGAAGAGCACGCTGCTGCTCACCATGGCCACCCTCGTCCAACCGCGGTCGGGCCACGTGCTGTTCCGCGGCGCGCCTGTCGGGCCGCGGGAAGAGCTCGCCTATCGCCGGCGGATCGGGCTCGTGCTCGCGGACCCGCTCCTGTTCGCCGCATCGGTGTTCGACAACGTCGCCAGCGGGCTCCGATTCCGCAGCGTTCCCGACGACGAGGTCCGGGTCCGTGTCGCCGACTGGCTCGACCGGATGGGCATCGGGCACCTGCGAGATCGACCCGCCCGCCAGATCTCGAGCGGGGAGGCGCAGCGGGTCGGCCTGGCCCGCGCATTCGTGCTCGAGCCGGACCTGCTCCTGCTCGACGAGCCGTTCGCGTCCGTGGACGCGGCGACGCGGGCCAGGCTGCTCGACGACCTCGACGACCTCCTCCGGACGATGCCCGTCGCCTGCGTCCTCGTGACCCACGATCTCGACGAGGCCGTGCGCATCGGCGACCGGCTGGCCGTCCTCCTCGATGGCCGGATCCGCCAGGAGGGGGCGCCCGAAACGGTGCTCGCAGCTCCCGTCGACGACGAGGTGGCGGCGTTCGTCGGGACGGAGACCCGCATGGCCGGGCAGGTCGTGGCAGGCGGCGACGGCCTTGTCACCGTCGCGGTCGGCTCCCACCGGATCGACGCCGTCTCGACCCTCGAGCCCGGCTGCCGGGTGCTGTGCTGCCTTCGCCCGGAAGACGTCACCATCTGGGCGGACCCGGTCACCGGCTCGGCACCCGCGCAGCATGGGCTCGCGGGCGCGCCTGCGTCCCTGGCGGACAAGGGTCCGGGCGCCGATCCGGGTCACGCTTCGAGCGCCCGCAACCATCTGCCCGGGAGGATCACGCGCCTGACCCCGGACGGGCCGCTCATCCGGGTCACCGTGGACTGCGGGGTGCCGGTGATCGCGTCCATCACGCGCGAGTCCGCCGCCGACCTGCAGCTCGCCGTGGGACGAGCGGTCATCGCGACGTTCAAGGCAACGGCCGTCCACCTGATCCCGCGCGCGACCTGACCCACCCGATCCAGGCGCCCGGACGGCTGGGAACCGGGCGGCTGCGAACGCTGCCCGGGACCTGTCGGGACGGGGGCGCCTACAGCTTCGTCAGGCTGGCCGCGTACCCCTCCGCGTCGTCTTCCTCGTAGCCTCCGTGGTACTCGGAGGCGTCCGGGCGGCGGATGGCGGAGTGCGGGACGATCCGGCCGCGGGTGCGCCCGCGGAAGTCCTCCAGGGTTGTCCAGCCGCGGTCCGCGTTGCGGTCGAGGAACTCCGCCAGTCCGGTCGTCAGGCCCCGGATCACGTTCGGCCCGATGGCGTGGTCCAGCATCGCCGCCGTGGCGACCTGGACCGTACCGCAGCCGAGCATGAAGTAGTTGAGCGCGTCGGCAAACGTGGCGATGCCGCCGATGCCCGAGAACGCCCCATCCGGGAAGGCCTGTGTCATCTCGGCCATCTTCGCCAGCGAGAGCGGCAGGATCGCCGGTCCGGCCATGCCGCCCGACGAGACGTAGCCGTCCACGTTGACCTCGAACTCGCCGGTCAGCGGGTCCACGAGGGGCACGGACGGGAAGGTGTTGGACGACACGATGGCGTCCGCGCCGCCCAGGAACGTGGCCCGTGCCTCGTCCACGATGGCGGCGGTTGCCGGCGTCAGCTTGACCCAGACCGGCACCTTCGCGACGGCCTTCACGGCCTGCGTGGACACGGAACAGAGGACCGCGTCCTTGCCCACGTTGGAGCCCATGTCGACACGGTCCATGTGCGGGCACGAGAAGTTGAGCTCGATCGCATCGGCGCCTGCGTCCTGGACGCCCTGGACCAGCGTCTGCCAGGCGTGCAGCTCCTTGTCGTTGCCGGAGCCGGCCATGATCGACGCGACCAGGACCCGGTTCGGCCAGGCGCGCTTGATGTTCTCGAGCTTCGGCAGCCACCAGTCCATGGGCTTGTCCGAGATCAGCTCCCAGTTCCAGGAAGCCATGAGCGTGGTGTCCGGGCGCTTGGCCATCGACACCCGGGCGCTGTCCCGGTCGATCCGCCAGAACTTCGTCTTGGGTCCGGGCACGTTGACCACGGGGTGAAGGCCGATCGTCTTGGTGACGACCCCTCCCCAGCCCGCCTCGTAGGCTCGCATGATGTTGCTCTCCGACTCGGTCGGGGGCGCCGACGCGAGCAGGAACGGGTTCTCGAAACGGATGCCCGTGAACACCGTGGACAGATCGGCCACTGTGCGAGTCCTCCTGGCGCAGCGGGGCTGCTGGTGACGCTGCGAAGGCCGCATGTTCCGGCCCGTGAGACGGCGAGGATAGGGCCGGTGGTCACGTCGCGGACGAGAACTCTGTCCGGCCCGCCGGCCCACCCCAATGCCCGGACGGCTCCGCTGGCGATAGTCTGGTGGTACACGTCCCGCCCCGACACCTTACCAGTGGAGAACGCCATGGAGTACCGCAGGCTCGGCAAGACCGGACGAGACGTGAGCGTCATCGGGTTCGGGGCCTGGGCGATCGGGGCCGACTGGGGCACCGTGGACGATGCCGACAGCCTCCGGGCGCTCCACGCCGCCGCGGACGCCGGTGTGACCCTCATCGACACGGCCGACGTCTACGGGGACGGCCGCAGCGAACAGGTCATCCGCCGCTTCCTCGCGCAGCGCCCGGGCGAGACGTTCTTCGTCGCCACCAAGATGGGCCGTCGGGCGCCCCTGGACATGGCCGAGTACACGCCCGACGCCTTCCGCGCCTGGACGGACCGCAGCCGCGAGAACCTGGGCGTGGACACGCTGGACCTCGTGCAGCTCCACTGTCTCCACCCCACGATCTACTACCACCCGGAGACCTTCGCGGCCCTGGACGAGCTGGCGGCCGCCGGCGTGATCGCGAACTACGGCGTCAGCGTGGAGCGCGTCGAGGAGGCCCTCAAGGCCATCGAGTTCCCGGGCGTCGCCACGGTCCAGGTCATCTTCAACATGTTCCGCCAGCGGCCGGCGGAGCGGTTCCTGGCCGAGGCGCTCCGGCGCGATGTCGGCGTGCTGGCGCGCGTGCCTCTGGCGTCCGGCCTGCTGACCGGCAAGCTCTCGCCGGCCACGCACTTCGAGCCGACCGACCACCGGCTGTTCAACCGCCACGGTGAGTCGTTCGACCGGGGTGAGACGTTCGCGGGGGTGGATTACGAGACGGGCCTCGAGGTGGTCGAGGCGCTGCGCGAGCTGGTCCCGGAGGACGCCACGATGGCCCAGCTGGCCCTGCGCTGGATCCTGATGCACGAGGGCGTGACGACGACCATCCCGGGGGCCAAGACGCCGGAGCAGGCGCGCGCCAACGCCGCCGCCGCGGATCTCGCGCCGCTGCCGGCCGCCACCATGGCCCGCGTCGCGGAGCTCTACGAGGCGCGCATCAGGCCGCTCGTCCACCAGCGCTGGTAGGCCCGCCTCAGTGACCGACCCCATCCGAGTGCCCGGCGCCATCCTCACGGAGCGCGAACACCGGGTCCCGCTGGATCACGCGCGCCCCGACGGCCCGTCCATCACGGTGTTCACCCGGGAGGTGGCCGCCACGGATGGCGCGGACCGCCCGTATCTCGTGTTCCTCCAGGGTGGCCCCGGCTACGAGGCCGCGCGTCCCACCAGCCCGCCCTCCGGCTGGATGAAGCGGGCGCTGGCCGAGTACCGGGTGCTGCTCCTGGACCAGCGGGGGACCGGCCGGTCCGCGCCCGTCGGCCCGCAGATCCCAGGCGGGACGGCAGCCGGCCAGGCCGCGTATCTCACGCACTTCCGTGCCGACTCGATCGTGCGCGACGCGGAGCTGATCCGTCGCGAACTGGGCGTGGACCGCTGGAGTGTCCTGGGCCAGAGCTTCGGCGGCTTCACCTGCCTGACCTACCTCTCGATCGCCCCCGAGGGGCTGCGCGAGGCGCTCATCACGGGTGGTCTCGCGCCGGTGATCAAACGCCCGGTGGACGACGTCTACGGCGCCACCTGGGACCGCCTCCGGGAGGCCAACCGCCGCTACTTCGAGCGCTACCCCGACGATCGCGCCCGCGTCCGCGAGGCCCATCGCCGGATCGAGAACGAGGATGTCCGTCTCCCGTCTGGCGACCGGCTCACCGTCCGCCGGTTCCGCCAGATGGGCATGTGGCTGGGCGACTCCGCCGGCTTCGAGCACCTCCACCACGTCCTGGAGCTCCCGTTCGGCTCGCCCGCGTTCCTCCACGACATCGAGGGCGCGGTCCGCTGGGCCCGCAACCCGCTCTATGCCACGCTCCACGAGTCGTCCTACGCGGACGGCGGCCCCACCCGCTGGTCCGCGCACCGGCTCACCCCGGACTGGCTGGACGGATCCGAGGCGTTCACCGCCGAGCACGTCTTCCCCTGGATGTTCGAGGAGTACGGTGGCCTGCGTCCCCACCGGGACGCGGCGGAGGTGCTGGCAGAGCACCCGTGGCCGCGCCTCTACGACGAAGGCCGCCTGGCCCGGAACGAGGTCCCGGTGGCCGCCACGATCTACGTTGACGACCTGTACGTGGAGCGGGCCTTCGCCGAGGAGACGGCCGCGACCGTCCGTGGCTTGCGCCCCTGGGTCACCAACGAGTTCGCCCACAACGGGCTGCGCGCGGACGGCGAGCGGGTCCTGGGGCGCCTGATCGACCTGGTGAAGGGCCGGGCCTGATCCCGTGGTACCCGCGGCTGCCTCCGCCGCGCCCGCAGGCCGGGTCGATGTCGCCCGCGCCGACATCGCGCTGCTGTTCGCGACCCGCGTCCTGCGCATGTTCGGGTACGGGTTCCTGGCCGTCGTGCTCGTGCTCTACCTCACGGCGATCGGCCTCTCCGGCGGCGAGGTGGGCCTGTTGCTCGGGCTCACCCTGCTGGGCGATGCGGCGCTCTCCCTGTGGCTGACGACCCACGCGGACCGGATCGGGAGGCGACGAGTCCTGATCGCAGGGGCCCTGCTGATGCTCCTCGCGGGGTTCGCCTTCGTCGCCAGCCCGGTGTTCGCCGTGCTCCTCGTGGCGGCGACGATCGGCGTGCTGAGCCCGAGCGGCAACGAGGTGGGGCCGTTCCTGGCGGTCGAGCAGGCAGCCCTGGCCCAGCTGGTCCCCGACCGCCGGCGGACCGGCATCTTCGCGTGGTACCAGCTGGCGGGCTCGTTCGCGACGGCGGCGGGGACGCTGGCGGGGGGCGTGGTCTCCCAGCTGGCGATCGACGGGGGCGCGAGCCACGCGGACGCGTACCGCATCGTGATCCTCGGGTACGCGATCTCCGGAGGAGCGCTGGCCCTGCTGTTCACCCGTGTGTCGGCGCGGGTCGAGGTCCCGCCGGCCGACGTCGTGGACCGGACGGTGCGGGGGAGGCTCGGCCTCCATCGCAGCCGGGGCGTCGTCCTGCGGTTGTCGGCGCTGTTCGCCCTCGATGCCTTCGCGGGCGGGTTCGCGATCCAGAGCTTCATCGCCTTCTGGTTCCACCTGCGGTTCGGCGTGGACCCGGCCATGCTGGGCGTGATCCTCTCGGCCGCCAACATGCTGGCCGGGTTCTCGGCGCTCGCCGCCGGGCGCCTGGCCGCCCGCTTCGGCCTGATCCGGACGATGGTGTTCACCCACCTCCCGTCGAACGTGCTGCTGATGCTGGTCCCGCTCATGCCCACCCTGCCGCTGGCCGCGGCCATGCTCCTCGCCCGTTTCGCGATCAGCCAGATGGACGTCCCGACGCGCCAGTCCTACACCATGGCGATCGTCGCTCCGGACGAGCGATCGGCCGCCGCCGGCGTGACCGGGATCGCCCGGAGCCTGGGCGTTGCGGCGGCGCCGCTGATCGCGGGCCCGCTGTTCGCGACGGCGGCCCTCGCCAGCCTGCCGTTCCTGATCTCGGGCGGCCTGAAGATCGTGTACGACCTCCTGCTGTACCGCAGCTTCAAGCGCCTGCGCCCGCCCGAGGAGACGGACCTCACCGCGACGGAGGCGTGATCCCGGACTGATCCCGCCGACACCGGGGCGCTGGCAGCGCGTCGCCGGTCGGGCATGTCGGCCCCTCACGCCGGGCGGGTCGGCCCGCGTCTTGGCCATGCCCGTGCCATATCGTCGCCGTGGTGGCCCCCGCTGGAGGCCATCGCCAGCAGCACGATTGTTCGGGAGACGGCGATGTGTGCGGTAGTGGTGAGCGCCGATCCGGCGTCAGCGGGCCACCCCGGGATGAGCCGGCCTGAGGGCATGCCGGAGCTGACCGGCTGGGTCGACGAGATCGCCGCCCTGGCGAAGCCCGACCGGGTGCACTGGTGCGACGGCTCCGACGACGAATACGCCGCGCTGTGCAACCGGCTCGTCGAAGCCGGGACGTTCACCCGTCTCAACCCGGAGAAGCGGCCCAACAGCTTCCTCGCGCGCTCCGATCCGAGCGATGTGGCGCGGGTCGAGGACCGCACGTTCATCTGCTGTCGCGAGGCGGCCGACGCAGGCCCCACCAACAACTGGCGCGACCCGGACGAGATGCGGGCCACGCTCACCGACCTGTTCTGCGGGTCGATGCGCGGCCGGACCATGTACGTGATCCCGTTCTCGATGGGTCCGCTCGGCTCCCGGATCAGCCGCCTGGGTGTCCAGATCACGGACTCTGCCTACGTCGTGGTCAACATGAGGATCATGACCCGCATCGGCGCCCCGGCCCTCGACGCGATCCGCGCGACCGGCGAGTTCGTGCCCTGTCTCCACTCCGTGGGCGCCCCGTTGGGCCCGGGCGATCAGGACGTGACCTGGCCGTGCGACCCCGAGACGAAGTACATCGTCCACTTCCCGGAGACCCGCGAGATCTGGTCCTACGGATCGGGCTACGGCGGCAACGCCCTCCTCGGCAAGAAGTGCTACGCCCTGCGGATCGCCTCGGCCATTGCCCGTGACGAGGGCTGGCTGGCCGAGCACATGCTGACCATCAAGGTCACGGCGCCCGACGGCCGCCGCAAGTACTTCGCCGGAGCCTTCCCGTCGGCCTGCGGCAAGACGAACCTCGCGATGCTCGTCCCGACCCTGCCCGGCTGGAAGGTGGAGACGGTCGGTGACGACATCTGCTGGATGCGCTTCGGCGACGACGGGCGCCTGTACGCCATCAACCCGGAGGCCGGCTTCTTCGGCGTCGCGCCCGGCACCGGCGAACGGACGAACCTGAACGCGATGCGCACGCTCGGCGCGAACTGCATCTATACCAACGTCGGCCTCACGGACGACGGTGACGTGTGGTGGGAGGGGATGACCGAGACGCCACCGGCGCACCTCATCGACTGGACCGGGCAGGACTGGACTCCCGACGCCGGTCGCCCGGCCGCCCACGCGAACGCCCGGTTCACGGCGCCGGCCTGCCAGGACCCGGCGATCGCCGCCGAGTGGGAGGACCCGGCCGGCGTCCCGATCGACGGGATCATGTTCGGCGGCCGTCGGGCGAGCGTGGTGCCGCTGGTGCGCGAGGCCTTCGACTGGACGCATGGCGTCTTCATGGGCTCGATCATGAGCTCCGAGACGACCGCCGCGGCGTTCGGCGAGGTCGGCAAGCTGCGCTTCGACCCGTTCGCCATGCTCCCGTTCTGCGGCTACAACATGGCCGACTACTGGGCGCACTGGCTCGCCGTGGGCCGGATGACGACTCCGGACAAGCTGCCGCGGATCTTCTACGTCAACTGGTTCCGCCGCGACGCCGACGGGCGCTGGCTGTGGCCGGGGTTCGGCGAGAACAGCCGGGTCCTGGAGTGGATGTTCCGTCGCTGCGACGGCGAGGCGACCGCCGAGGAGACGCCCATCGGGTGGCTGCCGGCGGCGACCGATCTCCACCTCGAGGGGCTCGACCTGCCCGCCGGCAACCTCACCGAGCTGCTGCGGGTGGACGGGCCGGCATGGGCTCGCGAGCTGCCCCAGCTGGAGGACCATTACGCCCGCTTCGGCGACCGGCTCCCTGCGGAGCTGGCGGATCAGCTGGCGACGCTCGAGAGGCGGCTCGAGACCTAGATTCTCAGTCGCTCTCGGTGGCGTGTTCGGTCACGTGCTCCGCGGCGCGGAGTGCCAGCCAGACCTCGGCCAGGTCCGCGCTGGCGGAGAGGTTCCGGCCGCTGAGCTGCTCGAAGCGGTGAAGCCGGTACGCCAGCGTGTTCGGGTGGATCCCGAGCGAGAAGGCCACGCTGTCGTTGTGACGGTCACGCTCCATCCACGTCCGGACGGTGGTCACGAGGTTGCTGCGGTGCGTCCGGTCATATGACGTGACCGCACCGAGCACGTCCGCGGAGAGCGCGCGAAGCGCGCGCGGGTCGTCGATCAGCCATCGCCCCGCGGCGTCCGCACCGTAGCGGACGAGGCCGCCGCCCGCCTCCTCGGCGCGGGCCACGGCCCACAGCGCCTCCCGGCGCGGGATGTCCAGGGCGGTGCCTGCCGCGAACGATCGACTCGCGCCGGCGCTGAGGCCGGGCAGGCCCTCGACAAGTCGCAGCGCTTCGGGGTCGTCGGGCAGGAGGATGACGACCTGCTGCTCCTGGCGGAGCACGAGGTGGGCGAAGCCTGCGCTCGCGAGGCGGCCGACCAGCGCCTCGGCGTCGCCGGTGACGCCGCGAAGCACGACCAGTTCGAGGGGTCGAGCCGTATCGAAGCCGAGGCGGGCCAGGCGCCGTCTTGCCGTCGGCTCGTCGAAGATGCCTCCGAGCAACTCGGCGAGGGTCTCGGCCCCCTCGCGCCGCATGGTCTCCTGCTCGTGGCGCACGATGGTGAGCTGGAGCGCCGCCACCGTTGCAATGTGCTGGACGACAGCGAGCCCGGCCGCGACCACATCGGGCCGGCGGAGCGCGAGGAGGAACCCGGCCGGCCCGGATGGCGCAGGCACGGGCAGCGCGTAGCCGCCGGGGATCGTCGGCGGCCCGTCGAGCGCCCGCGGCACCAGGCCGGCCAGGTCCGCCGGCGGGGCCGGGACGTCGGGCAGCAGGGGACGCCCGTCCGCCGTGCACAGGTAGAGCGAGAACCCGGACAGCGCCTCGAGGCGGGCGAAGATCTCGGCCACCCCGAGGCCCTCCGCCGTGAGCCAGCGGAGCGCGCCGAACACCTGGAGCTGGGCGCTGAGCCCCTCGCTGATGTCGGTCTCGACCGCCGCCGCGACCGCCTGCGCGATCGCGATGAACGGGACCTGCAGCGGGATCTCGACGACCGGCAGGCCGGCGGCCTCGGCCGCGGCGAAGAACGCGGGGTGGAGGGGCGGCACGTGGAGACGGGCCGAAAGGGCGAGTCCGGCGACGCCCGCCTGGGCCAGGCGCTCCACGTACGCGCGCTGGCGGGCCGCGTCCCGCGGCACCGCCATGCCCGTGGTCATGATCAGCTCGGATCCGAGGAGCCAGGGCGTGGGATCCTCGAGCTCGCTGACGTGCGCCCAGGACACGCGACGTCCGAGCCCGGCCGACCCGCCCAGCAGGGTCATCTCGAGCGCGGGCGAGTGCAGGAGATCCCCGACCGTGAGGGATCGCGACGCATCCATGGCCCGGACTCTACCTCATGGAATGGCACAAGCACCGGCCTGTGCAGCCGTGAAATCCCCAGTTGCCCTCGTCGCGATCCATCCGCAGACTCCGCCGCAAGCCGGCGTGGCCGGCGGGAGGAGAGGGAACGTCGCATATGGCAGCACGGAAGGCGGAGACGGTCGCCGGGGCACCCGTCGGCGCGATCGAGGCCCGCTCGATCGACTACGTCCCGGAGTCGGAACGGCACGGGAAGATCTGGCAGCAGGGACCGTTCTGGTTCCTCGGCAACTTCCAGTTCTTCACGATCACGATCGGGTTCATCGGTCCCTCGATGGGGCTGTCCGCGATCCAGACGATCATCGCCGGCACGCTGGGTATCGCCTTCGGCACGCTGTTCATGGCCTTCCATGCCACCCAGGGACCCCACCTCGGGCTGCCGCAGATGATCCAGTCCCGGGCCCAGCTGGGCTACCGGGGCGTGATCATCGCCCTGTTCGGGTCCTGGGTCACGTTCATGCTGTTCAACGTCGTGGACGTGATCCTGCTGCAGAGCGGGCTGAACGGCATCTTCGGCTGGGACCCGCTGCTCATCGCGGCGGTCACGACGCTGGTCGCGGTCACCCTGGCCATCTACGGCCACGACCTGCTGCACCGTGCGTTCCGGCTCCTGTTCGTCATCTCTCTCCCGTTCTACGTGATCCTCTCGGTGGCGATCGTGACCGGGAACGTCGCGGGCAGCCCCGCACCGGCGGGCGAGTTCAGCTGGCCCGCCCTCCTGGCCCAGTTCACCGCCGCAGCCGCCTACAACATCACCTACGCCCCGTATGTCTCCGACTACTCGCGCTACCTGGCGCGGTCGACGAAGACGGGCCCGATCGTGGCCTCCGTGTTCTTCGGCGCCGCCGGGTCCGCCGTGTGGCTGATCGCCCTGGGCGCGTGGCTCGCAACCAACCTCGGGGCGACCGACGCCCTCGTCTCCCTGCGTGATGCCGGCGACCAGGTGTTCGGCGGGCTCGGCTCGCTGCTGGCGATCCTGTCCGTGCTGGCCCTCGTCGCGACCATGGGGATCAACGCCTACAGCGCGATGCTATCGACGGTCACCGGGATCGACTCCATCCGGAAGCTGACGCCGAGCCGCAACCTGCGGATCGTCACGATCCTCGTCCTCGCGGTCATGTGGGTGGCGGCGGCCATCGGCTTCGGCGGCGACGCCGTCGGGACGCTGTTCAACAGCCTGATCGTCATGCTCTACCTGCTCGTGCCGTGGACCGCCATCAACCTGGTGGACTACTTCTTCGTGCGGCGCGGCCGCTACGCGATCACGGACCTGCTCACGCCTTCCGGGATCTACGGCGCGTGGGGTCGTCGCGGTCTCACGGCCTTCGCCATCGGACTCCTCGCGATGGCTCCGTTCATCGTCATCCCGGGTGTCGTCACGGCACCGCTGGCACAGGTGTTCGGGGGCGTCGATGTCTCGGCGATCGTCGGCCTCCTCGTGTCGGCCGCGGCCTACTTCCTCCTGACCCGGTCGCTGGACACGGCCGCCGAGGAGTCGGCGATTGCGGCGAGCGAGCAGTTCATCCGCGAGAACATGCCGTGAACGATCCGGAAGAGGTCCGCGCCGCGGCCGCCGCCCTGGTGGCGGCCTTCGGCGCGCACGACGTGGACGGGTACTTCGGGTCGTTCGCCCCGGAAGCGACGTTCCTGTTCCACACCACACCGGGCCTGCTCGAGTCGCGGGCGGCGTACGAGGCCGAGTGGCGATCCTGGGAGGCGGACGGGTTCCGCGTGCTCGGATGCGAGTCGCTCGACGGAGGGGTGCAGACCCTGACCCGGGACGTGGCGGTCTTCACCCATCGCGTCCGGACCCGGGTACGGACCGCAGCGGGCGAGGATGAGCTGGCGGAGCGCGAGACCATCGTCTTCCGGCGCGACGCCGGCGGGCGCTGGCTCGGCGTGCACGAGCACCTCTCGGCCGAGCCGTGAGCGACCGGGAGGATGCCCTGACCGGTGGCGCACAGGGCGACGGGCGCGTGCCCGTCGGGCCCCCGAATGCCCTGGAAGCCCCGCGGTTCGCGGGGCCGGACACGTTCGCGCGGCTGCCGCGGCTCGAGGACGTCGGCACCGCCGCCGTCGCCGTCGTCGGCATTCCGTTCGATGCCGGCGTCTCGTACCGGAGCGGGGCCCGGTTCGGACCGGCCGCGATCCGCGCCGGCTCCAAGCTGCTGCGCCCCTATCACCCGGGGCTCGACGTGGAGCCCTGGCGCCGGCACCAGGTCGCCGATGCCGGCGACATCGTGGGCAACCCGTTCGACATCCTGCAGGCGGTGGCCACGATCGCCGACGGCGCCCGGGACCTGGCCGCGCGCGCCGACCGGATCGTCACGCTGGGCGGCGACCACACCGTGGCGCTCCCTCTGCTGCGGGCGCTGTTCGACCGGCGCGGTCCGATGGCGCTCGTCCACTTCGACGCCCACCTCGACACCTGGGACACGTACTTCGGCCAGCCGTACACGCACGGCACGCCGTTCCGGCGCGCCTTCGAGGAGGGGCTGCTGGCGAGCGACCGCTCCGTCCACGTCGGCATCCGCGGGCCCCTGTACTCGACGTCGGACCTGGAGCAGGACGCGGGTATGGGGTTCGAGGTCATCTCGACCGCGGACGTCGCGCGCCGCGGCGTGGACGACACCATCGGCCGGATCCGGGAGCGGGTGGGCAGCACGCCGGTCTACCTCAGCGTGGACATCGACGTCCTGGACCCGGCGCACGCGCCCGGCACGGGGACGCCCGAGCCCGGCGGCCTGACCACGCGGGAGCTGCAGTTCATCCTGCGCGGCATGGACGGCCTGGACCTGGCCGGCGCGGACGTCGTCGAGGTCGCGCCCGCGTACGACCATGCCGAGCTGACCGCCATCGCCGCGGCCAACGTGGCGTACGAGTACCTCGGCCTGTTCGCCCGCGCCGCGCGGAGCTGACCGGCGTGGCCGGAGGGCGCTCGCCGATCCGGGACGTCGCGGCGGCCGTGGCGGCGGGGCGCGCGTCGGCGGCTGCCATGGTCGATGCCAGCCTGGGACGGATCGCGCGCGACGACCCGGGGCTCAACTCGGTCGTCGCGCTGCGCGCGGATGACGCCCGCGCGGAGGCGCGGGACCTTGACCGCCGCATCGCCGCCGGGGAGCGCCCAGGGCCCCTGGCAGGCGTGCCGGTCCTCGTCAAGGACCTCGAGGACGTGGCCGGGATGCGCACGACGCAGGGTTCGCGCCTGTTCGAGGATTCGCCGCCGGCAACCGCCGACGGGCTGATCCCCGCGCGGCTGCGCGCGGCCGGGGCCATCGTGGTGGGCAAGACCAACCTGCCCGAGTTTGCCGTCGAGGGGTTCACCGACAACCTCGTGTTCGGGGCGACCCGCAACCCGTGGGCGCCGGCGTGGTCACCGGGCGGTTCGAGCGGGGGATCGGCCGCGGCGGTCGCGGCCGGACTGGCACCCATCGCGACCGCCACCGACGGGGGCGGTTCGATCCGCATCCCCGCCGCGCTGTGCGGCCTTGTGGGGATCAAGCCGACGCTCGGCACCATCGGGAGCTACCCGCCCCAGGACTGGATCGACTTCTCGACCTTCGGCCCGTTCACGACCACGGTCGCGGACCTGCGCCTGCTGCTGGACGTGGAGGCCGGTCCGACGCCGGGCGACCCGGTCGCCCTGCCGGCGGGTATCCGCCTCGGGGCGCCCGATCGGGCCACCGGCCTGATCGCCGCGGCCCGGACCAGCGACCTCGGTCCGCTCCCGGCCGGCGTGCTCCACGCGCTGGAGGAGGCCGTCCGGGCGTTCGCCGATGTCGCCGGGCTCCCGGTGACCTGGACGGAGCCCCGGGACTTCTTTGCCGACGGGGACCCGGACCTCGACTGGTTCACCGTGGCGGCAGCGGAGCACGTGGCGTCACTCGGCCGCGCGCGGATCGAGGCGAACCTGGACCGCCTGCACCGGTCCACGAGGACCTTCCTCGAAGGAGGCCTTGCG
Source organism: uncultured Chloroflexota bacterium (assembly GCA_947085195.1). Taxonomy (GTDB): domain Bacteria; phylum Chloroflexota; class Limnocylindria; order Limnocylindrales; family CSP1-4; genus CAIXZV01. Next base: position 15,538 of record CAMTVM010000071.1, read on the forward strand.
GTGGATGTGGACGCCTACCTCGCCGCGCGCCGCCGCCGGTACGGCTTCGTGCGGCGTCTCGACGAGCTGCTCGCCCCGTCCACGCTGCTGCTGACGCCCACCGTTGCCGTCGAGGGCTGGCTTGCGGACGGTCGCCTCGCCCCGGAGGCCGAGCCGGGATCACTGCCGCCCGAGGTCTTCTCGACGGCCGTCCAGAACGTGACCGGGCACCCGGCGATCACGCTCCCGGCCGGCCGGTCCGCGAACGGCCTGCCGTTCGGGCTCCAGGTCACCGGGCCGCGCCATGCCGAAGGCCTCCTGCTCGCGGTCGCCGGAGCGTGGGAGGCCGCGTACCCGTGGCCCCTGGTGGCGCCGGGGTACGACCCGTTCTCCGCCGTTCTCGGGTGAACCCGGTGGCGGCGGCACCCTGACCGCCGGCGCCGGCGGGAACGGCCGAACGCGAATGGAGCGGGTGGGGCATGATTCGGCGAACGGCGATGATCGCAACCCGCGTTGCGGGACCCGTGGCAGTCCGGAGGATCAACTCGATGGACAAGAAGGCGAAGACCCCCAAGAAGCCGAAGACCGTCAAGCCGAAGAGCCCGAAGTAGACCTGGCGTCTCACGTCGGGACGGCGCCGGGTCCCGTCAAGGCGTGATCAGGGCAGGATCAGGCCCCACCTCGTCCCGACACTTGCTCCGCCCGTGGAGGTCGTGGGCGATGCCCCGGGCGACGGATCAGGCGACGCGGACTCGAACAGGTACATGAACTCCGGTCCGTTGTGGCAGATCCAGCAATTGTCCCGATTGGCCATGGCCACCGGCAGCGGCGCGTGTTCGTCCACGCCGTGGCAGGCCGTGCAGGCCTTGTCGCCGCCCATGTGTTCGGGACGCATCGGCGCGCCGCTCGTTCCTGCGACCAGCTCGGGGTTGACCTGGTGGCAGACCAGGCAGTCCTGCGCGTGCAGGCTCGAGTGACCGGGGGCCGTCTCCACGAGGCTGTCGCTGGCGTGGCAGGCCGTGCAGTTCCGGAAGCCCCACAGCGGGTGGCCGAGCCTGGGGATCGGCCTGGTGCCGACCGTCCCGGACGCCGTGAGGTGGCATGCCTCGCAGTTGGCGTCCTTCGGCATCTCGATGGCGATGGGGGTGAGTGCCATGGCGGACCCGGGCGTGGGCGCCGGGGTGGCCGACGGAGCGGGCGTCGGGCGCTGGAAGGCCGCCCGTACGTCTGGGTCCGGCAGCACGACCAGCAGGAGGAACCCGGCCAGCAGGCAGATGCCCGCGGTCAGCAGGGCGATCGTGACGCCGTAGGCATGGCGGGCGACGACCCTGCCGATCACGACCCTGCCCCTGCTGCGATGGCGGCGACCTCGACCGGGACGGCCGGCCCCCCCGGAGCCCGCGAGGTGTCCGGAGCCGGCAGATCCGCCGGGCCGTCGTGGTCCTCGCCGACATCGTCGTCTCCGGCCGCCTCGTGGTCCTGCCCTTCCTGGTCCTGGCCCGCGTCATGGCGACGCATCCACGGCCAGTTGATGCCGACGTGGACGTCGGTCTCGCCCATGTCCAGATACCGCTCGGCGAGCGTGTAGGCGAGGGCGAGGAAGGCGAGGGCGCCGACGAAGATCGAGACCTCCACCAGCGTCGGCGCATACGACGCGTAGGGATACGAGACCGTCCCCGCATGCGTCGTGGTTGGCGCGATCTGGCCGGCCGTGACGAAGGTGTACCGGTCGGTGAACACCCCGACCAGGGCCAGGATGGAGGCCGCGAGCGTGCCGGCCGGGTTCCGGGTCATCGGCATCAGGAGCAGCAGGGCCGGCGCCACGATCCCGGCGATCACCCGCAGTCCCCAGAATTCGGCTGCGATGGGGCCGGTGACCAGCGCGATCGTGGCCTCGCGGTGCCCCGGGACGGTCCCGGTGAGCCCGGCGACGACCTGGCGGATCACCAGCGCACCCACGATCACCAGCCCCACGGCCAGCAGCAGGCGCACGGCCGGCAGGGCGATGGACGCGGACCGGGCGTGGTCCGCGAGCCGGAGACGGTGCACCGCGTAGAACACGATCCCCAGGAGCGCGGTCCCCGCCAGGAACGCCGAGGCCACCATCATGATCGGCGTGAAGATGCCGAACCAGAACGGCTTGGCCGCGAGGACCCCGAACACCGCGCCCAGCGTGGCCGGGGCCAGGATCGCGAGGCAGGCGGCGATGGTGCACGCCCACTGGTGGATCCTCGGGTGGTCGGTGAACATGCTCCAGACCTCGACCAGGAGCACCACCAGGTACGCGCCGTAGAACACGCCCATCCACCACATCGGTGAGGAGGGCGAGGGCACGAGCATCGCGCCGAACACCATCCTCACCGGGTAGTGCAGGTCCAGGGCGATGATCAGGAACGCGGTGGTGAGGCTGAGGACGGCGAGGATCGCGTGCCGCTTCTCGAACGGGCGGAAGCGCTCGATCCCGAAGACCGTGCCCAGCGAGGACGCCAGGCACAGGCCGCTGGTCATGATCGCGAAGAAGACGTACCCCACGATCATGAGACCCCACTCGAAGCTCGGCGAGGTGCCGAACACCTTCCAGCCCGGTGGCAAAGCGACGAGCGCAGCCACGGCGGCGACGGCCAGCACCGCCAGGAGGCCGCCGATCCAGAGGCGGAGCCCGAAGGGCATCGATCGCACCTCGCGCACCACGGCGGCACCGGCGGCGCGCGGGCCGAGCGGGATGGCGCGGCCGGCGAGGGTGAGGGTGAGTCCGGAGGCGTGCATCGCTCAGGCCTCCTCGACCGACGGGCCGAGGTACAGCACGCGGGGCCGGGTGCCGTACTCGGGATAGAGCATCTGCGGGTTGCGCTCGCGGAGGACCCTGACGATCTCGCTGGTCTCGTCCGCCGCGTCGCCGAACTTGCGGGAGCCGACGGGGCAGATCTCGACGCAGGCCGGAAGCTGGCCCTGGTTGATGCGGTGGTAGCACCAGTTGCACTTGTCGGCGATCCCGGGCGTGATCCCGCCCCCGTGCTCGCCGGCCGGGGCCAGGTAGCGCGCGCCGTACGGACAGGCCACGATGCAATAGCCGCAGCCGATGCAGCGGCGGGCGTCAACCAGGATCACGCCGTCCTCGGCCGTGTACGTCGCCCCGACCGGACACACCGTCGTGCACGGGGAGGTCGCACACTGCATGCACAGACGCGGCTGGAAGTGCGAGGCCCTGACGGCCTTGCCCGCGGCGCCAGGAGCGGTGGAGTGGGACGGGAAGCCGTCGATGCCGCCGTCGGGGGAGTCCACGTACAGCGTCCCGTCGGTGGTAACCGTGCGGCGCTCGACCCAGGTCCGGGTATAGCCCGGCTTATCGGTGACGTGGTTCTCCTCCTTGCAGGCGACTACGCACAGCCCGCAGCCGATGCAGGACGCGGTGTCCACGATGAACGTCCACTGCCGGGTCCCCGGGTCGTACGCCTTGACGATCGGGCTGGCCGGGTCGAGCTCGTCCGCGAACACGGGAAAGAAGCGGGCGAGAACGCCGGCGCCGACCATGCCTCCGGCGACGGCGAGGCCGAAGCCGAGGAATGCGCGCCGGCTCGTGGAGACGGCGGCAATGGCCGGGGCGAGCTCGTCGAGCGGGACGAGGCCGACGGGATCGGGCGCCTCGACCGGGGCGGGCGCCTCGACCGGGTCGACCGGAACGACCGGAGCGGGATCGGCGGGAGCCATCGGCCCCCCGCCAATGCGCGGCTCGCTCATCGGGATCCCCCGTCCTGTGGCGCCGGACCGCGGCCCGGGGCATGGCAGGCGAGGCACGGCTTGTCGTCGGTCGTGCCGATCGGGTGGCGCTGGTTCCGTTGCTTGAAGCCCTCCGGCCCGTGGCAGATGAGACAGGCGGGCAGCTTCTCCAGGGGATGCTCCACCACGGGTGGCCGGTTGGCGACGCCGGTGTGTGGTTCGTGGCAGGCGATGCAGGTTGACACGTAGTGCTCGGCCGGGATGATCCCGCGCAGTCCTTCGGGTCGACCAGTGGCCTGGACGTGGCAGCGGACGCAGGTCTCATCGGTCGGAACGGCGACCCTCACCGTCTCGGCGTCCGGGCCTTCGCTCTCCAGCGTGTGCTCGAGCAGCGCGCCGTGGCAGCTCTGACAGCCGATGCCGATGTGGCTCTTGCTGACCAGCTTCTCGGTCTGCGGTTCGTGGCATTCGGCGCAGGTGGAGGAGCTGGCAAACGTCAGCTCGAGGGTGGCGGTCCGCTTCGCGTCGGCGTCCCGGTTGAGCGTGAAGTCAAGGTACGGGGACCACGCCATCGCCGCACCGACGAACAGCACGACGGAGAGGGCGCCGGCGCCGGCCAGGATGCCGACGATGGCGAGGGCGCCCCCACGGCGCGTGCGTGGCCGGACGGAGGCCCAGTAGCGGCGGAGCCGCGTCGAAAGGTTCACAGCGTGGAGGCATTGAGCAGTCCGCGGCGGACCGTGTATCGGAGGAGCTCGACGCGGTCGTGCAGGCCCAGCTTCTCCATCAGGTTCGCGCGGTTGTAGTGGACGGTCTGCTCGGACAGCCGCAGGGAGCGGGCGATGTCCCGGTTCGTGTGGCCCATCGCCGCCAGGAGCAGGATCTGGCGCTCACGGTCCGAGAGCGTCTCGTACGGGTCGTCGATCCCGGCGTCCGGACTGCGGCGGACGTACGTGTTGATCATCCGGGTGACGATCGCCGGGCTCACGTAGGTGTGACCGGCGGCCACGCTCCGGACCGCGGCCACCACGTCGGTGTCGCAGGCCTCGCGGGTGAGGAACCCGTTGGCGCCGGCCTTGAGCGCGACGGAGAACTGCTCGGTGGCGCAGCGGGCGTCGAGGGCGATGATCTTGGCCTGCGGGCTGGCCGCGCGAAGCGTTCCAATGGCCTCGTAGGTTCCGCAGCCGTAGCCGCCGATGCCCTCGCACTCCATGACGATGACGTCGGCGTTGCTGGCCCGGGCCTCGTCGGCGATCGACTCGCGGCTCGTCGCCTCGGCCACCACGCCCATGTCACGCTCGCGGTCGATCACGGCCCGAAAGGCGGCGCTGAGCATCGGGAAGTCGACGATCGCAAGCATCACCCCGAGGCGGGCGGTCTCGGCCGCCCCGTCCGACTTCGCGTCACGGGAGGTGGGCATCGGTCTCTTCCCGTTCAGTGCGACTGGGTCTCGGTGTTCCGCGGGCCGCCGGGCTGCTGGGAGGTCCCGTTGTCGGGCGCGCCGCGGTGCCGGATCAGGACGGCCCAGCCGAATGGCATCGCGAGCATGAACACCGTCACCAGCGCCGCGCCGATGATCGCCGCCTCGGTGCCGAAGGTGAACAGCAGCAGGTGGACGAACACGAAGGCCGCCGCAGAGCCGACCCACAGCGTCAGCGTGACGAGTCCGAGCCAGGCGGCGATGCGGGCGCCGCGGCCGCCCTTGGACCCGTACGCGAACCACACGACCAACCCCACGACACCCTCGACGAGGATCAGCATCGGCAGGATCAGTACGATGTCCTCGGCGAGCTCCGCGATCTGCATGTCCAACGCTCCACGGTGTAACCGGTGCTGCGTCCGGTCGATGTCGGTCATCGTCGCCTGTAGACGTGGCATCACGGCAGACACGTGAGGACCGAGATGTACCCGCGTCGGTGCCTGACTGGAACGACGACCGTGGGAAAGTCAGCAACGGCCGCCAGTTCCGCGAACGACGGCCGTCGGTTCGCGACCAACGCGCGTCGCCCGGGAGCTCACACGCGTCGGATTCGCCCGTTTACCCGGGCAGGATCACCGAGAACGTCGTCCAGCCGCCCTCGGAGGCCACGCCCACCTGGCCGCCCGCACCCTCCACCAGCTGGCGCACGATCGTGAGCCCGATGCCGGCGCCGCCGCGCGCCCGGTCGCGGGACTTCTCCACGCGATAGAAGCGCTCCCAGACCCGTGGCAGGTCGTCGGTCGGGATCCCGGGACCCGTGTTGGAGACGCGGACGCGGACGCCGTCCGCCACGCGGTCCGCGACGACGCGGACCTCACCGCCGTCGGGCGTGTACCGCTGCGCGTTCTGGAGCAGGTTGGCGAGGACCTGGGTCAGCTCGTCGGGTCGCGCCCGCGCGACGAGCCCGGCCGACGCGTCCACGACAAGTGAGATCTGCCGCCGCGCCAGCGCGGGTGCCATCAGGTCGGCCGCGGTCCGGACCACGCTGCCCACGCCCACGTCTCGGACCGCGCCCCGGGCGTCGCCGGCGCCCGCCAGCACGTCCAGGGAGGAGGCGAGTCGCGTGAGCCGGTCGACCTCCTCGCGCAGCGAGTCGAACGTGGCCGGGTCCGGCGGCAGCACCCCGTCCCGGAGCGCCTCGAGGTAGCCCTGCAGGTTCGTCAGCGGGGTGCGCAGCTCGTGCGACGCGTTGACGATGAACTCGCGCCGGATGGCCTCCTGCTCCGCCAGCCGCTCCGCCATCCGGTTGTAGGCCGCGGCCAGCGCCCGCAGCTCCGCGGGGCCCGTCTCCGGGACTCGCGCGTCCAGGTCCCCGTCCGCGATCCGGCCCGCGCCCTCGGCGAGACGCTCCACCGGCCGGGCGAGGCGGCGGGCGAGCAGCATCCCGAGCGCCAGGGCCGCCACGGCTGCCAGCGCGGCCGCCAGGAGAAACACGCCGGTGACGCTGGCGTCGAACATCTCGCGCGCGTGCTCGGCGCTGTCGCCCGCCTCCATCATGAGCGTGGCGAAGGCGTCCCCGCCTACGCGGAGCACCCCGACCGCGACCACGGCCAGCGCCACCCCGGCCACCGCCAGGGCGGCCAGGAGGAACCGCGTCGCGAACCGGTCCCGGGCGCCTCTCACGCCGGTGCCGCCCGACGCTCGACCGGCATCGCCGCCCGGTACCCCACGCCGCGCACCGTGGCGATGTAGCGGGGCTCGGCGGCGTCATCGCCCACCTTCTCCCGCAGCCGCTTGACGTACTGGTCGACGGCCCGGTCGGTCACGTCGCCCTCGCCATCGCCGTGGATGGCGTCCAGCAGCCGGTCACGGGAGAGGACGCGGCCGCCGGCCTCGAGCAGGGCCGTGAGCAGGCGAAGCTCCAGCGCGCTGAGGGGCACGGCCCGCCCGGCGATGGTGACGAGGTGCCGCCCGGGATCCAGGACGAGATCGTCCATCGCCAGCACGGTTCCCGGTTTCGAATCCGCCCGCTCCGTGCGCCGGAGGATCGCGCGCACGCGCGTGACCAGCTCGGCCGGCGAGAAGGGCTTCGGCAGGTAGTCGTCCGCGCCCTCGGAGAGCCCCAGGATGCGATCGCCGACGCCCGCGCGCGCGGACAGCACGAGGATCGGGACCTCGCCCAGCTCGCGGGCCCGGCGGATGACCGTGAGCCCGTCGATCTCCGGGATCATCAGGTCCAGGACGACCAGCCGCGGCAGGTGTTCCTCGATCGCGCGGAGTGCGGACCGTCCGTCCGTCGCCGTGACCACGGGGAACCGCTCCCGTTCGAGGTAGGTGCGGACGAGCGCGACGATCTTGGGATCGTCGTCCACGACGAGGATGGGGGCGGAGGGCGGGGTGGGCACGAAGGGCATCATCGCGCCACGAAGCCTCCGCGACAACCATGACAGCTCCGTGACGGCCGGTCATCGGGGCGTCGCGGCCGGCCGCGAGAGTGCGGTCATCCCCGGAACGACGGGGACGGCCGGCCGGTCGGCCCTGATACCGGTTGACTCAGGAGAACCCGACATGATCCGACGCCTCGTCTCCGGCCTCGCGGCCGCCGCGATGCTCCTGTCCATTGCCGCCACATCCGCCGCCGCTGGTGGACCGCCGTCGCTCGCCTTCTACGTGGACGGCGCCCAGTACCGAACCGTCGGCACTCCCACCGACTTCAGCCGCACGGGCGCTCCCGCATCGTCATACGACCGCATCTACGTCCTCGGTGGTGACCTCGTCAACGTGGCCGAGGCCAAGCCCGGTGACCGCGACTACAACGGCGGCCGCTGGATGGTCCTGCCCGTGATGTGGCATGTGGCCCCGGTCCAGCTCACCAGCGCCGAGCAGGTGGAGGCGATGGCCGCGAACGGGTCGCTGCACATCGCGGACGCCCCGGTGAAGCTGTTCGAGTGCCCCGTCATCCCGGTCGGCGGCCGCCGCTGATCGACTCCCGCTTCCGGACCCCGCCCGTCCAGCATCATGCCCGGGTGCGCGAGGTTCCGGCGCACCCGGGGATCCTGGGGCGTCTTGCCTACAGCGTCTCGCCCAGGTCCAGCCTGACCACCCGCCGGTCCGTCACGATCGCGGTGATCAGGGACGCCGGCGTCACGTCGAAGGCCGGGTTGAGCGTGCGCGTCCCGGCGGGCGCCGTGCGCATGCCGCGGAACGTCGTCACCTCGTCGTCGGCGCGCTCCTCGATCTCGATCCCGGCGCCACTCGCCGTGGCCGTGTCCACCGTGGATTCCGGCGCCACCACCAGGAACGGCACCCCGGCATGGCGGGCAGCCAGCGCCAGGGCAAAGGACCCGATCTTGTTCGCGGTATCGCCGTTGTGCGCGATCCGGTCGGCGCCGATGAGGACGACGTCGGCCAGGCCGCGGGCCAGGGTGGAGGCGGCGGCGGAGTCCACCAGCAGCCGGAACGGCGCCCCCATGGCCGCCAGCTCCCAGGCCGTCAGTCGGGCGCCCTGGAGCAGGGGCCGCGTCTCGAGCGGCAGCGCCTCCTCCAGCAGGCCACGCGCGTGCAGCTCGCCGATGACGCCCAGCGCCGTGCCGCGCTCCACGGCGGCCAGCGCCCCCGTGTTGCAGATCGTCATCGCGCGGATCCGGGGGCGAGCCACCAGCTCCCGCACAAGGTCTGCGCCCAGGACGGCCATGGAGTCACACGCTGCGATGTCCTCGTCCCGGATGCGGAGCGCCTCGTCAAGGACCGCGGCCGGTCCTTCCGCCAGGCGGGCGAGCGCGCGGTCCACGCCCCAGGCGAGGTTGACGGCGGTGGGCCGGGCGGCGCGGAGACGGGCGGCGCCCGCCCGGATGGCGGCGTCGTCGCCGGGGTCGGCGGCCGCGAGAAGGGCGACGCCCAGCCCGCCCGCCACGCCCAACGCCGGCGCACCGCGGACCGCGAGTCGCGCGATGGCTTCGATCAGCGGTTCGACGGCGGTGATGCGCAGGACGACGAGGTCGTCCGGGAGGCGGGTCTGGTCGATGAGGCGGATCTCGCCCTCGACCCAGTCGATCGTTCGCATGGCGGCGCCATCTTCGCAGGTGGCGGCCGCGAGCCCCTTCCCGGGCCGCCCGCTGCCTGGCACGCCACGAGTCCGGGCATCGGGTCCCATCGGAGACCCTTTCGGGCGCTGTTTCGGTGGTTTCGTTGCGCCCGAGACCACGAACGTGCCCAAACGGGGCGCCAGGGACGGTCTGGAGGTCCGGAACCCGGATTTTATGGACTCTCGCGCCACACCACGCAGCCGCAGCCGCCCGCCGTGCCGGCACCCCCGCGAGTAGCGAAGGTCGGGCTACGCCAGGGCTTACGCCGCGTTGACCGGGATCCGCACCACCTCGGCCTCCGGCTCCCGCCGCTGGACCACCAGCACCGCGGCCAGCACGGCGGCCCCGCCGGCCAGCTCGAGAAGCGTCGGTGCCTGGGCCAGGATGAGGGCCGCCACGACGACCGCCGTCACCGGCTCCATCAGCATCAGGACCGCCGCGCGGGTGCTGCCGATCGCCCGCACACCGCTGATCACCCACACCTTGGGCAGCGCCGCCCCGATGGTCCCGGCAAACACGATCGCGGCCCACGCGACCGGCGAGGCGACCCACGGACCCACGATGGCTGGCCCGCTCACGAGGAGCGCGGCCGTCCCGGAGATCACGAGGCCTCCCGCCAGCACCAGCGACGTCGCCTGGACCGGCGGCACGCGCGGGAACCCGTCCCGGACCACGACCAGGTAGACGGCATGGCAGACCGCGGCGCCGGCCGCCAGGGCCACCCCCTCGGCGGTGACGTTCGTGAAGGGGCCCAGACGCCCACCCAGCACCAGCGCAAGTCCCAGCACCGACAGCGCGAGGGCGGCCACCCGGCGGCGCGTCAGCCGCTCCCGTCGCAGGGCCACGGCGATGAGGGCCACCTGGACCGGGTACGTGAAGAAGATGACCACCACGACGGCCACGGCCATCGCACCGAAGGCGAAGAACAGCAGCAGGTTCATCAGCCCGTTCACGGCCACCGCCAGGAGGAGCATGCCCCGCTGGCGGGGTGGCAGCGACAGGAGGCGGACGGAGGGCTGTCCGCCGGCGACCAGCAGCAGCCCCAGCAGGGCCGCCCCGATGCCCGCCCGCAGCGCGCTGAACGTCGCCGGCTCCACCCCCTCGCCGTAGGCGAGACCGGAGACCGGTCCGAGCGTCCCCAGCGCAGACGCGGCGATGAGGACGCGGACCACCCCTCCCGCGAACCGGGCGCGCTCGGCCGTCGCGTCCGTCGCGTCCGTCGCGTCCGGAGCGGTCGGGGGCGCCGGGGAGATCTGCGTGCGGGTCATCAGGCCATCGATTATCGACGATCCGATCGCAGCCGTGCGATGATCCCCGGGTTCCGGACCCCCGCCGGCTCGTACGTCTCCGGCCGCCAGCCGGCGCCGCAGAGCCGGGCATCAGCCGCCTGGTAGCCGATCCGGCCGGCCCTCAACGGGGGCCCCTGGTCCCGTACCAACGGGCAAAGGCACGGTCCAGGGGGTGACAAATGGGCCGGGGGTCGGACGGTCGCCGACAGGTAGATTCAGTCCGTGGACTGCATCGTTCTGGTCAAGCAGGTTCCTGACGTCTCCAACATTCCCGAGGATGCCTGGGACCGCGAGAAGGGCACGCTCCGGCGGGCCATGCTCGACAACATCCTCAACCCCCTGGACCTCCACGCCCTGACGTTTGCCGACCGGCTCCGCCGGGCCGGGGAGACCGGTCGGGTGGTGTTCCTCACCATGGGCCCGCCGCAGGCGCGCGAGGTGCTGGTGGACTGCCTGTCCCGCGTGTCGGGCGAGGCCATCCTCCTCACCGACAAGGACTTCGCCGGGGCGGACACGGGCGCCACCGCCTACTCCCTCGCCTGCGCCATCCGGCGGATCGAGCACGAGATGTTCGACGACAGCCGGGACTACATGATCGTGTCCGGCATGCAGTCGGTGGACGGCGACACCGCCCAGGTGCCGCCGCAGATCGCCGAGGACCTCGGCATCGACCACATCGCCTACGCCAAGGGCCTCCAGACGGAGCCCGACATCGTGATCCGGCGGATCGCGTCGGAGGGCGTGGAGGACGTCCGCCCGCTCCGCCTCCCGGTCCTGGTCACCGTGACGGCCTGCACGGACCAGCTCTACCGCTCCTTCGCCCAGACGCGCACGGCCCGCACGGCCCCCATCCACGAGTGGAGCGCGGCCTCGGTGGGCGCGGATCCAACGCGCACGGGTCTGCGGGGTTCCTGGACCCAGGTCTATCGCCTGTTCTCGCCATCAGAGGACCGCCCCAAGACCTGCGAGTTCATCCGCAACCCGTCCGAGCTCATCGGCAAGGTCGCGGCGCGCTACCAGTCCGCGGCGCCGGGCGCGGGGCCGGAGGCCGACGAGACCTACGAGCTCGACGGCAGGGAGCCGTCCTACCGGGGCGAGTTCTGGGTCTTCGCGGAGCGCGAGGGCGAGGGCGTCCGCTCCGTGTCCCTGGAGCTGCTGGGCAAGGCCCGCCGCCTGGCCGACAACCTCGGCGAGCAGGTCGGCGCGGTGCTTCCGTGCGATGCCGCGGGGGACCGCCCGGCGCAGCTGATCGCCGCGGGCGCGGACGTCGTCTACGTCCTCCAGCACCCGATGCTGGGGGAGTTCGATCCGCTCGCTCACAAGAAGGCGATCGCCACGCTCGTCGCCGAGAAGAAGCCACAGGTGATGCTGTTCGGCGCCAGCCCGCTCGGGCGCGAGCTCGCCCCGCGCGTCGCGTACGCCTGCCGGTCCGGGCTCACGGCGGACTGCACCCGCCTGGAGATCGGGGACTTCAGCAAGGGCACCACCAACCTGACCGCGATCCTGAAGCAGACCCGCCCGGCCCTCGGCGGCAACGTGATGGCCACGATCATGACCAAGGACTCGCCCACGCAGATGGCCACCGTCCGGCCGGGCGTGTTCAAGGTCCCTCCGCCTGACCCGGACCGGGCCGGCGAGGTGATCCACATCCCGGTGGACCTGGACGAAGGGGACCGCGGCCTCGAGGCCGTGCCCGTCGAGTCGTTCGCCACCAAGGTGTCCATCCGTGACGCGGAGATCGTCGTCGCGGGCGGCCACGGGTTCCGGTCCCGCGCGGACTTCGACACCTACCTCGGCCCCCTCGCGGCGGGCCTCGGCGGCCTGCTGGGCGCCAGCACCAAGGTCGCGGCCTCCCGCATGGCGGTCGAGGACGGGTTCACCACCCACGACTACCAGGTGGGCCAGACGGGCCAGACCGTCCAGCCGCGGCTCTACGTCGCGATCGGCATCTCCGGTGCCGTGCAGCACATCACCGGCATGCAGGGCTCCGAGATCGTGGTCGCCATCAACAAGGATCCCAAGGCCCGGATCTTCAACTACGCGGACTTCGGCATCATCGGTGACATCGAGACGGTGGTCCCGGACCTGATCCGCGCGACGGAGGGACGCGCATGACCGCCCCGATCGACGTCCTGATCGTGGGCGGCGGTCCGGCCGGCCTGGCCGCGGCGATCCGCCTCAAGCAGCAGCTGGCCGCATCGTCGGGGGATGCCTCCGTCGTCGTCCTCGACAAGGCGCCGAGGCCCGGCTACCACAACCTCTCCGGAGCCTCGTTCGAACCCGCCTGCCTGGACGAGCTGGTCCCCGGCTGGCGCGACGACCGCCGGTTCATGGAGCACGTCAGCCCGGTCGAGCGGGACGACATGTACTTCCTCCTGGGCCGGCGCGCGTTCCGCATCCCGGACCGCGTGGTGCCCGGGGGCATGCACCACGGGGGCGACGTCACGATCTCCCTGTCGCGCCTGACCGGGTTCCTCGCCGCCAGGGCCGAGGCCGCGGGCGTGGAGCTCTACAACGGCTATTCGGCCCGCACGCTGCTGGTCGAGGACGACCGCGTGGTGGGCGTGGGCCTGGGCGAGATGGGCCTCAGCACCCACGGTGACAAGTCCAACCACCGGCCCGTGGAGGAGATCCGGGCGCGGGTCACGATCCTTGCGGACGGGACACGCGGCGTCCTCTCGGAGCAGCTCCGGGATCGGTTCGGCGCGGGTGCGAATCCGCAGGTCTATTCGCTGGGCATCAAGGCCGTGGTGGCGTTCCCGGGCGAGAACCCGTTCGGGACCAACCGCGTGATGCATACCCTGGGCTATCCCAACCCGGCGAGCGTGTTCGGCGGCGGGTTCCTCTACAGCATGGGCGAGAAGCTGGTCGCCGTCGGCCTGATCATGGGTCTCGACTGGAAGTACGGGGACCTCAATCCGCAGCGCGAGTTCGAGCGGTACCGCTCGCATCCGTTCATCGCGGGCCTGCTCAAGGGCTCGGTGACGATTGCCACAGGTGCGCGCACGATTCCCGAGGGCGGCTACCACGCCCTGGGCAAGATCGTGGTGCCCGGCGCGCTCGTCGTCGGCGACGGCGCGGGCTTCGTGAACATGGAGAAGATCAAGGGGATCCACTACGGGATCCTGTCCGGGATGGCCGCCGCGGAGACCGTCGCCGAAGGCCTGTCGGCCGCGGACGGGGACGGGGTCCTGCTCACCGGCTACGCGAAGCGGCTCGAGGAGCGCGGCGTGCTCCCGGCCATGCGCCACGCCCGCAACTACCGCCAGAGCTTCCGCTGGGGCCTGTACGCGGGTGCGCCGCTGTCGCTCGTGCAGTCGAAGATCCCGCGGCGCCTGGGCATGGAGCCGGACTTCAAGGGCACGAAGCGTGGGGCGCGCCTCAACCGCGAGGACCCGGGTGGCATGGATGGGGCGACCTTCGTCAGCCTCACCGGCTCCCTCCACCGCGAGGACGAGCCCGCGCACATGACGATCCTGGACCCGGCGGCGTGCGTGACGTGCGAGGCGGACTACGCCAACTCCTGCACCGCGTTCTGCCCGGGCCAGGTGTACCGGTGGGATGGTTCGAAGATCGTGCTCAGCGCGTCGAACTGCCTCCACTGCATGACCTGCGCGGTGAAGTGCCCGCTGGAGAACATCCGCTGGCTGCCGCCCGAGGGCGGCGAGGGCCCCCGCTTCAAGCAGATGTGACCCGGGTGCGGGACCGGGCCGGCGCGGGTCAACCAAAGCAGGCCATCCGCTGAAGCCGGCGTCGCCGCGGTTACACTCCTGCGGAGGTCGGCCACGCCCATCGCCGACGGACCGGGAGGACCACCGTGACGCGAACGCGACGCGCCGGCCTGCGGGAGCGCCTGAGCTACCGCTTCGACCGGTTCATGGAGCGTGGCACCGTGGCGCTCATCACCGGGCTGTTCGCGGTTTCGCTGGCGATCATCCTCGGCGTGGTGCTGGTCCTGGTGGTGATCCGCGGGGACGACGGCAGGGGCTTCCCGCAACTCCTCTGGATGGCGCTGCTGCGGACGCTCGACCCGGGGACGATGGGCGGCGACGAGGGGAGCACGGGCTTCGTCCTCGGCATGCTGGCGGTCACCTTCGGCGGCATCTTCGTCATCAGCACCCTGATCGGCATCCTGAACAACGGCCTCCAGGGGAAGCTGGCGGACCTCCGCAAGGGCCGCTCCAGGGTGCTCGAGCACGACCACGTGCTGATCCTTGGCTGGAGCCAGCAGATCTTCGCGGTCATCGCGGAGCTGATCGAGGCGGGGGCCGGCCGCCGGCTGACCGTGATCGTGGTGCTGGCGGATCGCGACCGGGTCGAGATGGAGGCCTCGATCCGCGAATCGGTCACGGTGCCGCGGCGGGTCCGCATCGTGTGCCGGTCGGGGCGCGCCACCTCGCTCACGGATCTCCGGATCGCGAACCCCGACGAGGCGCGGGCGATCGTGGTGCTCCAGCCTGATGGCGAGGACCCGGACGTGGACGTCCTCAAGACCATCCTCGCGGTCACCGGACGCCCGGACCGGCGCCCGGAGCCGTACCGGATCGTGGCGGAGGTCCGGGACCAGGCGAGCGCGTCGATCGCCCGGCTGATCGCCGGGGACGAGGTCCACCTGCTGCTGGCCGACGAGCTGGTGGCCCGGATCATCGCCCAGACCTGCCGCCAGAGCGGGCTCTCCGCCGTGTACCTGGACCTGCTGGACTTCGCCGGTCACGAGTTCCACGTCACCGACCTGCCGCAGCTGACTGGCGCCACGTTCGGGGCCGCGGTGGCCCGCGTGGTTGGCGGCATCCCCGCGGGGCTCGTGCGCGACGGCCGCGCCAACCTCTGTCCGTCGCCGGACGAGCCGATCCTGCCCGGGGACCGCCTCGTGATCCTGGCCGAGGACCATGGGTCCACACAGCTCGCCCCCGACGCGGCGGAGGCGGGGTCCGCGATCGAGGCCGACGCGATCGTCCCGCCGGCAGCCCAGGACCCGGCTCCCGAACGCACGCTGATCCTGGGCTGGAACCGACGCGGCCCGCTCATCATCCGGGAGCTCGACGAGTACGTGGCGCCCGGTTCCCTGGTGGTCGCGGTCTCGCCGCTTCCGCGCGTCGCCGACGAGGTGGCCCGCATCGACGGCCTC
>CAMTVM010000072.1:0-20561 GCA_947085195.1 uncultured Chloroflexota bacterium
CGGCTCGACGCGGTCGCACGCTCCAGGGTGGGCAAGGAGCGCGCCCGCCGCGTCCGCGACACGGCTGCGCTGGCCACGGTCGTCGCCCTCCACCAGCTGGAGACCCCGGACGACGAGGCAGTCTGAGGCACCGTCCGCCGGACGATCGCCGTGACGTTCAGCAGGACGACCGTGGGCGATGAGGGCCTGTCCTTCGCCGGCTCGACATCCCTGGGTCCAGGCCCTCGTCAGTGGTACCGACCCGCGCTGGCGGGGCGCACCATTCCCACCGAGATAAAACAGGGGGTGGCGCGCCCGGAGGGATTCGAACCCCCGACCCTCGGTTCCGAAGACCGATGCTCTGGTCCGCTGAGCTACGGGCGCGCGGCCCGCGAATGATACCGCCACCGCGAAGCGGCGCCTCGCGACGTGGTCATGCCGGATCGCCCTGCCGCCCGCCCGCCGGTACGGCACACTCCGCCGGTGCCCCGTCACGACCTCCTCGCGTACGCCATGCCGCGTCGGCGCCCGCAGAAGCGCCTGGCCGCGATCGCACTCGTCGGCGCCTGCGCCGTCCTGCTGACCCTGCCGGCCGCCGGGCCGGCCGGGCAGGTCCTCGACCTCGTCAGCCGCGACGGGTCCGATGCCGCCGCCATCGGCCGGCAGCCCACGCCGGCGCCGAGCCCGAGTCCGTCAACCGGTGCGCCGGAGGCCACGCTCAGGCCCTCGCCCGCGCCGCGCGAGTTCGGGAAGGGCGTCCCGCCGGAGCGGATCCTCGTCGAAAGGCCCAGAACCACGGCGCCTCCTGTTGAGGGCCTGGAGGGCTACGTCTGGCCGATCGCCCATCCGCGCCTCACGCTCCCGTTCGGGCCGTCCGCCTGGGGCTCCCGCGTGGTGGACGGGGAGCCGTTCCACGACGGGATCGACCTGGCCACGTTCTGCGGGGACCGCATCATGGCCGCCCACGGCGGCACGGTGCTCGCTGCCGGCCGGCGATACGACCAGTACATCGGCTGGGTTGGGGACCTGGGTCCGTACCTGCGGCGCCTGGACCAGAAGAAGCTCTGGATGACGCTCCCGATCGTCGTCGTCATCGACGATGGCAACGGCTACCGGAGCGTCTACGCCCACTTCGGGAAGATCACGGTCAAGGCCGGCCAGGTCGTGAAGGCCGGACAGCTCATCGGGTACGAGGGCGCGACGGGTCGCGCCTCGGGCTGCCATCTCCACCTCAGCGTGTTCTCGCCGTGGGAGCAGGACACGATGGATGTCCGGCCGGACATGGTGGCGCGCATGAAGTTCCCGGGGCGCGTCATTGCCCGGATCGATCCGCTGCTGCTCCTGCCGCCGAAGCCCGGGATCAACGCGCCGGCGACGCCGAAGCCGTCGACCCCGAAACCGGCGACGCCCGCGCCCTGACGCACCGCCCGCCTGCCCCCAGGGTCAGCCGACCCGCCGGTACCGCCGCCCGATCAGGAACCATGCGGGCAGCCGTCCCAGCGCCTCGGCCAGCGAGGGCCCCTCGCCGCCGTCCCGTCGTTCAATGGCCAGCGTCGGCGGCTTGGACGCGCCCGGTCGGGCGTCCACGCCGGTGAGGTCCACCACCACCCGGCCGGGCTCGGCCTCGCCCAGCTCCGCCAGCAGCTCGGACGGCCACTCCCCGGTCTCCGACTCGGCCCGTACTTCGCGCTCGCCGCGCCAGCGCGGGTGCCGGAGCAGGATCGCGCGCCAGCCGTCGGCCACCTCACGGCTCACCGTCCCGTCGCCCGGGACCGGCGCCGTCGACAGGCGCTCACCCCGGGCCCAGAGGGCTGCCTGGTGGAGCAGCGCGTACTCGTCCAGGTCCGCGAAGGCGCCGATCCGCTCCGCCGGAGACCCGTCCCCGAACACGGCGCGGATCGACGGCGCGAACACTTCCGCGAGGTCGAGGTCGATGGCGCGCACGGTCCGGTGCAGGTACACGTGCTGGTACATGAACAGGCGTGCGGTGAGGAACATCTCCAGCGCCCCCAGACCGGACTCGTACAGCGTGAGGCCCCGCTCCGAGATGAACGTGTAGCGGCGCAGGCGCTCCGCGTCCACGGGCCCCATCGAGACCCCGGTCAGGTAGGCGTCCCGCCGCACGTAGTCCAGGTTGTCCACGGTGAATACGCCCGACAGCAGCGGCTGGAGGGTCCGGACCCAGCCTGGCATGGACGTGTCCTCCAGCGGGGGCTTGGAGATGAGGAACGAGACCCAGCGCGGGTCGATCGCCTCGCCGTCCGCGAACCGGTCCCGCTCCGCCACCGCACCCGGCGCCCGCCGGAGCCCGCGGATCAGGGGCGCCAGCTCGCGCTCGATGATCAGCTGCGAGAGGTCCTCGTGGGACAGGGTCTTGGCACCGGGCCGCCGCGGGTCCGTCGGCGCCGGGAAGCCGGCCAGGAACCGGTCGTCGAAGAAGTGGGCGAACGGGCCGTGCCCCACGTCGTGGAGGAGCCCCGCGATCCGCAGCGTCTCGGTGACGAGGCCCTCGGACGGGATCGGCTGACCGGGGGCGAGGGAGGGGAGGGACGCCCGCAGGGTGGGGTAGAGCGAGCGCGCCCAGAGGCCCGCCTCGTGCATGACGCCCAGGCCGTGGGTGAAGCGGGAGTGCTCCGCCGTCGGGAAGACCCAGCGCGCGCTCTGGAGCTGGCTGATCCGCCGCAGACGCTGCACCCAGGCCGAGTCCAGGAGGTCGTCCTCGGCCACGTCCTCCTCGCGGAGGTCCACGGCACGTGCCTCCGCGGGGGACAGGCGCTTTGACAGCTCGACGTACCCGTGGATCGGGTCGCTGATCAGGTTGACCGCGGCGAATGACACGCGCCGCCCGGCTCGATCGGCCGAATCGGCCCCGTCGCCTGCTATGGCACCCAGACCCTGCCCTCGGTGGTCCACCGCGAGAGGTTACCGCGCCTGTCCGCCGCCTGGACGCGGAACCCGTACCAGTGCCCGCGCGGCCGGTCGGACAGCGAGAGCGCGGTCGCCGTGGTGTCGTTCCGGATGGTGCGCCAGGTGCCGTCGTCGACGCGGTACTGGACGTCGAACGACCGGAGGCCCGCGGTGTGGGTCTGCAGGCGCGGGTCGTAGCCGGACCAGGCGAACTTGACCGTGGTGCCGCTCAGGGCCAGGGAGACGTTGCGGGCGACGGGGCGGGTGTGGTCCACGGACTCCGTGAACACGACCGACGCGTACGTCGTCCGCGTCGACGACCGGTAGGCGAAGCCCACGCCGACGTAGTTGTACCTGGCGCTGAACATGATCGAGCGGTGCGTGCTGCTGCCCTTCCAGAGGCCGTAGATGTTGCTCGCGGCCTGGCTTCCCCACGGGTAGCCGCTGGCGCCGATGATGTCGCCGAAGCTGTACCACGCGATGCCCCGCGCGGTCAGTGCCGTGCCCACGTTGCCGCCCGCCGCGGCGTGGGACAGGGTGCCGCGCGAGGCCATCCGCGTCGCCCGATCGGTGGCCAGCGTCCGCAGGGCGGTCCAGTTTCGGAGCGGTACCAGGCCCCTCGCCACGCGATCCCGGTTGAGCCAGCTGAGCACCGAGACGGCCATGGCGTCCGCGGTGGAGGTCGCGGCGGCCGTCGGTCCGGGAAGGCCGCCCAGCATCACGATCAGGGCCAGGGACGCGGCGAGAATCGCGGTGATGCGGCGGCGCGGGCGGCGGCCCGGGGTGTTGGGGAGGCAGGGGACACGGGGGCGCTGGACAGCGTCGATGGCGGCATTCTCCCTGTGGGACCCCGGGGTCGGCGGAGCCTCTCGATTGTGGCGAAGCCTACCAAAGACGGGTCGATCCCGCCCTCGGAGCGGTCAGTCCGTGGCGTACCGTGCGGCTGCCCGGGCGTGCGTCGCGGCGACGCCGGCGCGGAGCTCGACCGGCGCCAAAACCTCCACGTCGTCGCCCCAGGACAGGATCCAGAGGCGTATCTCCACGGTCCCCGACACGGTCGCGCGCCACTCGATCGACCCGTCCGCGGCCTCTGCCACCACCTGGCTCGGGTGCCACGTTGCCTCCCGGACGCGGGCGGCCACGGACGAAGCAAACCGCAGCACCACCTCGACCTCCGGCTGGTCCGCGATGATGTCCCACGCCCTCCGGAGCGTGTCGCCGATGGTCTGGGGCGGCCCCTCGAAAGTCCGCGGGAGGACCGTCAGGTCCAGGATTCGCTCCACCTTGAAGGTCCGGATCGCGTCCCGGGTCTCGTCGTGGCCGATCAGGTACAGCGCATGCGTCTCCAGCGACGGCTCCAGCAGGTAGGGACGGACCTCGCGCCAGCTGGGCTCTCTGCCGCCGCCGTCGTAGGCGGCCGGCGCGTACCGGAAGCGGACCACCCGCCGCTCCGCCCAGGCCCGGGTCAGGTCCTCCACGTGGCGGTTGAACCCGTCGTCAACCGGCCGTCGCGACAGGTCGTCCAGCGTTCGCTCCACGTGCTCGCGCAGCGCATCGGGCAGGCCGTCCTCCAGCTTCTGGAAGGCGGAGGAGAGGTTCGGGTCGTACTTGTCCGCGTATCGCGTGACCAGGCGTGCGGCCAGGAAGACGGCCATCGCCTCCGGCAGCGTCAGGCGCAGCGCCGGCAGGAACGCCCCCTTCGTCACGCCCCAGCGGCCACGCTCGCTCCACAGCGGGACCTGCATCTCGTCCTCGAGCGCGTGCAGGTCGCGGTAGACGCTCCGCACCGACATGTTCGTGCGGCGCGCGATCTCGGCCGGCCGGACGCCGGTCTCGCCGCGTCCCTGGAGCACCCGCAGGACGCTCAGGAGCCGGGCGAGCCGGTCGCGCTTGCCCTCCAGGCGTTCGCCATCGGGCAGGTCCCGGTCCATCCGGTCGTGGGTCATGCGACGTCTCTCCTCGTCAAGGCGTGGGCGGCGGCACGGTGGTGGGCAGTCCGCGGTCCACCGCGGTGATCCGGAACCGGAGGCCCGCGACGAGCGCGTCCTCCGCGAGGTCCAGCGCGGGCCCGGAGATCCGCCCGTCCACCTGGCCCACCTGGCCGTCCGCGAAGACCCAGAAGTCCAGGTCACCGCGCCAGCGGGCGAGGTCGGTCCCTCCAACGAGGAGCTCCACCTCCGGCAGGGCGTCACGGATCATCGTGCCGTCTGCGGCGATCCGGCAGTGCCGGGCCCGCGCCCCCTCGATGAACGAGATCCCGCGATCCTCGGCCACCGCCCGGTTGGCCGGGGTGAGCGCCACCAGGACCATGGTCCGGTCCAGGTCCACCCCGAGGCCACGTCCGGGTTCCGCGTCGGCCCACGAGCGTCCGGGCACCAGCTCCCAGGTCCGGCCGCCGATGCGCGTGATCCCGTGCTGACCCAGCGTCAGGCGCGTCGCCGCGAACCCGGTCCACCGGACGTCCGCCCCGTTCCGCACGCCGCGGATGGCCACCCGGCCGGCGTACCTGCCGTCCAGCGTCGAGTCCATCTGCAGCTCCACGACCGCCGTGGAGCCGTGAAGGACCACCCCGGTGCACAGCGGTGGCTCCAGGTCCGGATCCGTGGGCCCGAAGCGCGAGGTGATCGCGGGCCGGTTGCCCAGGGCCAGCTCGTTGCCGATCGCCGCGATGGTGAACGGGCTCCCGGCGGCGACCGCCATCGCGAGGCCGAAGGCCGCGCCGACCGCGAGCCGCCGCCGCCGGAGGGCCGTCTCGCCCAGGCGCCGCCGCGCAACGCCCAGGCCGGCGAACAGCGCAGTGGCGAGCAGTGCCAGGACCCACGGATAGGCGGCCTCGAGCGATGGCAGGAGCGTCTGCGGGCCGCGGCCGGTGAGCTGGCCCACGACCCCGCCGAGCGACGGGACCAGCAGGAGCATGGCCGCGAGAGCCAGCCAGGCGATGGCGGCGAAGGTGCGGTCGCCCCGGGCCACGGGTGGCCAGCGCAGGGCGGCGAGCGCGACGAGGATGGGGCCGGCCGCGGCGATGCCAACCAGGATGTCCACGGGACCGCCCGGGCGATAGCCGCCCAGGACGAGCCCGAACGCCACGATCCACAGGCCGGCCAGCAAGGCCGCCAGGATCCGCAGCTCGATCATCCGTACGCGCACGAGCCCGAGTCTAGCGATCTGCGGGCCGGCCGCGTCGCGATCCCGGCGTGCGCAAAGTACCCGGCGCACCGGGACTCATGGGTCATCGTCTGCCCTGACCATCTCGCCCCATAGTTGCCCCACTGCACCACGGAGCAGCACCCACAACCGACACCACACCGGCGGCGGGTTCTCCCTCCTCCCCGCCCCGGCCAGCATTCCGAAGCGACGCCGTCCTCCTCCCGGCGTCGCTTCGGCGTTTCCGGGACCCGCCGTAATCCGCCCGCTACACTCGCCGGGGAACCGAACAGGAGGAGGACGTACCACCCATGCGCACCGTGAAGGGCATGACCGCCCTGGTCTTCGCTGCCGCATTCGCCGCGGCCTGCACCGGTGGCGGCTCGACGCCGTCACCCATCGCGTCGGACGCCGCCACACCCGTGCCTACCGCGGCACCCACGACCGCCCCGACGGAGGCCCCCACCCCCACGCCGGACGCCTGCGCCCCGGCGAACCTCGCCCTCAAGACGGCCGGCAAGCTGACGCTCGGTGCGGACAACCCGGCCTACCCGCCGTACTTTGCCCGTCGTGACGGTGGCAACACCCCGCCCTGGGAAGAATCGGATTTCACGGGTGATCCCACCACCGGAGAGGGGTTCGAGAGCGCCGTGGCCTACGCCGTTGCGGCCAAGCTCGGCTTCGCGCCGGACAAGGTGTCCTGGATCGTGGTCCCGTTCGCCAACTCCTTCGCCCCGGGCGCGAAGGAGTTCGACTTCTACATCACCCAGGTCTCCTACAAGCCGGAGCGCGCCCAGGC
Source organism: uncultured Chloroflexota bacterium (assembly GCA_947085195.1). GTDB lineage: Bacteria > Chloroflexota > Limnocylindria > Limnocylindrales > CSP1-4 > CAIXZV01. The sequence continues at coordinate 6,830 of CAMTVM010000072.1, forward strand.
GGTCGACCTGTCCGATGGCTACTACTTCGTCAGCCAGTCCGTCGTGGCGTTCAAGGACAGTCCGCTTGCGGCCGCCAAGACCGTCGCGGACCTCGCCGGATACACCTTCGGTGCCCAGGTTGGGACCACCAGCTACGACGTGATCGTGAACACGATCAAGCCGAGCAAGGACCCGCAGGTGTTCGACACCAACGACGCGGCGATCGAGGCGCTGAAGTCGGGTCAGATCGACGGCATCGTGGTCGACCTGCCGACCGCGGACTTCCTCACCAACGTCCAGGTCGAGAACGCCGTCGCCGTCGGCAAGTTCGACACCGGCGTCGCGGAGTACTTCTCCGTGGTCCTTGAGAAGGGCAGTGCGCTGACCCCGTGCGTCAACGCGGCGATCAAGGCCCTCAACGACGACGGCACGTTCGCAGGCCTCGTCACCAGGTGGCTGCCCTTCCAGGACGGCGTCCCGGCGTTCCAGCCCTAGGCGGTACCCGATCCTGATCCCGTGGGCCTGCGCGGTGGTCCGCCCGATCCCGGCACCCTCACGGGGGTTCGTCGGCGGGGCGGGCTGTCGCGTGCCCGCGACGAGGGGGCGCTGCGGTCGCTGACGATCGCGATCGTCAGCACCGTCGTCTTCTTCGGCGTCATCGGGTGGCTCATCGTCAATACCCCCGGGTGGGAGCTGGTTCGCGAGTCGTTCTTCTCGCCCAGGTTCTTCGCCGAGGCCTTCGGCTTCGTCGGCAACGAGTTCATCTGGGAGCGCTCGATCCTGCGGGCGTTCCTCACCAACATCCAGTTGTTCCTCATCGCAGAGGTCCTGATCCTCGTCCTGGGCCTCGTGCTGGCGGTGCTGCGCAGCCTGAGGGGGCCCGTCTTCTTCCCGGTCCGGTTCCTCGCGACCGTCTACGTCGACGTCTTCCGCGCGGTGCCGGGGCTCCTGGTGATCTACCTTCTCGGGTTTGGGATCCCCGGGCTCGGCATCAAGGGCATGCCAACGGGTTTCCCCTGGGCGGTCCTGGCGCTGACGCTCATCTACTCGGCCTACGTGTCCGAGGTCTACCGCGCGGGCATCGACTCCATCCACCCCAGCCAGGAGGCGGCCTCGCGGTCGCTGGGCCTGTCCCGGTTCCAGGCGCTCCGCCACGTGATCCTGCCCCAGGCGGTCCGACGCGTGATCCCGCCGCTTCTCAACGACTTCATCGGCCTGCAGAAGGACACGGTGCTCGTGTCGTACATCGGCGTCGTCGAGATCTTCCGCGCGTCGCAGATCAAGCAGCTGGCCAACTTCAACTTCACCCCATACGTGGCCACGGCTCTCGTGTTCATCGTCCTCACGATCCCGCTGGCCCGGCTCACGGACTGGCTCATCGGGCGGGACCGGCGACGCGGGGCGACGAACGCCCGATGACGCAGGAGCAGGAGCGGCCGGCCCTCGCCATCCACGGGCTGCACAAGTCGTTCGGGTCGCTGGAGGTGCTGCGCGGCATCGACCTCGAGGTTGCCGAGCACGAGGTCATCGCGCTCATCGGCGCCTCGGGGAGCGGCAAGTCGACGCTCCTGCGCTGCATCAACCTGATCGAGCCCATCGACGCCGGGCGGATCCTCATCAAGGGCGAGGAGATCACGGAGCGGGGCGTGAACGTGGACCGGATCCGGCGGCGGATCGGGATCGTGTTCCAGGCGTTCAACCTGTTCCCGCACATGAGCGTCCTGGACAACGTGACGCTGGCGCCGCGCAAGGTGCTGAAGCGGGCCCCGGCGGACGCGGAGCGGGATGCGACGGTGCTGCTCGAGCGGTTCGGCCTGGCGGAGAAGGCGCGCGACTTCCCGGACCGGCTCTCCGGCGGGCAGCAGCAGCGGGTGGCGATCGTGCGGGCGCTGGCGATGCAGCCGGACCTGCTGCTCCTCGACGAGGTCACGTCCGCGTTGGACCCGGAGCTCGTGGCCGAGGTGCTCAACGTGATCCGGGAGCTGGCGGCGGGCGGGATGACGATGCTCATCGCCACGCACGAGATGGGCTTCGCGCGCGACATCGCGTCCCGGGTGGGCTTCCTGGACGCGGGCCGGATCCTGGAGCAGGGGCCGCCGGCGCAGATCTTCGCGGCGCCCCGCGAGGCGCGGACGCGCCAGTTCCTGAACCGGATCATCGAGGCGGGGCGGCTCCAGGTCTGAGCATCAACGCGCCCCGGGCCGGCGGCTCCCTCGTCCGGCGCCTCGTCCGGCCCCGGTCGCGTCCGGCCCCGCCCGTGTCCGGCCGCTACCGGCTGGCCAGCGGCCCCCGGCACGCGTTCACGAAGAACGAGAACAGCCGCTCGAATGCCTTGGGCGTCGACTCCGTCCGCTCCGGGTGGCACTGCACGGCCATCCGGAACGGGCCCTCCCGCGCCTCGAAGGCCTCCACGAGGTCACCGGCCGGGCTGGACGACCAGGCGGCCGGCAGATACGACGGAGCGAGATCGGCCAGGCGCACCGCCTGGTGGTGGTAGCTGTTCACGGTCAGGACGCTCCCGGCCACGCCGGACGGGGAGAGGATCCGCGCCAGCCGCGTCCCGGGGACCAGCCGGAGCGGGTGGGTGAGCGCCGGACCATGGCCCCAGCCGTGTCCCACGTGCCCGTCGACGTGCTGCAGGAGCGACCCGCCGCTGAACACGTTCATCGCCTGGAGCCCGCGGCAGATCCCCAGGACCGGGATGCCCCGCGCGTCCGCAACGGCAAACGCCGCCGCTTCCAGCTCGTCGCGATCCGGCTCCACGGCGAAGGGACCCACGTTCGCGGCGCCGTACCGGGACGGCTCGATGTCCGCGCCGCCGGTCAGCAGCAGCCCGTCCATCGTCGCGAAGGCGGCGGCCCGCTCGGAGGCCGGCGACGTGGGATCGAGGGCCATTGCCGCGGCCCCGTGCCGCACCACCGAGTCCACGTGCAGCGCGTTCTTGCGGACGGCGATCTCGGGCTCGGCCTGGCTGGCCGGGTTCATGAGCGTGACGACGATCCGGGGCACCCGCCCCACGGCGCGCGACAAGGGTGACACGCAGCGGAGCATACCCGCCGGGCCTCAGCCCCCGTCGCTCTCCCCCGGGACGGGGCTCTCGGTCTCGTACTCCTCGTCGCCGCTGGGCGCCGGGGTGACCTCCTCGCCGCTCTCGCCATCGTCAACCGGGGGGACGTATTCCTGGCCCGGCAGGACCTGGAGCACCCATCCGGCCTGCAGCAGGTCCGGCCGGTACGCGGAGGACTCCGGGTCCAGTGAGGGATACGCCGCCCGGTTCCAGTAGGCGATGCTTCGCCCGGTCGTCCCGAACCGGCGCCCGATGCCCACCAGCGTGTCACCGCGGACCACGGTGTAGAGCAGGAACGTCGGCCCCGGCGTGGGGGTGGGCGGCGCCGGGCTGGCGGTGGGCGCGGGCGCCGGTGTCGCCGTCGGCCCCGGGGTCGAGGCCGGCGTGGGCGTGGGCCGGACGGATGCGGGCAGGCAACCGGCGATCGCGACCAGGCAGGCGACCACGACGAGGCCGAACGAGACCTGGCGACAACGGGACCGATAGCTGGACAGGTGCACGGCGAACCTCCGTGAGCCCGAGTGTGACGTACCGCGGCCGTTCCCTGCCACCCGTCAGGCGTGGAGATCCGTCGCTGGATCGACCGGTGTCGGCTCGGACAGCGTGAACTCGGCCGCGAGCGCCCGCCCGTCCTCGGCCGTGGCGACTCGCCCGCGCCCCCGGCGCTTGGCCACGAAACAGGCCCGGTCGGCGGCCAGGAGTACCGCTTCCGCGTCCCCGCCGTCGCCGGGGAAGGAGGCGGTGCCGATGGACGCCGAGACGGGCATCTCATCGGCAGCCCACAGCGTGCCTGCCCCGCCGACAGCTGCGACGGCCCCGCGGACTCGCTCTGCCACGGACGCAAGGCCCACGGCGTCGCCGCGCGGCACCATCACGACGAATTCGTCGCCGCCGTACCGGAAGACCGCGTCGGTGGCGCGGGCAGCCGCCTGGATCGCCCTGGCGATCTCGCGCAGCAGCCGGTCGCCGGCCTGGTGCCCAAGCGTGTCGTTGATCGTCTTGAACTCGTCGAGGTCGATCATGACGAGCCCGAACGGGTCGTGCGCCGCGACGCTCCGTGCCAGCCGTTCCTTGAACGTGCCGTGGTTGAGGAGTCCGGTGAGCGTGTCTGTTCGGGCGCGCACCTCGGCGGCGTGGAAGATCTCCGCGTTGCGGAGTGCGATGGACACCTGCGCAGCGAACAGCTTGACAAGCTCGAACTCCTCCTCGTCGAACCGCACCGCCGCCCCCAGCCGCTCCAGGGTGAGCACGCCGGCGGCCCCGGCCGGACCCAGCAACGGGACCACGATCAGGCTCCCGTCCATCCGGCCGCTGATCCGGAAGTGGTTCACGCGCGGGTCGCTGCGTTCGTCCTCGATCAGGACCGGCTCGTTGTGATCCACGACCCAGGTGGCGATCCCCTGCTCGCCCGGCTCCCACGGCGTCATGTACTCGCCTGCATGGGTGCCGCGCGCGGTCAAGGGGACGAGCAGGCCAGTCGAGCGCTCGACCACCTCGATCGCGATGTTGTCGCACTCGATGAGGGCGCCGAGGCTGTCCGTGATCTGCTCCAGCACGGCGCGCTGGTCGAGCGTGGTCAGGATGGACTCGGTGACCCGCAACAGTTCCCGCTGGGCGCGGAGCTGCCGTTCGAGGGCGTCGGACTGTTCGCGCAGCCGGGCCGTGGAGTCGGCGTTGGCCATCGCCTGCCCCGCAAACGAGGCGTAGATCACCAGCAGCCGCAGGTCGTCCTCCGTGAACTGGCGAAGGCCCTGCCGGGACAGCACCACGACACCAAGGCAGGTGCCCTCGTGGACCATCGGCGCCAGGAGCATGGACTCCTCGTCGTCCGAGTCGGTGCCCGGGATCGTGATGGCCCGGGGGTCGGCGGCGGTGTCGTCCACCAGCTGCGGCACGCGGAACCTGGCGACCCACCCGGTGATCCCCTCGCCGACGGCGAGCGTGAGCTTGTCCGCGGTCTCGTCGGAGTACCCGCTGCCGTGCCCAAGCATGGCGACCGGGGCCAGGGTCTCGCCGCGGACCCGGTAGACGCGCACGTTGTCGTAGTCGATGAGCTGGCGGAGCTCGGTGGCGATCGCGCTGCCGATCGTGCTCACGTCGCTGAGGCCTGAGAGCCGGGCGCCCAGGCGCTGGATCGACTGGAGCTGGGCCGCCCAAGCCGCCATCCGCCCGAACGTGCGGGCCGAGCGCACCGCGACGGCCGCGTCGCCGGCGAGGGTTTCGGCGGCATCGATGTCCACCTCGCGCCACCGGTGGGCGCGGTCATGGGCGAGGTAGAGCATGCCGTGGAGCTCGTGGCCGTCCACCATCGGCGCTGCCAGCAGCGTCTCCACGCCCTCCTGGATCGCGGCGGCGCGGATCGCACTGCCCTCCCGTCCGGCTTGGGAGCCGAGCAGGACCACAGGCCGCCGCACGGGGACGTCCCGCTGGCCCAGCCGGCTCTCCTCGATGCCGCGAGCCGACTCCAGGAACGACCCCGAGAAACCGATGGAGCCTGGCGACGAGACCCGGCCCTCCAGGTCGCGCAGGACCACCGCGACGCGGTCCGCGCCGAACAGCACCCGGGCGTGATCGCCGAGGTCCCGGATGACGTCGCCCACGTCCAGCCGCGAGGTCAGGTCCGTTGCGATGCGGCGCAGCGCCTCCGACCGGCGGAGCCGTCCGAACGACTGCTCGGCGGCGGCGGCCCCGCGGATCAGCACTCCGAGGGTGCGGGCGATGGCACCGGCCAGCCGGTAACCGTCGTCGCGGCCCAGCTGCATGGCACCGGCCAGGACGAGCACGCCCCACGGCGCCTCACCGGCAGGGATCCGGACGGCCAGCTCGTCCGTGCCCAGGCCCAGCACCGGCGCCGGGCCAGCGAGCCCCGGCCGGGCGTGGACGGGCGTGGGCGATTCGAGGGCGAGCGTGAGCAGGTTGCGCCCGGGCGCCACGGTCCGCATCGCGCCGATGCCGGTGCCTCCCACGTCGGCGGAACGGGGAACGAGGCCGGCGGGTCGGCGCTCCCAGATCCCGACGAGCGCTGCGCCGGTGACCTGGCGGATGTGCTTGCACGCCTCGTCGAGCGCGGGATCCAGGCCGGACGGGAACGACGCGATCTCGGTCAGGTCGGCCAGCAGGTCCAGACCGGCGGGCGAGTCCGTGAGCATCGGTGTGGCCGCGGCGGCGCCCCTCCGGAACCGCCTCGGCGGGTCATGCCCGGCCTCGGGGGCTGGTGCCACGTTCACCGCGGCAGCGAGGAACCGCTCCAGGTCGGCCTGGCGGTAGCGGCGGTCACCCCGATCGTTGATCCGGGAGTACCGGAGTCGCCCGGCGTCGCTCCACGCCCGGACGGTGTTGGGATGGACGCCAAGGACCCGCGCCGCTTTCGTGACCGAAAGGGTCGCATCGCCCGGGCGAGGGGTCCTGGTGGCCGGTTGGGAGATGGAGGATTTGGCAAGCATCGCGGGTGCCCAGGACTCTCCATGACTTCACAGGAATTGCCAATAGGACGATATTCTCATCCCACGGGATCCCTGCTCGCCGGGTGCCCCGGCCGGGACGCGGAAGATCCTGTCCCGCGGGTCTCAGCGACCGGGCCCGGACTCGGCAGGACCGCGGGTCAGCCGCACGTAAACGAGCGTCGCAACGAGGCTCGCCAGGGCGATCGCGGCGACGAGCGCGATCGCCGTCAGCGGGTCTCCCACGAGGCCGGGCCCCTGGCCACTGCTCCGTGGGTCGCCGACCGCGGCGCTCGTCGGCGACGGCGACGCGGCGAGCGAGGTGGCGGCTCCCACGAGCACGGCGGCGATCGCGCCGGCGGCAGCCACGACGCCCGGAAGCGTCCAGCGGGCCAGGCGCCCGGGCCGCCCGACGCCGGTGGGCCGGCGATGCGTGCCGACCACGTCACGCCACCGCGTCAACGACGGCCCACACCAGGCCGGTCGAGATGGCCGCCAGGCCCGAGGCGAGCAGGACGGAGATGACCAGCGTGGTGCGCCGACGCCCGGCGGCCAGCAGGCGCATCGCCTCCGCCGGCTCGAGGGTGGTGAGCACCAGCGGCCGCCCGAGGCCCGGCCGCAGAATCGGGCCGCGCTCGGGATCCACGGAGGGCACGCCCAGGACCAGCGCATGGTCGATCGAGCTGAGGTGCTCCACGCGGAGGCGGACCGGCGTCGTCGGGTCCGTGTCCGGCGGCACGCGGTCGGGGATCTCGCGGGCGGTCCCCGTCGATTCGCGGGTCACGACCACGAGACCCTCGCCCAGCGCATCCGCGTCGACCGCCATGGACGCCAGGTCGCCCGTCACCTCGAACGGCACGACTTCGCGGCGGTCCTCGATAGCCGCCCAGGCGGAGCCGCGGCGCAGCTCCAGTCGTGTGCGGCGGTAGACCAGCGGCCGTCCGGCCTCGTCCTCGAACTCCTGCCCGGAGCCGATCCGGCCGCCCACGGCTACGTAGCGTGGGGAGCCCTGTGCCGCCATCTCGACCGCTCGGGTCATCGGCACCACGGGCGTGGCGGCGAGGATCCGCCCGATCCGGGCCCCCGGGCCCAGGCGGCGCATGAGCAGCCACCCGGCGGTGAGCGCGACGAGGCCGCTGATGACGAGGAACAGGGGAGTCACCTGACGAGGAACAGGGGAGTCACCGCGCGATGATAGCGGCCAGGACGGCGTCGGCCCGGGAACCGGTCAGCGGGGCATCAACAGCCCGAAGGAACCTACTCGACGCGTGGGCGTTGATGTTATCGCCGCCGTTAGCATCGCTCAGCACCTTCGGGCTGATGGCAACGCTACGCCGCCGTGGATGGGCCGGTCAACGGACTTGTCCACCCTTCACCGCGCGATCGCACGCGAGTTGTCCACAGGTTCTCCACCGTGACGATGGTCGGATGACCGTGCATGGGTGATCACCCTGCACCCCTTCCCGTCCGTGGGTCCAGGGCGCGTACCTGCCCGGAGAAGCTCGTCAGCACCAGGTGCCCGCCCACGAGCTCCGCGCCGGCAACGACGTCCGAGTGGGCCACCCGCCAGCCGACCTCGCCGTCCGCCTCCAGCGCAAAGGTCTCGATCTCCGCCTGTAGGATCACGTGCGGCAGCCGGGACGAGCCCAGGATCGCCACCACGGGTGACGCCGAGCGATGACTCCAGCGCAGCACGCCCGTCCGTGCCTCGAAGGCGTAGGCGTGGAACCCGTACGCGATCACCAGCAGGCCCTCGGTGTCCCACAGCAGCCCGGCCGGCTCGTCGCTGATCGTGGACGCGAGGCGTGCCGTCCACGGACCGGTCGGCGTGTCCACCCGCACCTCGGCCCGGCACCGGAGGTCCGGGTCCGGCCCGGAGAGCTCGCCGTGGTCCACCAGCGGCCCGCCCAGCTCGGTGAGCGCGAAGACAGCCGCCGCCTGCCCGCTGCCGGCCCACCGGAAGCTGGCCCGCAGCCCTCCGGGGAACAACACCACGGAGCGGCGCGGCTCGACCGTCACGGGGCTGCCCGTCCGGTCAGGCGCCGGCGTTCTGCGGCGCGGCGGACGAGCCGCCGGAGCCCTGGGTCTCCGCCAGGACATCGGCCTGCCTCCGCTCTTCGCAGATCGGCGCGACGTGGGCGTTGGACAGCATGCGCAGGGTGGCGGGCGGCACCGGGAACACGGCGGTGGGTGTGCCGGCCGCCGCCCAGACGACCGGGAAGCGCCCGAGATCGGGGTCCATCACCACGCGGACGACCCGGCCGTGGCCGATGGGCGGGATGCCGCCGATCGTGAAGCCGGTCAACTCCCGGGCCTCCTCGGCGTTCGCGCGGCGGATGTCGGAGGCGCCGGTCACCGCGGCCAGGCGCGCGAGGTCCACGCGGTTGGGCCCGGAGACGAGGCACAGCACCGGATCGAGGGCGCCCGTCGCGGCGGGAGTCACGAAGACCAGCGACTTGACGATCTGGCCCAGCTCGGCGCCGACGGCCGCGGCCGCGTCCTCCGCGGTGTGCGTGGACTCCGCAAAGACATGCACGTCGAGCGTCACGCCCTTGCGGGCGGCAGCGTCCACGACACGCTGGATGGGCGCAGGAAGAGGGAAGTCCGGCACGGGCGCGAGTCTACACGACGCGTGCCACCGACCACCGCCACCGACCCGGTACGCCGACCCGGTACGATCCGGTGCCATGGGCACCTCGTCGCACCCAGGGCCGGATCCAGCCGTAGCGGACCGCCACGCCCTTGTCGTCGCGGACGGTGACGTCCCGGTCAGGGTCGCGCTGGACGCCGCCTGGCCGGGCTGGGACGCCGGTGTGGCGGACATCGTCGCGGCGGACGGCGGCCTCGCCCGGGCACGGGAGCTGGGCCTGCGACCGGACGTCCTGGTGGGCGACCTCGACTCGCTGGATCCCGTGCTCCTGGCAGCCGCCGAGGCCGGGGGCGTCCCCGTGCGCCGGGCCAGGCACGACAAGGACGAGTCGGACACGGAGCTGGCGCTGCTGGAGGCCGTCGCCCGCGGCGCGACGCGGGTCACGGTCCTGGGTGCGTTTGGCGGCCCGCGGCTCGACCACGCGCTCGCCAACGTATGGCTCCTGGCCCATCCGGCCCTGGCGACGGCCGACATCGTGCTCCTCGATGCCGGCTCGCGCGTGCTCCTGATCCGGGCTCCCGGGCCGGACGGCGGCGCGGTGACGCGGGCGCTGCCCGGCCCGGACGGCGCCACGATCACCCTGCTCCCGTTCGGTGGGGACGTGGCCGGGATCACCACCCTGGGCCTCGCCTACCCGCTCCGCGACGAGCTCCTCACGGTCGGTCCGGCGCGCGGCCTCTCCAACATCCGGACGAGCGCCGACGCGGCCGTGACGGTCCGGGCCGGGCGGCTCCTCGTGATCGAGACCGCCCATCCGATCGACACCGCCCATCCGCCGGGGCGGCTATCCTCGGCATCATGAGCATGCCCCAGGCCGGCGATCCGGCCCCCGAGATCGCGCTCCCCGACGAGCACGGGACGCTCCACCGCCTCGTCGACCGCCGCGGCTCGTGGACCGTCGTCTACTTCTACCCCAGGGACGACACCCCCGGCTGCACGACGGAGGCCTGCCAGTTCCGGGACCTCCACGCGGACATCGAAGGGGAGGGCGCCGCCGTCTGGGGCGTCAGCCCGGACGGGCAGGGGAGCCATGCCGCGTTCCGGGCCAGGTTCGGCCTGCCGTTCACCCTGCTCTCGGACGTGGACCACGCGACCGCGGAGGCGTACGGCGCCTGGCAGGAGAAGACGAACTACGGCAGGACGTACTTCGGGATCGCCCGCTCGACCTTCCTCGTGGGCCCGGACGGACGCATCGTGGTCACGTGGCCCAGGGTGAAGGCAGACGGGCACGCTGCGGAGGTCCTGGATGCGATCCGGGCGGCGCAGGCGTCTCGAGGGACATGAGCCCCGCATGAGAGCATGAGCCGGGCGTGAAAGAAGGCTCCGCTCGTGGGGGGGAGACGAGCGAAGCCTCAACGGGAAATCTAGCATAACGGCGGCGTCGTGACGACGATGTCGGACGAGGTCGCCACCACCCGCCAACGAGTCCTGGTTGAGGTCCGCCACATGCCCGAGACGACCGCCCGCCGGCACCACACATGGCGCCCGGAGCGCTTCATGGTCGTCGTTGCCCACCCCGATGACGCCGACTTCGGGCCGGCTGCCACGGCCGCGCGCTGGATCGACGAGGGGTCCACGGGCTGGCTCGTGTGCTGCACGAGCGGCGACGCCGGTGCGGACGACTGGCGCACCGATCCCATCGAGCTGGCCGCCGTCCGGGAGGCCGAGCAGCGGGCCGCGGCGGACGTCGTTGGCTACACGGGCGTCAGCTTCCTGCACCAGCCGGACGGGGCCGTGGCAAACGACCTCGCCCTCCGCGAGCAACTGGTGCGGGAGATCCGCACGTTCCGGCCGGACGCCGTGCTGGCCGTGGATCCCGAGACCCTGTTCTACGGGGAGGGCGGCGTGAACCACGCTGACCACCGGGCCGCCGGCATCGCGGCGGTGGACGCGGTGTATCCCGCGGCGCGCAACGCCATGTTGTTCCCGTGGCTCGCCCGGGAGGGCCTGGAGCCGCACACGGTCCGGCGCCTCTACCTCTTCTGGAGCAACCACTCGTCGGCCTGGGTCGACGTCAGCGGCACGCTGGACCGGAAGATCGGGGCGCTGCGGGCGCACGGGAGCCAGATCCGGCACCCGGAGCGGCTGGAGCCGCGGATCCGCGAGTGGGCGCGGGAGGAAGGCGAGTCGATCGGGGTCACGGCGGCCGAGGCATTCCGGGTCATCGTGATCGAGAGCGATGCCGAGGAGGGTCCCACCCACAGGACCCCGCCCGAGACGGAGGGCGCGGAGCCCGGACCCGCCTGACCGATCGGCAGTCGGTCAGTCCGCGGCGAGGAGGAGCGGCCGGACGCGGCCCCAGGCGTCCCAGAGCTCGCCGAGGTCCGCAGCCCTGGGCCCGAGCGCATCGACGACGGCGCCCAGGGACAGGTCATCGGCTTCGCCGGCGAGCCACTCATCTGCGGCAACGGTGGCATCGGCATACAGGGCGGCGAGCTCCGCCTCCCGTGGCCAGATCCGGATGCGCATCGGATCCAGGCCGGAGTAGCCCACCGCGAGCGACAGGTCCCTTGCGGAGGGGGTCCGGCCGTCCGCAAACCCGCCGAGCCCGTCGAAGCGGAACCCGAGGGAGGACAAGGCCCGCACGATCTCCCGCCGCTCGACAGCCAGGAACAGCGCCCAGAACGGGTGGTCGTCGGGGAGATTCAGGCAACCGGCCTCGATGGCGCGGCCGGCGATGGCGTCCAGGAGGGCGGAGAGCCGCAGCTGCCAGACGGCCACCAATGCCGGTTCATCGCCGGCCAGCGCGGTTACGACGCGATCGCGTGCGTCACGATCGCGTCGCAGCATCCCGACGATCGCCGGCAGTCCGGCCAGGTTCTCCGTCGGTACCCCGGCCGGCTCGTGGTTGGGGCTCAGGTCCGCCTCGGTGGGCCAGACGGCGGCGAACGGGTGCGGCATCCCGGCGGCGGGCAGCGGTGCGGCGGCTGCCGTAGCCTCCTCGCACCTGGCCAGGTCCTCACGGGCGGTCCGGCACGTCTGGTCCGCACTCTCGGCGGTGATCCGGGCGGCATCAGCCTCCAGGACCAGCCGCTCGAGCCTGGGCAATTGCTCCCGCAACTCAGTTGCCCCCAACTCCGCCGCGCGGAGGGCCGTTCGAGCGTCCGTGTTGACGCGATCGATGGCCGTCAACCAGCGGCGGGCGGCCGCCTCGGCCTCCTCCGGTGTCGCCGCCTTTGCGTTGGCCACCCGGAAACTGGCGTGCAGCTCGGCCTTCGTGGCGGCGATGCGACGCGGGTCCGAGACAGCCTGGTCACGGTCGATGCGCTCACGGAGGGCGTCAACCGTCCGCTGGGCTTCGCGCCGGGCGTCCTGGGCCGTGCGCGCGAGGTCACGGGCGACTTCCGCCTCCGCGCAGCGCTCCCCGGCGAGCGTCCGGACGGCTTCGCACGGATCCACCGAGCCGGATGGCAATCCCTCCGACGGCCACGTCACCCCGGACCCCGGGGCGGAGGTTCCGAGGGGTTCGCCAGCCCGGGCGATCGGGATGCCCACGGCGGTTGAAGCCAGGAAGAACCGCGGGTCCGGGACGGGCGGACGGGGTCTGACCAGCCGCTCCGGAGACGGTCGCCGCTCGTCCAGGACCGCCGTCGCTGCGGGGACTGCCGGGTCCGCGAGGAGCACGGCCGTGGACGTGTTCGCGGGCCGGTCGGCGACCGCGATCCCGACCGTCGGCCTCGCGAGCGACGCCGACACGACGTCGTATCCCGGGCTGCGGCCCGCCCTCGAGGCGATTCCTTCCAGCCCGGTGGCGGGATGCCCAGCGCTCACGGGGACGGCGACCGCGCTCACGGTGGCCTGGGTGGGCACGGATGGAACGCGTGTTCGCAATGGAAGGGCCGTGCCGGGGCTCGGGAGATCGGCAGCGACCCGGCTCGGGGGGTCGTCCACCGGGCGATCCGGCCACGCAGCGTAATCGGGTGAGCCTGGCGGGGAGGGCCGGGTCCGGGCGGCCGTCGGATCGGCCAGCGTGACCGAACGGCGGGCCCTGATCGAATTCGGGGCGATCGTGATCCGGACCTCCCGCCGCGGTGCGGGTCGGGTGCGAACGGCCGCCAGGAACGCCGCGCCCAGCGCGCCGCCGAGGACGAGGCCGAGGGCCAGGAAGGCGATCTCGGACGAGCTCACGGTTCTCCCTTGCGGACCCTGGATCGGGCATGCGACTGCGCGTCAGCGTAGCTGCGCCCAACGCGCGCGTCAACCGCTCCGGAGCGCACTTTCCGGAGGCACATCCCAATGTCCGTGCCGGCGCGTGGGCGTCAACCCCCCGTACTGCCATCCAGTCCGAGGACGATTGCTGGCCACGGCGCCACGGGGGATCCGGGCGTGGTCCAGGGGCCGTTCCCACGTGGCTACCCGCCGGCCAGGCGCGGGGTGGGTCCGGTGCCGGCTCCGGGGCCGGTTCCCGCGGTCCCGGTGCCGGTTCCCGCGGTCCCGGTGCCGGTTCCCGCGGTCCCGCGGCGCTCGGCGGCCGATCCCGCGCTGCCCCGCGAGTCGTGCCCTGACTCGCTGACGGAAGCGTCCGGCCGGGCGTGCCCGCGGGCGTGGCCGCGGACGGCACGCCGCTGCGACCGGCCCTGACGAGGCATCAGCAC
>CAMTVM010000073.1:0-18491 GCA_947085195.1 uncultured Chloroflexota bacterium
CGCCATGCGCGAGATGTTCACCCAGACCATCACCGCGCTGGCGGGGGCCGTGGACAAGCGCGATCCGTACACCAGCAGGCACTCTTGGCGGGTCAAGGAGATCGCCGGTGACATCGGGCGGGTCATGCGTCTGGGCGAGAGCGACCTCGAGGCCCTCGAGTGGGGCGGCCTGCTCCACGACGTTGGCAAGATCGGCGTCCGGGATGCCGTGCTGCTCAAGCAGGACAAGCTCACCAGGGAGGAGCGGGCGCTCATGAACGCGCACCCGGTCCTCGGCGCGGAGATCATCGCCCCGGTGACACGGCTGTCCCGGGAACTGCCGATCATCCGGCACCACCACGAGTGGTACAACGGCTCGGGGTACCCGGACCGGCTCATCGGGGACGAGATCCCGCTGCTGGCGCGGATCCTGCACGTGGCGGACGCCTTTGAGGCGATGACCGCGGCCCGGCCGTACCGAATGACGCCGCTGACCGCGGAACAGGCGCTCGGCGAGCTGCGGAAGTACGCCGGCGTCCAGTTCGACCCGAAGGTGGTCGATGCGTTCGTGAAGACGGACTGGGCCCAGGATGTCGCGGACCCGGGCCGGACGCTTCAGCCGCGGCCGATCCCGCTGATCGCGCAGCACGGGAACCGGGTCGCCAACATCGCCTCCACCCCCGACGCAACCTGAGCGCGCCCGCCACCCCTGACCGCCGCCGCGGCCGCCGCGGCAGTCTGCGGTTCGCCCCCCGCATGAGCCAGGCCTTCGGCCCCACAATCTCCGGATGCTGATCGGCGGTATTGCGCTCGGGCTGGTGCTGGGCCTGCTCCTTGGCGGGCGCCTGCAGCACCTGGCAGACATCCGGCTGCGCTTCCTGCCGCTGCTGTTCCTGGCGGTCATCGTCCGGTTCGCGACGGAGGCGCTGCTCGGGTTCGGGGTGGAGATCGTGGACGCGCTGCGCGTGCCGCTGCTTGGCGGCGCGTACGGGCTCCTGCTGTTCACGCTGTGGCACAACCGCACATACCCCGGCCTGGCGCTGGCGCTCATCGGGATCGCGTCCAACGCCCTGGTGATCATCGTGAACGGGGGCTGGATGCCGGTGTGGCAGCCAGCCTACGATGCGTCCGGACTGGTGGGACCGCTCGGCTCGGTGCTCCACGTCGCGATCGACGGCACGGGGACGGACTTCATGCTCCGCCTGGGCCCGCTGGGTGACGTCATCCCGATCCCCATCTGGCCCGTCCAGAACGTCGCCTCGATCGGCGACCTGTTCCTGACCGCCGGGCTCGGCTTCTTCCTCTTTGCGACGTTGCTGCGGACACCCGCGGAGTCGCAGGCGGCGATCGACGAAGCGACGTCCGGCCGCTACCCGGGTCTGTCGGGCACGGCCCGGCTGCCGAGGCGCGGCGAGGAGGCGGTGGACGGGGGGAGCCTTGGGATCCGGGCCGGCACCGGCCTGACGCCCGGCCTGCAGGAGACGGCGGCCCTCGAGCGCCCGCTGATGATGGGCGCCGGCAGCATGGGCATGTCGTCGCCGGCCCATACCTCTCTCGCGCCCGAAGGCGCGGCGCCCCATGGCGCGGCAACCGACAGCGCGGCAACCGCGGCCTTCCCGACCGGCGTTGCGATCCCCCGACCGCGCCGGCGCGCGCTCCTGCCACGCATCCGCAGCCACCCGTACGTGCGCCTGGCCCTCAACGGCTCCTTCTCGGCGCTCTGGACCGGCCAGGTGATCAGCCTGTTCGGTGATCGCGTCAACCAGATCGCGCTGGGTGCCTTCGTCTACGAGCTCACCGACTCCCCGTTCGCCGTCGCGCTGACGTTCTTCATGGGCACGATCCCGAATCTGCTGTTCTCCCCGATCGCCGGGGCCTTCGTAGACCGCTGGGACCAGAAGCAGGTGCTGGTCGTCTCGGACATCCTGCGCGCGGCGCTGGTGCTGCTGATCCCCGTGGCGGTGCTGATCGACGTCTGGATGGCCTACCCCCTGGTGTTCCTGATCACGACGGTCTCGATCTTCTTCCGGCCGGCCCGCGTGGCCATCCTGCCGCGCCTGGTCCCGCGGAGGGACCTTCTCTCCGCCAACGCCGCGATGTGGGTGGGCGAGACGCTGGCGGATGTCGTGACCTTCCCCCTCGCCGGCCTGTTCGTGGTGTTCCTGGCGGACTCGCTGCCGATCGCGTTCTGGTTCGACTCCGCCTCCTACCTGGTGTCCGCCGCCCTCGTGGCGGCGATCTCGGTGCCGCCGCTGGTCAGGCGGCTGCGGGACGGGGACAGCGAACCTGACGCCGCCGGGACCGGAACAGGTGTCGACTCGCCGGCCACGATCGTCGCGGATCTGCGGGCCGGCTGGGAGTTCCTGCGCCACGAGACCGTCCTGCTGGCCAACACGCTCCAGGGCACGGCCGGCCAGTTCTCAGTGGGAATCCTGACGGTCGCCAGCATCATTCTGGCGAGGCAGATCACCGGCTCCGATGGCGACGAGTACCGCGCCACGTACGCGTTCATGGAGACGGCCATCGGCCTGGGTAGCCTGCTGGGTGGCTTTGCCCTGGGCGCGGTGGCCACGCGCGTCCGCAAGGGTCCACTGGTGATCGCCGCGTACACGGTGTTCGGCGTGCTGGTGTTCCTGATCGGGATCTCCGACTCGATCCCGCTCATCCTCGGCCTGCTGTTCGGGTGCGGCGTGGCGAACATGGCCTTCGTGATCCCCAGCCAGACGCTGTTCCAGGAGCGAACGCCGCCCGAGATGATCGGGCGCGTCATCAGCTTCCGGTTCGCCCTGGTGTTCGGCGGGATGTCCATTGCGATGGCGGTGGGCGGGCTCCTCGTGGGGATCTTCGGGCCGGGTCCGGTGATCGCGGCGGGCGGGCTGCTGTCGATCGGCGCGGGACTCGCGGGCCTGGCTGTCCGAGCGCTCCGCGAGGCGTGACGCGCCGGGCGGGCCGGATGCGGGCGGCGCTGGGTACACTGACGGCCACGTGAGGCGACGCCCGTAGGCGACGCCCGCGGAGAGGAGATCGATCACCGGATGACCGACAAGGAGCGCGACCCGGAGGCCGTTGGCCACGAGGGCGCGACGGACGAAACCGTAGCCGCGGCCGATGCCGCGGACGAAGCCACCGAAACCGACGACGATTGGACCGCCGACGACGAGTTGGATGCGGCCGCCGAAGCCGGGCCCGCCGCTGTGGCGACCGGGGCCGCGAGCCGCCGATCTCGGGACCGCCGGCCCAAGGCCGCACCGCCGGTCGTCGCGCCGTCCATCTCGGAGCAGGCCGTCCGCATCGACGACCGCGCGTCCGCCGTGTTCGTCCTCGCGATGGTCGGCGTGTTCGTGGCGATCTTCGGCTACGCGCTGCTGTTCGGCCAGGGTGGCTTCGTGTCCAACCTGCTGCCCACCCCCGCACCGGTGGTGACGCCGGCTCCAACGCCGGCACCGACCGCAGCGCCAACGGCAACACCGACCGCGGCGCCCACGGTCGTCCCCACGCCGGCGGCCTCGGCGAGTCCGGCGGCGAGCTAGCCCTCCGGCAATGGACGAGGACCGGGCACGCATGAGCGAGGCCCGGGCAAGGATGGTCGCAGACCAGCTGGTGGCCCGCGACATCCGGGACGAGCGCGTCATCCGCGCGATGGACACGGTCCCGCGTGAGGCGTTCGTGCCGGCGGACGAGCGTGGCGCCGCCTACCTCGACGGTCCGCTTGCGATCGGGGGCGGGCAGACGATCAGCCAGCCGTACATGGTCGCCCGCATGGCGGAGCTGCTCCACGTCGGCCGTGGCGACCGCGTGCTGGAGGTGGGCACGGGCTCCGGGTACGCGGCGGCGGTGCTGGCGGAGCTGGGCTGCCAGGTGACGACGATCGAGCGGGACCCGGTCCTGTCCGATGCTGCCCGCGGGCGCCTGGCCTCCCTGGGCTACGCGCACCGCGTGGACGTGCGCACGGGCGACGGGAGCCTGGGTCTGCCCGATGAGGCGCCGTGGGACGGCATCGTGGTGGCGGCCGCGGCCCCCGAGGTGCCGTCTGCCCTGCGCGAGCAGCTGGGTGACGGGCGCCGCCTGGTCATCCCGGTCGGATCGCGCCGGCAGCAGCAGCTGATGGTGATAGAGCGCCACGGGAACGAGTGGCAAGAACACTCGGACGGTGCCTGCGTGTTCGTCCCCCTCATCGGCGGCGGCGGCTGGGAGACCTGACGCGGTCGCGCGACAGCATGAGGCGCGGCATCGGTCCCTGATGAAGGCGCGCCCCGACAAGCGCCCTGGGCAGCCAAAGGCGAGAGCCAATCAGGCGCGGTAAGGGGGCCTGTCGAGAGCCGATCGCGCCCGGCTATACTCGGCCGGCCATGACCCATGTGTTCGTTGCCCCCCACCCGGACGACGTTGCGCTCTCGTGCGGCGGCCTGATCGCCAGCCTGCGCGAGCTCGGGCAGAACGTCACGATCCTGACGCTCTATTCCGGCTCCGGGAGCGCGGACCAGCTCACCCCGTACCAGCGCGAGGCGCTGGGCTTCGGGTCCAAGGCGGTCTGGCCGGTCAGCGAGGCGTTCAACCGCGCCCACCTGCAGGCGGACTTCCCCGAAGACGCCGCGGCGGCGCCATGGCACGCGACGACGGAGGGCCTGGACGCCACCCAGGGCGAGGCGGACGCCGCCGCCAAGCGGTTCTGGCAGCGCTCCTCCTGGTACCGCCGGGCGCGGATCCACAACGAGTCGCTCGCCGGCCAGCCGGTCATCGACGACCTGGCCACCCAGGGCGCGGTCCTGACCTCCGAGCGAACCGAAGCCGCCGCGGCGGGCGACACGATGGCCACGCGACGCCTGGAGGACGAGCGGTTCGCGGCCTTCGCCGAGGTCTCGGTCGTCTGGCTGGACCTCCCGGACGCCGTCTTCCGCGGCTACGAGGGCGATGAGCAGCTGCTGGGCACGCCGCGCGCGGACGACCCGGCTCCCGTGGACCTGCTCCGGCGCGAGATCGCCCGCCTGGAGCCGTCCCGGATCTACCTGCCCCTGGGGATCGGCGGGCACGTGGACCACCAGCTGGCGAGGAACGCCGGGATGGCGCTCCTCCACGACGCCCGCGCCTGGGTCATGCCCGGTCCCGACTACACCGGCCGCATCGCCTTCTACGAGGACTTCCCCTACGCGTGGTGGGGGGACTTCGGCCGCCTCGAGGACCTGCCGGGAGACGCGCTGACGGGCCTGCCGGACGGCGTCTCGCTGACCGCCGAGTTCGCGGACGTGGGCGACGTGCTGGAGCGCAAGATCCGCGGGATCCTGCTCTACGAGAGCCAGATCGAGCGCCTGTTCGTCGACAAGGCTGCCGCGGCGGCCGCGGTTCGCGGGTACGCGGCGCGAGTGGCGGACATCGGGTCGGTCACGGGCGGCGCCGCGGAGCGCTACTGGGTCACGACGCCGGCCTGACGGGCGTGATCAACCGGGCCCCGATCCCAGGCGGCCCGCTGGTCGTCGGGCGCCGGCGGACCTGGACCCTGGGCCTCGCACTGACCCTGCCCCTGCTGTTCGCGGCCGGTCTCGCCGTGCGTCTGCGGATGTGGCCGGAGGCCGGTCTCGTGGCAGACCTTGACCAGTTCGTCCTGTGGGTCCACGGGATCGCCGTTGGCGGCTGGGACCGCGCCTACGACCAGAACCTCTCGTTCCCCGCCGTCATGGCCTGGGTCTGGGGTGCGCTGGCTGCCGTAGAGCCCGCGTTCCGGAGCGTGACGGACTCCTCGGATCCCGCGATCCGGGCGCTCATGAAGGTCCCGGCGAGCACCGCTGACCTGGCGATCGCCGGCGCTGCCTGGTGGTGGTTCCGGGACCGCCCGCGACTGGCCCTGGTCGCCGTGGGGGCCGTGCTGCTGTGGCCGGTCACCTGGTACGTGTCGGCCTGGTGGGGTCAGTACGAACCGATCTACGTCCTCCCGGCGCTGCTGGCGGTTTTGGCCGCTCGGGCGGGGCGTCCGGGCCTCGTGGCGGTGCTGGTGGCGCTGGCCCTGATGACCAAGTCCCAGGCCCTGCCGTTCGTGGTGCCGTTCGCCGCCTGGTTCCTGGCCACGCAGGGTTGGCGCGGCACGATCCGGGCGGGCGCCATCGGCTTCGTCGTGGCCGCTGCCATCTGGCTGCCGTTCCTGGTGGCAGGTGGACCGCTCAACTACCTGGACAACCTGGGCCGGTACCAGGACGACATCTTCAACGTCCTGTCGCTGCGGGCGTGGAACCCGTGGTGGCTGTTGCAGGAGTTGGGCGCGGGCGGGGCGTTCGTCTCGGACGGGACGGGAGTTCTGGGACCGGTCACGTTCCGGGCGCTCGGGTTCGTCATGGCGGGGATCCTGGCGATCGCGGTGTTCGCCGGGGTGTACCGGCGGCCGACCGCTGGGCACCTGGCCCTGGGCCTCGCGGCGATCACGCTTGTTGCCTTCACGACCTTGACGACGATGCACGAGCGGTACGCCTACCCGGCGTTCGTGTTCCTGCTGCTCGCGCTGCCGCGGCCGGCGATCTCGGTCCTGTGGGTCGCGTTCGCGGTCGTGTTCGCGCTCAACCTGGTGGTCGCGGTGCCGCCCGGGGACTGGGTGATCCCGGAAGCGCGGCTGATCGGCATGGTCGGGGCGGTGGTGATGACGGTGATCGCGTTCGCGACGATCGCCGCGGTAGCGCTCGCGGGACCGGATCCCGAGTCACGGACAGGGGCCTCCGGACTGCCATACCTTGTCTGACGGCGCCGCCGGCGCCCTCGGCTCACCGAAACGGACGGAGGAGCTGGAGCAGGTCCGCGAAGTCGTCGGTGAGCACCGGACCCGGGCCGCCGGGCTCGGTCCAACCAAGATCAGCGAACCCGGCTACGGCGGCAGGTGCTCCCGCGACCACCCACGACGTTGGCTGCGCAGCGGAACGGGCTTCGATCTCGGGTGTCGGGCCGTACTCGCGCGCCGTCGCGGCGAGCCCGGCGGCGCGCGCCGTGGCTGCTACGGAGCCGGGCAGATCGTAGAAGCGGTTGGACACGTTGAACACCAACACGCCGCCGGGTCGCAGGACCCGGTCGTAGAGCTCCATCGCCTCCCTGGTGATCAGGTGAACGGGCAGGGTGTCCGACGAGAAAGCATCGAGGACCACAAGATCGTGGGAATCGTCCGGGGCGGCTTCAAGCGAGAGCCGCCCGTCGCCCTTGACGATGTCGATCGCGGCCGACGAGTCGGCCAGGTAGCTGAAGAAGCGCCGCTCGGTGGCGATCGTGATCACGGCAGAGTCGATCTCGTAGAAGCGGATCGAGTCGCCGGGCTCTCCGTACGTGGCGAGGCCGCCGGCACCCAGGCCAACGATGCCGATCGCGGCCGGACCGGGCAGTCGCTGGCGGAGGAGGGCGAAGACGTCCCCCACCGGGCCGTCCTCGACGTAGTAGGCGGTGGGGTCGTCGCGCCGGTCGTCGAGGAATTGCAGACCGTGGAGGGTGGTGCCCGAGAACAGGGCGTGCGCTTCGCCGTCCGCCGCGCCCCTTACCTCGGTGACGCCGAAGAAGGTCCGCATCCTGAGGAGCGGGCTGCTCGACGTGGTCGCGAGGAGGACCACGATCGCTGCCGCCGTCAGCACCGCCAGGCTCCCTGACGTCCTCGCGCCGGCGACGATGAGCGCACCGACAACGAGCAGGCTCCCGATGACGACGACCACCGCGCCCGAGCCGCTCATGGCCACCACCGCGTATAGCAGCCCGGCGATCGCCACATAGGGCACGAGTCTGCGACCGACCCCGAGCAGGATGGCGCGCGCCCCGAACGGGTCGCTGCGCGCCACGGGTCCGGCCATCAGTGCGAGGACGCCCGTCGCGGCGGCGACCAGGATCGGGTATTCCAGGATCGTGGAGAAGACCAGCGGCGCAACGAGCGCAACCAGGCCGGTGGCCAGCACGCCGCCCGCGCTGAGCACGAGGTAGAAGGCGGTGAGGTGACGCGTGTCGGGACGGTCGAGCGCCAGCCGGCCGTGGATCGCCGTGGCGAGCACGCCGAAGGCCCCGAACTCGATGGCGAGCAGGACGACGACCGGCCAGCCCGCCGGCAGGACAAAGGGGATCCAGAGCAGGGTGGCGGCCGTCGGGACAAGCCGCTCGATCGGACCCAGCAGGCGCCGGCCGCGGGCCGAGAAGGCGACGGTCATGCTCATGAGGTAGATCCCCAGGGGCCCGATCCACAATAGTGGCGCGCTGATGAGATCCGTCGCGAGGAAGGTCGTTGTCGCCGACAGCAGGCCCGCGGGCACCATCGCAGTGACGAGCCAGCGGAGCATCCGCCTTCGCGAGGGCGGCGCGACGACGATCTCGGGCACATCGGAGACCCGGCCACGCGTCACGCGCCGTCGGGAGCGGACCCCGGCAATCGCAACGGCCGCGAGGAGGAACGCGTAGACGGCGAACCCGGCAACCAGGAGCACCCGCTGGCTCGACAGGGGGATCCGGGTCTCGATCAGGAACGGGTACGCGAGGAGGCCCGCCAGCGAAGCGGCGTTCGAGACCGCGTACAGCCACCAGGGATCGCGACCCGACCGACCGAACCACGTCGAGAGGAGCGGGGTCGTGGTCGAGAAGATGAACGCCACCGGCCCGACCAGGACCGCGAGCGCGACGATGACGTTGATCGCCTCGGGAAGCGAGTCGTTCCTCAGCGAGGCGACGTCCTTCGGTGCAGCCAGCGCAGCGACGAGCGCGACGGCGACCAGCACCAGGTGCAGCACCGTGCCGCGAACCGGGCCGAGCCGGGTGGCCACAAGATGGGCGTACAGGTAGCCGAGGAACACGACGCCGGTGAAGAAGCACAGCGAGGTGGTCCAGACCGCGGGCGACCCGCCGAACACCGGGAGCACGAGCCGGCCCGCGAGCAGCTGGAGGGTGAACAGGAGGGACGCGGAGATCCCGATGGTCGAGAGATAGGCGGGCAGGTCGCGTCTCATGCCTCGTTGATGTCGAAGATCCCCACGCGCAGGCCGGCGTCCACCAGCGCCAGGCTGAGGGGAAGGCCCACGTGGCCACCCCCGCCGAACACGACGACGTCCAGCACCCCGGTGGTGTCCCTATGCACCATGCCGGCGACTCTAGCAGAGCCCCGCGGTCGTCTTCTGGGGCCCGAAGGTACCGGCAGCCGCGCAGATGTCCGGGTGTGCGGGCCAGGATCGCGCCGTCGGGGTCCTCGGAGACCGCCGTCCAACCGGGCAGTCCGAGTTGCGTGTCGGTCGGGAGCACCAGGAAGACCACGTCCCAGCGGTCCAGCACGGCATCCGCGGCCAGGCCGCCCGCGGCAACGACCGCGCGATCCTCCCAGACCTCGGCCGGGAACAGCTCGAATCGGGAGTCGAGGAAGCTGCGGGCATCGGGCACGGCCCACTCCAGGAACGAGGTCCAGGTCTGGGCCGCCAGGCACGCGCATCCCTGGCGTGGTGGTGCGACGGCGCGCACCTAATAGGCGAGGTCCACGGCGGGCAGCGGGACAAGGAGCGGGACCAGCGCAGGCAGGGCGAGCGCGAGGACGAGCCAGAGCTGCTTGAGCGTCATCGCGCGGTCGCAGGTGGCGCGGCGGGCCGGGTGGCGGGACGGAAGTCTCGCATCGCCCACATGCTACGGGCCACTCTGCGGGGCCGTGGCAGCGCCGCCGCCGCCCGGGCTTCCCGCAGCGCGGATTACCTCGAGATCGTTCCAGCCAAACGGAACAAAGGAAGGTGGGCGCGGGCGCCCGGGACTTCCAGGTGCTTCCGCTTGCATGGAACGATCTGCACCCTCGGGTTGTGGGCAACGGCCCGGGGGCGCGATCGAAGCGGTGGGACGAACCCTACCCCGCCGCGGTCACCATCTCCCGCGGCCGGACGGCTCGGGCGCCCTCGTCGTAGAGCTCCTGCACCGCGTTCACCATCAGCTGGATGCAGAACCGGTCGTGGACGAGGTCGTGGCCGGCCCGGGCGACCATGTCCGCCAGCTGGTGATCGAGGAGCAACCGGACGATGGCGGCGGCCAGGGCCGCAGGATCGTGGGCCGGCACCAGCAGCCCCGTGACGCCATCCTCGATCATCTCCGGGATGCCGCCCACGTCGGATGCCACCACCGGGCGCGAGAGCGCCATCGCCTCCAGGATCGTCAGGCCCTGCGCCTCGCGGTAGGACGGGAGCACGGCGACATCGAAGGCGGCGGTGACGGCGGGGATGTCGTCCCGGCGGCCGGTGAAGATGACGTGGCGCTCGATGCCCCGGGCCCGCGCAATCGCGCGCAGCGCGTCCAGGCGGCTGCCTTCACCCACGATGAGCAGGTAGGCACCGGGCGCCGCCGCCAGCACCAGCGGCCAGGCCTCCAGCAGCGTCGGGTGCCCCTTCTCCAGCTCCAGTCGGCCCACGACGCCCACGATCGGCGCATCGGGCTCCATCCCGTACTCCTCGCGGAGGGTGCAGCAGGGCTCCTGGTGGTCGTAGCGCTCGAGATCCACGCCGTTGTAGATGAGGGAGCGCGGCACCCCGCCGCGGCCCTCCGTCTCCACCTTCTCGTCGATCGCGTTCGACACCACCACGAGGTGGTCGATCGACGCCGACAGGCGGCGGAGCTCCTCCTGGTCGTCGCAGGAACGGACGCGGGACGAGTGCACGGTGGCCATGACCCACGGGCGACGGTGGCCGGCCTCGCCCAGCGCGATCGCCGCCTTGGTCCCCACGATCTCCGCGCGGTGCATGTGGTTGTGGATCACGTCCGCCCGGGCATCTGCCAGGTAGGCGGCGAGGATCCCGGTGGCGATGGCATCGTCCGGCTCACCGATGACCACGGTGTCGATGCCGTGGCGCTGGAGCTTGCGGACTGCGCTGCCGGGCGAGAGCGAGACCACGGACACGTCGTAGAACGCGGGATCCAGGCGAGCGACCAGGTTGAGGACGTGCTCCTGGGCGCCGCCGTTGGTGCCGGTGGCCATGACCTGGACCACGCGCACGCGCTCCCGGCCCGGGACGGGCAGGTGGACCATCGGAGCGACGCAGGGATCGTCGCGCAGCGGGGGCGTCATCTGATCCCGGTTCGTCGGACCAGCAGGCGCTGGATTGGGTTGTCCACCGCACCCCACTCGTACTTGTAGGGCTCGTCGCCCCGGAGGAAGTCCATGCGCGCGATCCCCCGCTGCATCGCCCGCCGCACGTACCGCTCCACCATCACCACGCCGGGCGACAGCTCCCGTGCCTCAGGGTCCACGCCGGCGTTGTAGTAGAGCAGCGCATCCGGCGTCTCGAACGAGACCCCCGCGGCGATACGGCGTCCGCCCACGGTGAGGAACGCCAGCCTGAGCGGACCGTCGACGCCGAACAGCTCGAACAGGCGGGCGAAGAAGACCCGGCTGTGGCGCCCGCCCTCGGTGTCCGGGAACAGCCCGTCCGCGCCCCAGCGCTTCTGGTGGAGGTCGATGAACGCGGGCAGGTCCGCCAGTGGGTCCGCGGAGTCGTCCAGGCGGACCTCGCCGGCGGCCTCGGCCCGGCGGACCTTGCGCCGGATCTCGTGGCGTTCCTTCTTGCCCAGACCCGCGAAGTAGTCGTCCATCGTCCCGCCGGCCGGCAACTCCACCACGGGACAGACGTCCTCGCGCTCCACGTTGAGCGTCCAGCCCTCGGCCATCTCCCTGGCCCCGAAGGCGGCGGCAAGCGCACCGGCCGCCGGGTCGCCGCAGCGCAGGCGGCGCAGGTCCACGGCGTCCCACCGGCTCGGGTGGTCCGGGTCCCCCACCGTGCCGCAGTACGCGACAAGGGCCTCGGCCGCGGCCGGCAGGTCGGCGGGAGCGGCCAGGAGCGTGGCGTAGTCCGCGTGGTACGAGGCGCCGAAGAAGACCGCCTTCGTGTCAGGCGGGACCGGGGTGAGCTCCGGACCGTCCGCGTGGCGCATCGTGGTCTGGAGCTCCAGGTCCGTGGGCTCCACCTCGTGGCGGTGCATCAGCGGGGCGAGCGCCACCGGGGCCGCGTCGTCCGGCGCACCCGCCTCCACGAAGACCACGGTCTCCTCGTGGGCGGTGCCGCCGTACCCGTCCCACCAGGCGCGGTGGAACGCCCAGTGGGAGAAGGGGGTGGCCCAGGGATGGGCGGCCGCCAGCGCGTCCCAAACCGCGGGATCCACCGTGTCGAACGCGCGCCGGACCGCCCGCAGGGAACGGGTCGCGGCCTCCGGCGACGCGGTGTCAGGGTCGGCCGGCGGACAGGGAGGCTCGCCGGTCACCAGTACGGGGGACATCGGGGCGAGGATAGCACCGGGCCCGAGGACAGTTGCGCGGGCAACGAAGGCGATGCCCCAACGGGCCAGCGGATCCACGCCTGCCACAGGCGTTCTCGGTGGACGATGACCTGCGGGTCCTGTTCCGGTGGGCGGGCGAGCAGGCCTTCCTCGTGAACCTGGGCTCGCCCGACACAGCCACCTAGAACGAGACGGGTGCCCTTCGCCCTGCCGCAGGGCACCGGCGGGCCGATGGAAGACCTCAGGCCCGCGCCGGTTCGCTACGCTCTGCACGTGTCGGATCATCGCTGGGACAGCGTCCACCGGCGTCAGCCCGTCGGTCATGTCGGATGAACTGGCCGGAATGGAGCAGGGCCCTTCGCCCGTCCTCAGCAACGTCCACGAGGTTCGCCGGCCCGGTTCGACTGGGCCTCGTGCTGTTCACGATCGCGACGGCTGCGGCCTTCCTCGTACGCCTGTGGATCGTCTTTGCGGTCCGGACCGGCGGCGTCGTGAGCGTCGACCGCGGCATCTACCAGGAAGCCGCGCAACGGTGGGTGGCGATGGCTTCTTCTACTACCCAGAGCAGATCACCGGGCCGTACGAGATCGTCCAGGGGCACGTCCTGTACCCGCCGGCGGCCCTCGCGTGGCTGGTCCCCGCGGCGTACCTGCCGGACCTCCTGTGGTGGGGCATCCCGCTCGCGGTCATCGCGGGCGTTGTTGCCCATCACCGCCCTCCTGTTTGGGCGTGGCCATTCATTGGCCTCTGGGTGGCGACGTTCTGTAGCGTCGGGATCATCGCGTCCGGCAATCCCGGACTCTGGATCGCGATGTTCGTGGCCATCGGCACGGTGTGGCGGCCGGCGTTTGCCCTCGTGCTCCTGAAGCCATCGCTGTTCCTGTTTGCTCTCCCGGGCATCCGGTCGCGGGGCTGGTGGGTCATCGCGGCTGGGATCGCGGCCGTGTCGCTTGTGCTGCTGCCGATGTCGCTCGACTACGTCCACGTCGTGCTGAACGCTCGTGGCGCCAACGCGTCGATCCTCTACTCGATCCGCGGCACCGTGCCCCTGGTGCTGGTCCCACTCATCGCGTGGGCCACGGGGCGTGCCCGCGCGTCCGCGTAGCCGGAACTGCCGCTCCCGGCGGTTGACGAGAATGGCGATCGAGACCTACGTGTCGCTGTCGATGAGGTAGGTCAGGAGGCCCGCGGGCACGCGGACTGGTAGTCCAGGCCGGAGTCACGGGCGGCCCGGACGTCCGGGTCAGGATCAGCCCAGGTCGCAGACCGCCACCACGGGCTCAGGTCCGCCAGATCCTGCGCCAGGCGGCCGAGCCTTGGTTCCCCGTGTCATTCGGTCTCCGCGATGCGGGATGGTCCATGTCTCACCCCATCATGTATGCCTTATGGTCCGCGTACCAACCCATACCGCGGTCACCCGTGGCTGCCGCAGTCAGCGCGCCTCGGGACCGCGTCCAGCCCTCCCCGGGCATGACCCGCCGCGGGACGTGGTTACAGGTGGTACGCCCAGTACACCCCGCCGAGGCCGATGAGGCACCCGAACAGGATCAGCGTCCAGCCCCACCACGGCGTCTCACCGCGGTGGACGATCCCCATGGCGACCAGCGCCCAGATGAACGGGATGGAATCGAGGAAGTACCGATAGCCGTACTGGAGCCAGCCGCCCCCGTAGTAGAGGAGCGTGGGCACCAGCACCAGGGCAGCCGCGAACAGCAGGCTCCATGACCGCGCATCCCTCCACGGCGCCCGCGCCGCCAGCAGCAGCGCCGGGCTGGTGAACAGCACGGACATGCCCAGGCCGTCCGGGCGGAAGTACGGGAACTCCGCGGTGAGTGCCGGCAGCTTGAGGAACAGGTAGTCCACGTTCATCCGCACGTGCGCCAAGGCGAACAGGCCCAGTTGCCGCTGGTTCTCCAGCCACTCCGGCAGCGTGGCCAGCGCGTATCCCGACTCCAGCGGCGAGCCGAAGCGCGCGAGGTTGTACCAGAAGAAGAACGCCAGGGGCGGCACCAGGCCAACCGCCAGGAGCACCCACTGGCGCCACGGCGCGAGTGTCAGGCGCTCGCCGATCGAGCGACCGCGTTCGACCGACGGCGACGCCACCAGGAACCAGAGTGCGATCGCCGGCGCGGCGAACGCCACCGGGGCCCGGGTCAGGAACGCGGCGCCCACCAGCAGCCCCAGCAGGACGGGCCTGGCCTTCCCGAACAGCTCCGCGATCAGCAGCAGCGTCAGGATCATCGCAATCAGGTGTCCCGTGTGCCACACGCCGCCCCGCGTCGTGACCCACCAGACCTGCGTGGAGAAACCGATCAAGAGCACCAGCCCCGCCCGGTCCCGGATCCTCTCCACGCCGATCCGCCCCGCCGTCCACCACGCCAGCAGGACCACGGTGGCCGCCAGGGCGGCGTTGATCCCGGACTCCCACTGGTCCGCCGTCGCCGGCCCGATCACGGCCACGAGGGGGGCCAGCAGGATCGCCGGAAACGGCGCGAACGGGACGTACACGCGGCCGTCCCGGTAGATGACGTCGTAGGGACCCAGGGCCGACTCGATCCAGACCCGGCCGTGGACGAAGGCATCCGCGAGATAGAAGAAGTCGCCGCGACCGGCATCGAACGCCCAGTTGGACTGCCAGTAGACGAGGAAAGCGCCGACGGCGACCACAAGGCCGACGACGGCCGTGCCGGGAGTTGATCGCGGCGCCATGGTCACGGCGCCGAGGGTAGCGCTTCCCGGCTGTCGAGCGCGGTGGCGCGTCGACGCACCGGGAAGGCTCCACCCGTGCGGGGCGGATGGGTAGTCGCCGACATCTGGCGCCTGTAGAGTAGCGGCGGGGTGATGGCGCCGCAGCATCGACGTCCACGCTGGCACGGCCGCCATCCCGGCAGTCCGACCTGCGAAACGTCTCTCAGGGTCTCGGGCCTCGAGGTAACTGAAAGCAAAGGTGGCCCTCATGTCGAGCACCGTCAGCGGTCGCAGCCGGTTGTCTGCGCTCGCGGTCATGGCGACTCTGGTCGCCGGCCTGGCGCCACTTGCCTCGCCCGGCGGCGTGGCCGCCGTCGTCCTGGCCCCGCCGACGCTCACATCCCCCGCCCCCGGCGCCACCCTGTCCGAGAACCCGGTCTTCGGCTGGACCGCCGTCTCGGGCGCAGTGAAGTACCGGATCGAGGTGAGCACAGATGCGGGCTTCAGCCCGCTCGTCAGCGGCTTCCCCGTGGACACCCTGAACCTTCGCTACGCGCCGCCGGCCGAGCTGCCGCTTGGCACCCTCCAGTGGCGGGTCGCGGCACTCGATGCCGGCAACGTGGTGGGGACATACGCGTATGGCACGTTCACCAAGGTGCTGAGGGCCGCGCCCAATGTGCTCACGCCGCTCGACGGCGCGGTATTCGAGTTCCCGACGCATCCTCTCCGGTTCACGTGGGACGCCCTGGCCGGTGCCCAGTCATACGAGTTCCAGGTCGACGACGCCGATGACTTCATCGGGGCGACGGCCTACGCGACGAAGAACACGTCGTACGTGATCACCGAGCCGCGAACCGTCGGCCAGACCTTCTACTGGCGGGTGCGCGGCGTCTCCGGCTCGATCTACTCCGACTGGTCCCCGATCGCCAGCTTCAGCTCCGTCTGGCCGACCAAGCCCGAGCTCGTCCATCCGGCGGCGGATGCCACGGGTGTCACCGACGTCTACTTCGACTGGAACCCCGTGCTGGGCGCCAGGACGTACCAGCTCCAGGTCAGCCCGAACGGTGACTGGGCGGGCAACAGGACCATCGACGTCGCGGTCAAGTCGACGCGCTATGCCCCCCCGCTGCCGCTGAACAACGGCAACTACTTCTGGCGCGTGCGCGCGCTCGATGCTGCGTCCTCGGCCAACTTCGGGCCCTGGTCGGACAACGAGGGGGTGACGGGCGACGAGCGGGTCTTCCAGCGTGGCTGGTCGGCCACACCCGCGCAGGTGTGGCCGCCGGACGGGGGCAGCACGTCCCCACAGGATGTGAGCGACACCACCTGGCAGAACCCGACGTTCTCGTGGACTCCTGCCCGGAACGCGTCCTGGTATCGCGTCCGGTTCAGCACGAGCCCCACGATGGGCAGCGCGCTCCAGGGGTGCATCACCAATCGGACGACCTGGACGCCCTACCTCAACAACAACCAGCCGACCAGCGGCATCGGGGTCGTGCACCCCGGTTCATGCTCGGTCTCCCTGGCGCCCGGCACGACCTACTACTGGGATGTCGCCGCACTGGACAACCCGGTCTTGAACAGCGGTGTCGACGTCTGGGGTCCGCCGAGACAGGACAACAGCATCATCGGCCTCCGGTCGGCGATTCGCTCCTTCGTCTACGAGCCGCCCGCTCCGCTCGCCGGCACCGTCCGCCAGCTCGCCCCGGGGGACTACCTCACGCCTGCGCGATGCGACCCGGCTGCAAGCTGTGCCACTTTTGAAGCCGACACTCCGGTCTTCACGTGGACCGCGATCCCAGGGGCGACGGGTTACACGGTGACCGTCGCCCTGGACCCCAACTTCACGAACGTGTACCGGACCTACACGACCACCCTCAACCGGCTGGCGCCCCGTGATTCCTGGCGCGACAACCAGGCCAACCAGGCGTACTACTGGAACGTGACGCCGAGCGGCCTCACCCTCGACATCGCGAACCGCAGCGTGTTCCAGAAGCGCACCGAGGGAGTCCACCGCACCACGCCGGCGGAGGCGGCCGACGAGCCCAACGACTTCACGATGACGTGGCAGGACTACCTGGACACCAACCAGGGCCTCACGCCAAAGGTCCCCCAGGAAGCCCAGGAGTACCGGATCCGGGTGTCGGCGGTCAGCGACTTCGCGACCCTGATCGAGACCCGGGTTGTCAACACGCCCTTCTACACGCCGTTCGACAAGACCTACCCGGAGGGCCCGATCTACTGGCAGGTCCAGGCCATCGACGGCTCTGACAACGACCTGACGGTCAGCCGGGTCGGCGGGGGGCACGTCAAGAAGACGTCTCCACCCCCCGTCCAGTTCTTCCCGCCCAACGCCGGGTCCGTGACGGGCGTTCCGTACCTCCAGTGGCTGCCGCTGGCGTACGCCGCGTCGTACGACGTCCAGATCGACAACGACGCCAACTTCTCGTCGCCCGTCACGACGACGACGACCAAGATGACGGCCTGGGCCTACGCCGAACCGCTCGCCGCAGGCACGTACCACTGGCGGGTGCGCCGGAACGACGCCGACAACCGGGACGGCGCCTGGTCCAACACCTGGTCGTTCACGCTGAACCCGGCGGCCCCCACCCTGGTCAGCCCTGCCAACGGCGCGAACCCGTCGCCCACGTCGCTCCTGCTTCAATGGGCGGCATCGCAGCCTGCACCCAGGTACACGGTGGAGCTCAGCACGTCGGCCGTGTTCGCCGGCCAGGTCAGCGGCTTCCCGCAGACCACGGTGATGTCCAGCTGGGCGCCCAGGACCCTGCTCGGGAACGGCACGTACTACTGGCGGGTCAGGGCGCTGAACGCCTCCGGGACGTCCGTCGCCATTTCCTCGGTCTTCAGCTTCACCATCGATTCGACGCGTCCCAGCGTGGCAAGCCTGAGCCCCGCCTCCGCGGCCGCGCTCAACGCCGCGTTCACGGTGACGTTCTCGGAGCCCGTCACCGGCGTGAGCGGTACGACCTTCGTGGTCACGACCGCCGGAACGGTGGGCGCCCTTCCCGGCACGGTGTCGGTCCTCTCACCGACATCCGCCCGGTTCACGCCCACGGGCGTGTTCGTCCCCGGACAGACGGTGACGATCTCCCTGAGCTCGGGGGTCACCGACCTGGTGGGCAACCCGCTGCTGCCCTACTCCGCGAACGTCCGGACCTCCACCACGGTCCAGGAGAACTCCGTGGCCGTCCGCGAGGCCTGGGGTCGCTGGACCACCGCTTCCGCGAGCGGCGGAACCATGAAGATCAGCCGCAGGGCCTCGAGCAGGCTGACGTACACCTTCTCGGGCACCTCCGTCAGCCTCGTCGGCTACCGCGGGCCACAGGGTGGCTACGCGTCCGTCTATCTCGACGGCGTCCTGCAGACGAGCAGCCTCTCGTTCTACGCGTCGGCCAACCAGTACCGCCGGACGCTGTGGACGAAGACCGGCCTCGCGGCCGGCCCGCACACGATCCAGGTCGTGGTGCGCGGCACCAAGCCCACCGCTTCGACGAGCACCTGGGTCTACATCGACGCCTTCACGGTCGACGGGCTGACGGTCCAGGAGAATGCCGCCGGCGTGGTCGACGCCTTCC
>CAMTVM010000074.1:0-25732 GCA_947085195.1 uncultured Chloroflexota bacterium
GCGGACCCACCGATCAACCCCGGATCACGTCCCGCAGGATCGCAGCGATCCGCTCCCCCGCGTGCCCGTCCCAGAGCGGCGGCGCCTCCGCAGGCGGGGCCGGCGGCGAGGCCACCAGGGCACGCACGGCGGTACCCACCTCCTCCGGGCGAACCAGGCGGTTCGTGCCGTGCGTGATCGTGATCGGACGCTCCGTGTTGGGGCGGACGGTCAGGCACGGGACGCCCAGCACGGTCGTCTCCTCCTGGATCCCGCCGGAATCGGTGACGACGACGGCCGCGCCGCGCACCAGCGCGATGAACTCCAGGTACCCGAGCGGCGCGATGACCTTGAGCCGCGGCCCTGCCACCAGGCCCGCCTCCGCCAGCATCGCCTGCCCCCGTGGGTGGAGCGGCAGCACCACGGGCAGGGACGCCGTCACCTCGCGCAGCATCTCGACCAGCGCCGTCGCCGCCTCGACCGAGTCCACGTTGGCCGGCCGGTGGAGCGTGGCCACCGCATAGGGCCCC
This sequence comes from uncultured Chloroflexota bacterium, assembly GCA_947085195.1. Classification (GTDB taxonomy): domain Bacteria; phylum Chloroflexota; class Limnocylindria; order Limnocylindrales; family CSP1-4; genus CAIXZV01. The sequence goes on from CAMTVM010000074.1 coordinate 510, forward strand.
TCGAGGCCGTGCTCCGCCCGGGCGCGCGCCACGTCGAACCGGTCCAGGTTCGCGAGCAGGGTGTCGATCATCGGGTTGCCGACGAAGTGGACGCGCGAGGGGTCCACGCCCTCGCGGACGAGGTTGTCGATCGCCTCCGGACTGGTGGTGAACAACAGGTCGGACAGCATGTCCGTGACCCGGCGGTTCACCTCCTCCGGCATCGTCATGTCGAACGACCGCAGCCCCGCCTCGACGTGCGCCATCGGCAGCCCGATCTTGCTGGCCACGACCGCCATCGCCAGCGTCGAGTTGATGTCGCCGTAGACGACGACCATCGGCGGGCGCAGGTCCGTCATCGCACCCTCGAGGGCGGTCAGCAGCGCGGCCGTCTGCGCGGCGTGGGACCCGGACCCGACGCCCAGGTTGAGGCCAGGCTCCGGCAGCCCCAGCTGCTCGAAGAACACCTCCGACATCGCTCGGTCGTAGTGCTGGCCGGTGTGGACGACGACCTGCGGGACGCCGAGCGCGTCGAGCGCGCGAACGACCGGTCCCGCCTTCATGAAGTTGGGCCGGGCGCCGACGATGTGGACCAGGCGGCCGGGCACGACGGCGCCGGGGTAGCTCACGCCGTGGCCCCTTCGGCAGCGGCCGGCGTGCTCAGGGGCGGACCCCCGGTGCCGTCCAGCCGGCGCCCAGCCGCAGGACCTGGCGATCCCGGACGGTGCGGCCGCGGCAGCTGTTCACCGTGTCGACGACGAGATCGGCCGATTCGTAGAGGTGATCCCAGTCCACGGCCCTGTGCCCCGTGACCACGACGAAGACGTCCGCCCAGTGGATGAGCGAGTCGAGGCCGACGCCCGTGTGGACGTGCCCGTCGCCGTCCTTGAACTTCGGCACGAACGGGTCGTGGTAACGGACCTCGGCGCCGCGCTCCACCAGCCCCGCGAGGACCGCGGCGGCGGGCGAGTTGCGGTCGTCCTGGACGTCCGGCTTGAAGGCCACGCCGATGACGCCGACGCGCGAGCCCTTGAGCGCCTTGGAGCGCTCGTTGAGGGCCTCGGCCGTCAACTCCACGACGTGGCGCGGCATCGCGAAGTTGATGTCCCCTGCGGCCTCGATGAAGCGGTCGGTGACGTCGAAAGCCCGGGCGCGCCAGGACAGGTAGTAGGGATCTACGGGGATGCAGTGGCCGCCGACGCCCGGGCCCGGGGTGAACTTCATGAACCCGAACGGCTTGGTGGCCGCCGCGTCGATGATCTCCCAGACATCGAGACCCATCCGCTCGCACAGCAGGGCGAGCTGGTTGACGAAGGCGATGTTGACGTTGCGGAACGTGTTCTCGAGGAGCTTCGCCATCTCGGCCGCGTCGGGCGAGGAGAGCTCGATCACGCGGTCGTTGACGTGACGCAGCAGCGCCGCGGCGCGGGCGGTGGCGGCCGGGGTGGACCCGCCCACGAGGCGCGGGACGTCGCGTGAGGCGCTGGCGGGGTCGCCGGGGTTGACGCGCTCGGGCGCGAAGGCGAGGTCGAAGTCCGTCCCGGCGACCAGACCGGACTGCTCCAGGACCTCGCGGAAGGGGCCGGTGGTGGTGCCCGGGAAGGTGGTGGACTGCAGGACGATGAGCTGGCCCGCGCGGAGGTGGTCGCGGATCAGCGAGGCCGCCGAGAGGACGGGGCCGAGGTCCGGGTCCTTGGTGTCCGTGATCGGCGTGGGGACGCAGACGAAGACCGCATCTGCGTCCGCCGGATGCGCGTCCGTGGCGATCACCACGCGCAGGCTGCCGTCCAGGGCGCGGGACAGGCGCTCGTCGGTGATGTCGTCGATCGGCGAGCGGCGAGCGGCGAGCTCCGCGACGCGCGCCGGGGAGGCGTCGATCCCCTGGACGTCGAGACCTGCCTCCGCGAAGGCGATGGCGAGCGGGAGCCCGACATAGCCAAGGCCGATGACCGCGATGCGAGTGTCGTCCGCCACGTGGACCGGGACCTCCAGGCGCAGGGTTCCCGGCGCCTGACGCCGGGAGGGTGGGAACGGCCGCAGTGTACCGGAGCGGGTCCGTCGATCGGTCCGGGACGTCGGGCTACCGCTCGCGTGGAGGCGGGATCGGCTGCCGGCGGGCAAGCGCCCGGGTCAGCGCGACGTAGAACGGGGACTCGAGGTCCCACGACAGCTCCGCCGCGCGCTCCTGGGCCCCGGCCCTCGCCCGCTCCCGGTGTTCCGGGTCATCCACGAACCGGAGCAGCGCGGCAGTCATCGACGCCACATCGCCCGAGGTGTACCAGCCGAGGTCACCCGGCTCGAAGTGCTCCCTGGCGGCCCTCGTGTCGGCGACCACGCTCGGCTTGCCCATGGCGGAGTACTCGAGCGCCTTCGTCGGCATGCTGATCTCGGTGAACGGGTCCGCGCTCAGCGGCGAAAGACCCACGTCGGAGGCCGCCAGGGCCGCCGCCACGTCCTCCAGGGGGATCCGGCCGTGGAGCGTCAACCGGTCCCCGATCCCCAGTTCGTCCGCCAGCGCCCGCAGGCCCGGCTCCGCGTCGCCGCGGCCGTAGACGTCCAGGCGCACGTCCACGTCCGGCCGCTGCTCCCGGATCCGGGCCACGGCACGAACAGCCACGTCCAGTTCGTACAGGGGCGTCACGGCGCCGGTGTAGACCAGGCGCAGCGTGGCGTCCGCCATGAACGCTCGCCGCGGGTGCTCATCCGGCCGGAACCGCCCCAGCGAGGGCCCGTTGGTCACCACCCGCAGCCGCTCCGCGCGGTAGCCCAGGCCCAGCAGCCGCTGGTGGCGCGTCTGGTTCACCGACAGCGACACGGTCGCCGTCGCGATCGAAATGCGCTCCGCCAGGTGCAGGACGGCCTGGCTCCACCGGTTCGACGACTTCGGGAAGCGGCTCCGGAAGAACTCCGGGGTGGCCTCGTGGAGGTCGAGGATCACGGGGACGCCGGCAAGGCGCAGCGGCAGCGCCGCGAACACGAGCGGATCCGGCGGCGACGCCACCGACACGACGTCGTACCGGCGACGACGATGCCGCGTCGTCAGTGTCCAGCCGCCGCGGAACAGGAACGACGCGTACTCGGCCACGTACATGGCGAGGCCCGCGCCCTGGTGCCGGCCCACCGGGACATGGACGATCGTCGCCCCATCCAGGTGCGTCTCGGGCGGATCGTCCGCGTGGTCGAGAGCGATGACGTCCACGACGATGCCGGCCTCGGTGAGCGCCTGGGCCTGGCGCCGGAGGCGGGGGTCCTCCTCGTAGACGGAGTGCGTGACCAGCGCCACGTGGATCGGGCGGCTCACGCCGACGCCCGCGGGCTCGGAACACCCGCCGTACCCGGCGTCGACGCCGCCAGTTCCCGGTACATCTCCACCAGCCCCGCCTTCTGCCGCTCCCAGGTGTAGCGCTCGATCCCCAGCGTCCGGCAGTGCACGCGCATCGCCTCCCGTTCGGCTTCCGGCGCCCACAGCAGCTCGCCCAGCACCGCGGCGATGTCCGCCGGCCGGTCGATGTCCACGCACCGTCCCACCCTGAGCTCGGTGGCCAGGCGGCAGTGCGCGGTCCCCTGGGCAACCACGACCGGCACCGCGGTCTGGAGGTACTCGAACAGCTTGTTGGCCAGGTTCAGCCGCTGGTTGAGCGTCCGTCCCGGCTGCCCCACGAACCCGACATCGGCGTCCACCGTGTGCTCGAGGAGCTCGCGGGGCGGGATGGCGTCGACGACGACCACGCGACCGGGGCGCCGGGCGGCCTGCTCGTCCAGCCAGCCGCGGAGCCGACCGTAGCCGATGAACACGGCAACGACGTCGGCACCGGCGAGCGGCACCTCGTCCATCGCGGCGACCAGTTCCTCGATGCCCCGGTCCACGGAGAAGCCGCCCTGGTACAGGATGACCCGGCGCTCGTCCGGGATCCCGGCCACGGTGCGGAGGCGGCCGGCCCGCGCCGGCATGACCTCGTCCGGGTGGAAGGCGACCGGCGTGTTGAGCGTGATGACGGGGCGCGGGACGCCGAAGCGGCGGACGACCTCGTCGGCCACGTCGTCGCTCACCGCCGTGAGGGCGGCGGCATCGCGCATCCAGTCCGCCTCGCGGCGACGGAGCACCGCGCGAAACCAGCGCGGCATGCGGGCGAGCCGCGCGGCCTCGGTGTGGATATCGGCGATGTCGTAGACGAAGCGACCGCCGGCGCGGACGGCACAGCGGCGGATGACCGGCACCGCGATGAACGCCTTGCAGTGGTAGACATCCGCATTGGGGCTGACCTCGAGCACGGCGTCCGACCACGGACCCGTCCGCCGGGCATGTGCGGCGATCTCGGCGATCCGGCGCAGAGGGTGACGGAGGCGGTCGATGCCCCGCGGCGCGTCCGGCGGGAGCGAGGCGGCCGCAGGGGCGATCCCCAGCAGTCGGCAGATGCCTCTGCGCAACGGGCCCGGGAGCGGGCGAAAGGCGCTGGCGATGGTCCCGTCCACGACGACGCGACGGAGGACGATCCCACCCTCCAGGAGTTCCTCGGCAGGGAGGCCGGGGGCGGCGAAGCCCACCAGCGTCACGGCGTGGCCGTCTCCGGCAAGCGCGGCGGCGGTGCGCTGCTGCCGGGCATCGAAGGTGACGGTGTTGGCGGCGACGATGGTGACGTTCACGAACCGGGAGCGTACCGGATGCGGCACGCCACGCGACAACATGGCACGATCACGTGATGCACCAGTTCCTCGTGGGCGCCGGCCACGTCGGCCTTGTCACGGCCGTCGGCATGGCCCGTCTCGGGCATCGCGTCACCGTTGCCGACATCGACGCCGCCCGGATCGGACGCCTTCGGGAGGGTGTGCCACCGATCTTCGAGCCCGGGTTGACGGAAGGCCTGCGCGAGTACGCCTCGCAGCTGTCGTTCACGACAGACCTCACGGTGCCGACGGACGCCTCGTTCTCGCTGGTTGCCGTATCCACGCCCACGGGCCCGGACGGCCCGCTCTCGATGGTGCACGTGGAGGCCGCGGTCGCGTCGCTCCTGGACCAGGTCGGGCCGGAACACACGATCGTCGTGCGGTCAACACTGCCGATGGTCGGGCCGGACAGGCTGGTGGCCCTGCGACGGGAACGCGGCGGCACGGCGTCGATCGTCACCAACCCGGAGTTCATGCGCGAGGGATCCGGGCTGCTGGACTTCGAGCAGCCCGGGCGCGTGGTGTTCGGGTTCCTGGAGCAGCGGGACGAGCCGGCTGCAGAGGCGGCGCTTGCGCTGTATGCCGGGATCGACGCGCCCGCGGTGGTGGCCGATGCGAGGTCCGTGGCGCTCATCAAGCTGGCGACGAACGTGTTCCTGGCGACGAAGATCGCCTACGCGAACGAGCTGGCGCGGCTGGCCGACGTGTTCGGGGCGAACGTCGCGGTCGTGGCGGACGCACTGGGCATGGATCCCCGGATCGGGCGTGCGTTCCTCACGGCCGGGCCGGGCTTCGGCGGCTCGTGCCTGCCGGAGCAGGCGGTGGCCCTGGCTGAGATCGCGGCCGCGACGGGTGTGCCGACGCCGCTCATCGCCAGCGTCGCGCCGTCAAATCGGGTCCACCAGGCGTCGATCGCGGCGGAGCTTGGCCGTCTCATCGCCCTCGACACCGGGTCCGCCGGGTCCGCCGGAGTTGGCGCCGCCGGAAATGGCGCCGCGGCTCTGGCCGGCCGCCGGGTCGCCGTCCTGGGCCTCGCGTTCAAGGCGAACACGGACGACGTGCGGGAGTCCCCTGCGCTGTTGCTTGTCGCGCTCCTCCGGGCCGCGGGTGCGGAGGTGGTGGGGACGGACCCGCGTGCGATCGCCCGGGCGGTGCTGGCCGACCCCCTGCTGGTGGCCGTCCCCACGCCCGAGGAGGCGGCCGACGGCGCCGATGCCGTGCTGGTCGTGACCGAATGGGCCGACTACCGGAACCTGGACTGGGCGGCGCTGGCCGCCCGGATGCGCGGGCGGGTCGTGTACGACACCCGCGCGATCGTGGACCGGGCGGCCGTGGAGGCAGCCGGCCTGCGCCTCGGGAGCCTCGGCGGGCGCTGAGCGGCTACCCCAGGGACCGGATCCGGCGAACGCCCTCGACCCAGGCGGCCATGACACGACGACCTTCGGCCTCCTCCAGTCCCTTATCGTCCTCGTCTAGCCCCGGCGGCGCGTCAGCTTCAGCAGCCCCGAGGCCAGGCCCACGGCCGCGCCGAAGGCGAGCGCGCCCCGCCAGTCCAGGAGCGGCCGGACCTCGCCCGAGACGTGCCGGGCGATCATCACGAGCACGGCGCTCGGCCGGGTGATCTGGACGCGCTGGGCGATGAGCGTCCGGACGACGCCCTGCTCGATGGTGGCCTCCCGGGCCAGGACGGTGCCCGCGAACCCCTGGGTCACGCGGAGCTCGCCGGTCATCGCGGCGCCCACGCATCCGAACTCCACGCCCACGCGCTGGGCCTTGGCGGCGCCGATGCCGCCCCACTGGACGAGCACCTCGTCGGCATCCAGGGCGCAGATGCCGCCCATCCGGACCTCGACGGTGTCCGCGCTCGCCTCCGCGATCCCGCCGCGCTCGAGGCGGAGGCTGGCGATCGCGGCCGCGTGGGCGGGAGCGGGTTCTGCGGGTGCTGCGGGTGCAGGGGCGGGGGCGGGTGCTGCGGGTGCAGGGGCGGGTGCTGCGGGTTCTGCCGACTCCACGGGCGAGGGCTCGACCGGCTCGACCGGCGGCTCGACCGGCTCGACCGGCGAGGGCTCGACCGGCTCGACCGGCGGCGCGTCGCCTGCTGACGTTGGCTTGCGGGAGCGCTTCGCGGGGCTGGGCGTCTCGTCGGTCATGGTGAACCTCGGGTGCACAGGGTGGAGCCGGTGCCGTGCAGCCTACTCCAGCGTCACCCGGGCGCCCACGGCCGGAGGTCCCGATCGGCCCGTCGATCCGTCCGGGCGACCGTGCTTCCGCCCCGGACTTCGGCGAGCACCCGGGGTGCTCATCCACGCCGACGTTCGCGTGACGTGGGTCGTGGCGAGGCGCCTCAGTCAACCAGAGCCGCCGTTGAGCACCGCGGGTACTGAACCGTGCCTTGCGTGGACCGAAGAGCGGGTCCCGGGGGGAGCCCAGGGTTCCTCTGCGCGGAATGAGCACTCCCGGTGCTCAGGCGGCGCCGCGGGCGGGCGGGGCAGCGCGGGCGGGCGGGGCAACGCGGGCGGGCGGCACGGGCTACGCGCCGGGCCCCCACCGCCCGCTTGGGCTATTCTCCCGCCGGATCCGGCACGCCGCGTGGCGCGCCCGGTGGCCGCATCCTCCGAGGGTTGTGGCCGGGGACCCAACGCCCGATGACCCGTCCGATCGCCGTCCTCCTGGCCGCCGTCACCCTCGTGGTGGGCGTCGTCCTGGGCGTCACCGCCGGCGGCCTGGTGGTGGACCCGGAACCGGCGTCGCCCTCGGCGATCGCCAGGGTGAGTCCCTCGCCGTCAGCCTCGCCGTCAGCCACGCCGGACCCCACCCCGACCTCCACGCCGCCGCCAACGCCTGCACCCACGGCGACGCCTGAACCGACACCCACCCCGGAGCCCACGCCCCGGATCGTCGCCGCGCCCCTCACCGGCATGCCGGTCACCGAGGCCGTGGCCCGCCGGCCCGTCATCGCGGTGATGATCGACGACCAGTCCGCTGCCCGGCCGCAGTCCGGCCTGAGCCGCGCCAGCGTGGTCTGGCAGGCCCCGGCCGAGGGCGGCATCCCGCGCTACATGGCGCTGTTCCAGGACACGGACCCGCCGTCGGTTGGCCCGGTGCGCAGCGCGCGCTACTACTTCATCGCCTGGGCGGCCGAGTGGCGGTCGGTCTTTGTCCACGTCGGCGGCTCCCCCCAGGCGCTGGCGCTGCTGCGGTCGACGGACGGCAAGGGCAAGGTCGTCTACGACGCGGACGAGTTCCGCTGGGGCGGTCGCTACCTGTACCGGATCAAGGAGCGTCTCGCGCCGCACAACGTGTACTCGGACGCGAAGAAGATCCGCGCCCTGGCCAGGGCGGTGGGCGCGAAGCCGATGAACCACAAGGCGGCCTGGCAGTTCGCGCCCGACGCCCCCCTGGAGAAGCGGCCGAAGGACAGCAGGATCGTGGTCCCCTACCTCGCCAACCTGATCACCTACACCTACGACCGGAAGTCGAACCGGTGGCTCCGGACGGTCACCGGGGAGGGCAAGGAGGTCGATGCAGGGACCGGCGACCGCGTGGGCCCCAGGAACGTCGTGATCATGCTGATGAGCTTCGCGTTGCTCAACGACGGGTCGGCGAAGCACCGCCTCGAGGCGCGGTTCACCGGTACCGGCACCGCCTGGATCGCCACCAACGGGAAGATCGTCAAGGGCACGTGGAAGAAGAGCTCGCTGACCGGCCCCACCCGCTTCTACACGAAGGACGGCAAGCCGGCGACGCTGACGATGGGCCAGACGTTCGTCCAGGTGGTCCCGATCGGGACGAAGCTGACGATCAGGAACGGCAAGGTGCCGCCGCTGCCGCGCCCGGCGGTGTCCGTCCGTGCCGACCCCCGGTGGCCGCTGCCGAGGTAGCCGCCGCGCGGCATGCGCGCGGCGCCGAGGTAGCCGCTAGATGAGCGGCCCCCGACCGGCGACCTCCGCCCAGATCGACCGCGTCTCGCGTGCCACGTCAGCCCAGGTTCGCCCGGCCGCGGGACGCTCGAGCGCCGCCGCCGCCAGCGAGGCATGCATCTCGTCGTCCGCCCAGGCCGCGCGGATGGCCCTGGCCAGGCGGGCCGGGTCACCCGGATCCACGAGGATCCCCGCGGCACCCACGATCTCGGGCAGCACCCCGACGGCGCTCGCCACGACCGGCACCCCGGCCGCCAGTGCGTCCAGCGCCGAGAGGCCGGCGGCCTCGGACCGGACCGGGAGGACCAGGACCCGCGCCCCCGCGACCAGCGCGGCGAGGCGGTCGTCGTCCATGCCCTGGGCGTAGGCGATGGCCTCCGCCACCCCGGCCCTGGCGGCCGCCCGGGAGAGCGAGGCGCGGTCGTCCGGTGACGCCCCGACCAGGCACACCCGCGGCGGCCAGTCCCCGGCGGCCACACCGGGCGGCGCAGGCTCGGCGGCGAGGCGGGCGAGGGCATCGAGCAGCGTCGGCAGGTCCTGACGGGCGTCATAGCGCCCGGCGTAGACCGCGTAGCGGTCGCCCAGGCCCAGCCGGGCACGCTCGGCCGGTGCACCGGCGGCGGCCTCCGGGCGGTACGCGGGACGGGCGGCGAGCGGCACGACGCGCAGCCGGGCCTCCTTCACGCGCAGCAGGCGGCGAGCCGCAACGGCGGTCGCCTTGCCCGGCACGATCACCGCTGCCGCGTCCTTGAGGATCCGGGCCCGCAGCCGCTGGCCGAACCGCGCAGCAACCCCCCGCTGGTACTCCTCCGGCATCGCCCACGGCGCCAGGTCCAGGAGCGCCGCGACCACCGGGATCCGCGAGGCGATCGGCAGGGCGCCTGCGGCCGCGTGGTAGACCGCGCCGGACGCCCCACCACGCTCGGCCCGCCAGCCGGCCCCGACCGAGGCCCCCCGGAGCATCAGCGGGTCCACGGTCAGCGCCCCGGAGCGGAGCAGGCGGGTGGGCGGCAGGAGCCGGCGCCCGATGACCTCCAGGTTCGACCAGCGGGTCGTCGGATCCTCGCGGTCCACCGACAGCATGAACGCGAACGACTCGCCGTCGCCCGGGTCGGCATCCAGCGCGCCCAGCAGGCCCTCGAGGTAGGCGGCCGTGAGGGGCGCGCGCTCGGGATCCTGCAGCGGACGGACGTCGATGACGATCCGCACGCCGGGCGACACGACGTGCGCCACCGGCACGGACCCGGGGCGCCATCCGTGGCGACCGCCCGCGCCGGTCATCGGGCCGGGCGGGTGGGCCCGCGACCGCGCAGCTCGTCCCAGCGCAGCGAGAGGACGACCAGCAGCGCCTCCACGATGATCCGCCGGCTCATCTTCGACTGGCCCACCCGCCGGTCCCGGAAGATGATCGGGACCTCGACGACCCGGGCGCCGAACCGCGACGCCCGGTAGGTCATCTCGATCTGGAAGACGTAGCCGCCGGCCCGGACGCCATCGAACGGGACCGCGGCCAGCGTGCTCGCCCGCCAGGCCTTGAAGCCTCCGGTGAGGTCGTGCGGGCCCAGGCCCAGGACGATCCGCGCGAACGTCGATCCGCCGCGCGAGACCAGCCGGCGGAACAGGCCCCAGTCCGTCACGCCGCCACCGCGCACGTACCGCGACCCGATGACCAGGTCCGCGCGCCCGTCGGCGACCGGCACCACCAGGGCGGGAAGGGCGGCCGGATCGTGGGACCAGTCCGCGTCCATCTGCACCACCGAGGTGGCGCCGGCCGCAAGCGCGATCCCGAACCCGTCGAGATACGCCCGGCCCAGCCCCTGCTTCGCCGGGCGGTGGCGGACGCGGATCCGCGGGTCGGCGGCAGCGAGGCCGTCGGCCAGCTCGCCCGTTCCGTCCGGCGAGCCGTCGTCCACGACAAGGAGCACGGCGCCGGGGAGCGCCGCGAGGATCGCCGCGGAGATGCCGGGCAGGTTGCCTGCCTCGTTGTAGGTGGGCAGGACCACCCAGGTCCCGGCGCCGGGTCCGTCGAAGTCGTCTGGCTCGGTCGTCACGTCCGCGAGAGTGTACCTGCGGCGCCTACGCAGCAACCCGGATCGGCACCGTCATGGCGTTGACGCGGCCACCGGAATCCTTGGCACTGATCCTGATGCTGCCGGTCCCGTCGCTTCCGGCGACAACCTGGAACGTCGCGCGGTAGCTGCCGTCGGCCAGGCGCGTCGCGGTGAGTGTCACCGCGCTCCTGCCGGGCTGCGTCCACGACACCACGGGCCGGGTGGCCAGCGGCTCGATCGTCCGGAACCTGATGACCAGCGTCGTGCCGGGGCTCACCGTCGTCGCCGACGGCGTCACCGCGAACGCAGCGGCCCAGACGGAGCGGGTCAGCACCTGCGTGCCCAGGCCGCTCGTCACCGAGAGGCGTGCCGTGTACCTGCCCTGGGGCGCGTATGAGCCATCGGCGAGCTTGCCGTTCCAGGTCCAGGAGCGCGTCCCGGCCGCCAGCTCCCGGTTCGCCCAGACCGTGCGCACCAGCGTGCCGCCCGCGTCATGGAGACGGAGGGTCGTGGTGGCGGTGCGGGTCAGGACGAAGCTGAGCCGGCTGGTCGGGAGGAGCGCGTCCCCGTCCTGCGGATGGAACGAGCGTGACCAGCGGAGATACCCGGCCGTACGGTCCACGGTGATGGTCCGGTTGGCCACCGTCCGGTTGCCGCCCGCGTCCCTCACATCCACCCGGTAGGAGTAGCGCCCGTCCGCGACGGCGGTCCCGGAGGGGGTGCGTCCGTTCCAGGTGACCGACCACGCGGCCAGCGAGGTGACGGTCCAGGAACGGATGAGCGTGGTGCCCCGGTAGATCCGGACCGTGCCGGTCGCCTTCTCGGACGCCGTCCAGCCGAGGACCGTCGTGTCGGCGGCGCCGTCACCGTTCGGTGAGAAGATGTCGAGCGAGGCCGTCCCGGTCACGGCGGGGGCAGTCGTGTCCACCGTCACCGGGAATGCGCGGCGCGCCGTGTTGCCGGCATCGTCCAGGGCGATGAGCGTGGCCGTGTACCGGCCGTCGGGGACCGCGGCTCCCGAATCGCTGGTGCCCGCCCAGGTGAATGAGGCCGTGGCGCCCGTGCCGGTCACTGAGCGCACGACGGCACCCGCCGCGTCCGTGATGCGCACCATCCAGCGCGTGGCGCCCGTGGCGGCGAGCGCGAACACGACTGAGTCGCGCGTCCCATCCCCGTTGGGCGAGATGACGCCGACCGATGCCGTGGCCGACGTGAGGATCGGGTCCGTGGTGTCCACGGTGATCCCGTAGGCCGCGACCTGGGTCGCGGTGGCGGGGCGAGCGGACGGCGCCCGGTAGGTCTTGCCCGCCGCGGTGCCGACCAGCTGCAGGACGTACGAGCCGTCGGGGACCGCTGTGCCGGCGACCTTCCCGTCCCAGTCCCACGTGTGGGCGCCGGTGGTGAGGGTCGTGAGCGCCCGCGTCCCGATCAGGGTCCCGTCGGTGCGGTAGACGTTGAGGGCCAGCGTCCCGAGAGCCACCGTGGTCGTCCAGCGGAGGCGCAGCGCATCACCTGAGTCGTCGCCGTCGGGCGAGAAGGACCGGAGGGCCGCCTTGCCCGCACCCGTGGCCCCGCCGGCACCGAAGTCCAGGTCCCGCAGGCCCGCGTCCACGATGGTGCTGTTCGGGGCGCGGAAGGCGGTGACGTGCGTGACCGTGGACGAACGGACGGCAAGCCAGACGCCCCGCTCCACGAACGAGACGGGCGCCCACTCCGCGATGGGCTGGGTGACCTCGTACCAGGTGAGACCGTCGGCCGAGACCGGTCCGCCGGTGAACGCCACGATCGTGCCCGCGGCCAGCGTGCCGAGCCTGCCGGCAGACGTGTCGGGACCCGTGCGGTACGAGAGGCCGTCGGTGGCCACGCGCCCGAACCCGCCCACGGCGATCGACGGCGTGGCGTCCCACACGGACGCCACGTTCCAGGCGCCAACCTGTCCGTTGGTGTCCGTGGCGCGCACGCGGAAGGCATACCCGTGCCCGTCGTCGCCCAGCCAGACGTCGCTGGTGGCGCGCGTCCCGGTGAGCCACGGCGCCCATGCGCCACCGCCCGTGGAGACCTGGACGTCGTAACCGGCCACGGCCGTCGCGTCGCGCGCCGTCCAGCTCACGACGAACCCTTCGTCGAGCTGCGCTCCGGCCAGCATTCTGACACCGGCCTGCGGGGCAGCCTTGTCCACGAGGAACGACTCGGTGATCGCCCGATAGAGCTCCTGGTGCCTGCCTTCGTAGCCCAGGGCCCACATGCCGGCTCCCCGGAGGTTGTAGTCGTTGACCAGCGCGTAGCGCAGCTTCATCGAGGCGGCGTCGCCGTAGTAGACCTGCCGCCAGCTGGTGACGCAGCCGTACGTGGCGGAGCAGTTCTGGCGCCGGTAGACGATGTAGGGGCTCTGCTCGGTGGCGTCCCAGCGACGGCCGTACTGCTCCACGAGGGGCGCGACGGACTCGTAGTTGACGGCCGTGCTGTAGCCGAACTTCTCGCCGGTCTGCGTGCGGGAGCGGACGGCGTCGGACACGGTCGACCAGGCGCGGCCATACCACGGGATGCCCAGGATGATCCGGGAGGGGCTGACGCGCGCGGTGTAGGCGCGGACCGTGTCGGTCAGGTCGTAACCCGGGCCGGTCAGCGGGTCGATCGACCCGGCGTAGTTGGAGCCGGCGGTCCGGTAGTCGTAGCCCATGACGAAGATCGCGTCCGCAGCGCCGGCGGCCACAGAGGCCTCAAGCGGGTAGTTCCCGATGTACCCGAGGGTGTCGTACGTGAGCTGGTAGCCGGAGCCCACCTTGTTGAGCTCCGAGCGCACGGTCTTGAGCAGCGCCACGAACTCGTCCTCGTACGTGCTGACGAGGGGCTCGAAGTCCAGGTTGATCCCGTCGGCGCCGCGGTCCCGGACGGCGGCTGCGGCCTGCTTCGCGAAGTTGAGCCGTGCGGTTGCAGAGCCGAGCAGTGCCTTCTGGATGGTCGCCTGGTTGCTGGTCCAGGCGAACACGGTCAGCGCTAGCACCACGCGCGTACCCCGCTGGTGGGCGGCGTTGATGACCGACGTCATGGACGAGCTGGTCCAGCCGCCCCAGCCGGTGGTGGTGGTCCCGTCGCTGTTCTTCTTGCGGAGGTTGCCCTTGGCGTCGGCACCGACGGAGAAGTACGCGACGGTGGACAGGGCGTCGAAGTTGAGCTTGGTCGAGGCGCCCGAGAGCTCCCAGTACGGGAGGAACCCGAACACCTGGCGGTTGAGCCCGGAGGCCGCGGCGAAGTCGAAGTCGGGCGAGCGCTCCGGCGCAACGTAGCCTGCACCGGTCGCGGGGATCGCCGGTTCGCCCGCCGGGGCGTCCACCGGTGCCTCGGACGACGCCGGCGCCGCGGAAGGCGAGGCATCGGGCGCCCCGGTGGGCTCCGGGTCAGCCCCCGGGGCGGGCTCGGCCTTGGTGCCGTCGTCCAGCTTCGCCCAGGCGGTCCCCTGCTTGCTCGCGGCCATCTGGCGGCCCGTCGCGCGGCCCGCAGGCAGCGCCCTGGGGGCTCGGCCGTCCACCGGCCAGCGGTCGCCGGCCCTGGGCGTGAAGCCGATCTCCACCCTGCCGCCGGGCTCGAACACGATCCGGTCGTTCTCGTGCGCCATGGCCTCCTCGTACGCGATCGAGGGACGCAGGCCCGCCATCTCGTCCGCGCCATCGAGGTCGCCCGGCGTGAGCACCGGCGCCTCGGTCGGCGTCTGGCGCAGGTTCGCGTCGAGGAGCGGCTCAACCGCCGGGACGGGCGTGGGAAGGGCGACGGCGATCGCCGCGGTCGTCGGGAACGAGCCGGCCGCCAGGACCGCCACAAGGACGGCCGGGAGGAGCGATCGAAGACTGGACGCGGAACGGGGTTGCGACACGTTCAAACCTCACGGTTGTGCCCACGCGCTCGCGACACGGCGGATTCGTGGGTGCCGGGCTGCGGTCGATGCAGCACGTCCTCCCCGGCGGGGGGACCCATACCCTACGCCCCCGCACAACCAGCAACCCATCACCCCATGGTCCCGGTTGGTCCTGGTACGGGGGCGTCAGGAGCGTTGTGGGGCGCTTCGGTGCGCTTCGGTGCGGTTCCGCCCTCGACGCCCCTGTCAGCGCAGTGGGAGGGAGATGGACGAGAACTGCGACCGGCCCCCGCTGTCGGTCCCGTAGGCCTTCAGCCGGAGGGTGCCGGTGGAGCTCGGCTTGAGCCGGACCGTGACGCGGTACACGTTGGTGGAGACCCTGGTCGTCCCGATGCTCCAGGCGCTGATCCCGGGCTGGAAGACCGCCAGCCTCGGGGCGGTGGCCAGGCTTTCGGCCGACGTGATGGTGACCGTGATCAGTTGGCCGCGATTCGGGGTGGTGTCGCTGGCGGCGATGCGGAAGGCGTCCGCGCGCACGCTCGCCCGCAAGGTGGAGACCAGGTCGCCGTCGACGGCGCGCACGACCGACGTGTAGATGCCGCGGGGAACGAACGCGCCCGCATCGTCGCGCCCGTCCCAGCTCCAGGTCCTGGCGCCGGCCGTGAGCGGCTGGTCCGTCATGATCGTCCGGACGGGCGCACCGGCGGCATTCACGACCGTCCACGTGACGCCGGCCGCCCTGGCGAGGTCGAACGCGAGGGTGACCCGCGAGGCCAGGTTGTCCGCGTCCTGCGGGAAGAACAACGAGGTGGACACTCGCACCCGGCTCAGGGAGCCGAACACGGCCACGGTCCGGGCCTGCGGCTCGCTCCGGTTGCCGGCGCGATCCTCCGCCTGGAACACGACGGTATAGGTGCCGTCCGGGACGACGCTGCCGGCGGCGTTACGGCCGTCCCAGGTCAGGCTGACCGCGCCGGACCCGACCGGCACGGACGTGGTGTCGACCGCGTTGTCACCGCCGTCGCGGACGGTCCCGATCACCCGGCCCGGTTCGCTGGCGCTCACGGCGAAGGCGATCGTGTCCCGGTGGCCGTCGCCGTTCGGCGAGAAGACGGGCACGACGTCGGACACGGCATCGGCCACGGAGACGGCAGGGGCCCGGGTGTCGAGCAGGAACGACCTGTCGGCCGACATCGGGCCGTTGCCCCAGCCGTCCCTGGCCGCCACGACCCAGCGGTACTCGCCGTCCGGCATCGAGCCGGCGACGGGGGCCCAGGTCAGCCCAGCGGTACTGCCGCTGCCGCTCTGCCGGGCGCGCTCCACGCCGCCCGCATCCACGATCTGCAGCGTCCACGAGGAAGGCTCGGAGAGTCGGACGGAGACCTGATAGGTGTCGCGTGAGCCGTCGCCGTTGGGCGAGAAGGCCCCGGTGCCGTCATCCACGTCCCACAC
Organism: uncultured Chloroflexota bacterium; assembly: GCA_947085195.1. Taxonomy (GTDB): domain Bacteria; phylum Chloroflexota; class Limnocylindria; order Limnocylindrales; family CSP1-4; genus CAIXZV01. The sequence goes on from CAMTVM010000074.1 coordinate 16,430, forward strand.
CCGAGGGGCCATCGAGTCACGCGGCCGGAGCGTGGCGCCGGTCATCCAGCCCTCGAGGCCCTCGTCGGTATGGACGCGGAACACCGGCGAGCCGTCGACCAGCGAGGACGCGCTCTCCTGCGCGTCGATCCGCACCTTGGCCGAGGTCGCCAGCGCCGCCACAGGCTCCAGGCCGTCGACCGCGTTCTCGACGCTGCCGTAGACCGGGGCGCCGTCGGTCACGGGGCTGGCGTTGCCAGGGACGACGAAGGACGCCGGATCGGTGCTCGTGTTGGCGAACGCGGCGCCGGTGACCTGGTCGGTCGTGAGCGACATCTTGCCGGTCAGGGAGCGGTAGTAGCTCGACGTGGGGTTGTCCGGATCCAGGAGGACGGTAGAGCCGGGCGAGCGGATCGACGCGGACGAGTCGAGGTTGTCGTTGAAGTCGGGGGCGTTGACGAAGTACTGCTCGATCGTCTGGCGCGAGGTGAACAGCGCCCGGATGTAGTACGGGTTGTGGGTGTGGCCGATGGCAACCACGGCGCGTGCGCTGGTCCTCAGGAAGCCCGCGGCGTAGTTGTCAGCGCGCTGGCGCGCGGTGGACAGGCTGGGGGCGGCGCCGCCCGGCTCGGAGTTGCCCGACGCGTAGCAGAGGTGGAACAGCAGCACCACGGCGTTCGGTGCCGGGGTCAGCGTCCGGATCGACGGCTCGCCGTAGTACTTGTTCTCGTAGTCCGAGAGCTTGCCGTCGCCGTTGACGTCGTAGTTGAGACCGAAGCCGTTCCTGGTCGTGTAGTTGGGGTCGTAGGTGTAGGGGCTGGGCCAGCCGTTGCCGTGGCCCATGTAGACGATGATCGAGGCGCCGTTGACGGCCGCCTGCACCCTGGTCCAGGTCGCGTTGGGGCTGTACACCTTGACGACGTTGCTGGTGTACTTGATCGCCTCGGCGTAGACCTGGTCCGCGTAGGACCGGTAGTTGGCCGTCAGGCCGTGGGTCGCTCCCACGATGATCGCGACCTTGGGGCCGGTGGCGGCGGACGCGGTGGGGGCGGTGGCGGGGGCCAGGGCGCCCATGCCGGCGAGGAGCGCGGCAGCGAGGATGAGGGCCAGCTTGCGCAATGGACGGAGCTCCGGGCAGGCGAGGTGGGTCCCGAGGGATGAGCGGGACACGGGATGAGTGCTCCATCAGCCTGAACGCGTTCTCTCGCCCTGCCAATCGCGGGATGGTCCCGGCGGCGATGGCCCAATGGGGCGGGTCCGGGTGAGGTCCGGGATCGTCCGGACCGGTGGGGTACGGTTGTCCCCCCGCACCGGTCGGCGGTCAGGCCCCGCGGAGGCTCCGGACCAGGCCCGGCACGGCGTCCGCGAACGCCTCGCGCCAGGGGCGCATGGGCTCGCCCGACGGGAGCGGCGTGGGCTCGAGGACAGCCCACGCCGGCGGGGTTGAGGCCCGCTGCCAGGTGGCGGCCGGGACCTCTGCGACCTCGACATCGATCTTCGTCGCCCGGATGACCTCGCGGGCCCAGTCGGCCCGGGACGCACGTCCGGCGTTGACGAGGTGGTGCGTCGTCGCGTGGCGTGCCGGGATGCGGTCGTCCCGGAAGAGCTCGTCGGCGGCGATCAGCTCCACGATGGCCTCGGCGAGGTCCGGGGCGTACGTGGGGCAGCCGATCTCGTCGCCAACCACCTTGAGCGGCTCCCGCGCCGCCTTCGCCCGGAGCGCCGCGGCCGCGATCCTGGCCGGGAAGTCGTTGCCCGGCGGGCCGTGCAGCCACGACGTGCGGATGATCGCCAGGCGGCCCGGTGCGCCGGCGGCCGCGAAGGCCGCGATCGCCAGCCGCTCGGCCTCGGCCTTCGCGGCACCGTACGGGTTGATCGGGTTGGGCTCGTCGTCGGGGCGGTAGCCGCGGCCGTCGGTGCGGGCACCGTCGAACACCTCGTTCGTCGAGACCAGGGCCAGGTGGACGCCGTGGCCTGCGCAGGCCTCCGCGATCCGGCCCGACGCCTCACCGTTTCGGCGCATCGCGAGCACCGGGTCCTTCGCGCAGCCGTCCACGTCCGTCCACGCCGCGGCATGGATGACCAGCTCGGGCCTGTCTCGCTCGATCAGCGCGATCACGGAGTCCACCGTGACGGTGTCGAGGTCCAGCTCGGGCCGCCGCCAGCCGATCGGTCCCTTGGGGCCCGTGAACGGAGCCTCCTCCAGCGCCCCGATCAGGGCCCGGCCAAGCCGGCCGCCGGCCCCCGTGACCGCGACGCGCATCGGTCAGCCGGCCTCGTCGCTGCCCGGTTCGCCCGCGATCGCCGCCACCGCCTGCCCCGCCGCCAGCCGGGCGCCGTACTGGCGGGCGTAGTAGGCATCCCAGTCACCGCTGCGGGCGCCCGCCACCCAGTCCGGGTGGTCGCGGTACCAGGCCACGGTCTCCGGCAGCCCCGTCTCGAAACGCACCCGCGGGCGCCACCCGAGCGCCGCCAGCTTCGATGCATCCATCGCGTAGCGACGGTCGTGCCCAGGGCGGTCCGGAACGGTGCGCACGAGCGACCAGTCGCGGCCGGCCGCCTCCAGCAGGCGCCCGATCACCTCGCGGTTCGGCAGCTCCGTCCCGCCGGCCACGTTGTACGCCTCGCCCGCCTCGCCGTGGCGCAGGACGAACTCGATTCCCGACGCATGGTCCGCAACGTGGAGCCAGTCCCGGACCTGCATGCCGTCGCCGTACATCGGGAGGGGCTCCCCCGCGAGGGCGTTCGTCACGAACAGCGGGATCAGCTTCTCGGGGTGCTGGTAGGGGCCGTAGGTATTGGAGCCGCGGGTGATGACGGTGTCGAGCCCGTAGGTCACGTGGTAGGCGCGGACCAGCAGCTCGCCGGCGGCCTTGGCGGCGGCGTAGGGGCTGCGCGGGGCGAGGCCGTCCGTCTCGATGCTGCGGCCGTCGGGGACGTCGCCGTAGACCTCGTCGGTGCTGACCTGGAGGAAGCGGGGGGCGGTCTCGCGCTCACCCGCTCGGGCCCGGTTCGTTTCCCGGAGGACCGCCTCGAGCAGCACGTGCACGCCGATGACGCCGGTGCGCAGGAACGCCTCCGGGTCCAGGATCGAGCGGTCCACGTGGGTCTCGGCGGCCACGTTCAGGACGGCGTCCGTCCCTTCGACCAGCGGGGTCACGGCGGCGGGGTCCGCGATGTCGCCCTGGACGAAGGTGAAGCGCCGGGCCTGTTCGGGTTCCTTCTCGACCGCTGCGAGGTTCGCGAGGTTGCCCGCGTAGGTGAGCTTGTCCAGCACGGTGATCCGGGTGCCGTCCCCGCGCGCGAGGATGGTCCGCACCAGCTCGCTGCCGATGAAGCCGGCGCCACCGGTGACCAGGAGGTGTGCACCTGGGGCGATGCGGTCCGCGGTCATCTCGCGTCGTTCGGGTGCGGCGGCGGCGGTGCCAGCATGCCCGCCTGGTCGTCGGCCTCCGCCAGTTCGGCCGCGCGCAGGAGCGAGGGCACCGTGCCGGCGTCCGCCCAGTCGCCCTCGTACACCGGGGCGAACAGGCCGCCGCCCGGGATGTAGTGGTTCAGGACGTCCGTGATCTCGAACTCGCCGCGGCCGGAGGGGGCCAGCGTCTCGATCACGTCGAAGACGCCCGGGCGCAGGAAGTAGACGCCGATCGGGATGAGGTCGCTCTTGGGGTGCTCGGGCTTCTCCTCGAAGCCGATCACATGGCCGTCGGCGTCCAGCTCCGCCACGCCGAACCGCGCCGGATCCGGGACGCGGTAGAGCAGGGTGCCGGCGCCCCAGGGGCCCGTGTCGAAGGCCTGGGCGGTCTGGGCCAGGGCCGGGCCGCGGAGGATGTTGTCGCCCAGGACCACGCAGAACGAGTCGCCGCCGATGAAGTCCCGGGCGAGACCGATGGCGTGGGCGATCCCCAGCGCGCCGCGCTGGTAGCGGTACGTCAGGTCCAGGCCGAAGTGGCGCCCGTCACCCAGCAGCTCCACGATGTCGCCGACGCTCTTGCCGCCCACGACGACCATCGTCTCGCGGATCCCCATGCCCGCCAGGGTGTCCAGCGGGTAGTAGATCATCGGCCGGTCGTAGATCGGCAGCAGGTGCTTGTTGGTGACGATGGTCAGCGGGAACAGGCGCGTGGCCGTACCGCCCGCCAGAACGAGGCCCTTCATCGGCGTGAGGGTAGCAGGCGGGGTGGGCGGAGAGGCGCAGGTGTGGTGCGTGGCACGAGCGGCGCGCCCTGTCTGTCGCCGTACCCGGCAGGCAGGATCCGCCGGCCTCATCGACCCCGGAACGGCGTCGTGATCGCGTCCCAGATCGACCCCAGGACGCCGAGGAACGTCAACTCGTCGAACAGCCGGCCGACGTGGAGCGCCCATTCCTGGACCAGCTTGCCCGGGAGCAGCGCGACGAGGACAGCGGCGGCCCGGACTGGCGTCCACGCAAACGCCGGCCGGAACCGCATGGTGAAGGCGACGGCGACGAACCAGAACTCGAACAGGTTGGGGAAGAGGATCAGCGCCTCGCGCGGGACGGCGCCCAGCTCGAAGGCGACGAAGCCCGCGAGCCGCAACAGGTAGAGGCCGACCGCGATCCGCCGCGCCAGTGGGGCGAAGCCCCGCAGTGCCACGAGCAGGAACGCCGCGAGGTAGACCTGGTCCACCCACTTGTCGAAGGCCTGGTAGCCCGCGAAGCCGGGCCAGCCCGCATGGACGACGAACAGGTTGAACAGGAGCAGGTCGAACAGGTCGCAGACGACCGCGGCGAGGGCGCCCCAGAACGGCCAGCGCAGGACGAACAGCGAGCCGGCGATCCGGTAGAGAACGACGAAGGCGACCACGGGGTCCACGACGGCATGGTCGGCCGTGTCACCCGGCGTGTAAAGGGTCGCGCTGCGGGCGCCGGGGCGCGTCAGCCAGCATGGCTCGCCCGACGTGCCGACCGTGCGCGAGAGACCGCGCCGCCCGGGAACCCTTACGGTCTGACGGTCGGCTTCGGCGTGGGCGCCGGGCGCGGGGTGGGCGTGTAGCAGGGCACCTCCCCCTCCGGCAGCGTGCCACCCTCGCCGCAGGGCACCGGCTGCTCGTCAACCGGGGGCAGCCCGCCCTCGTAGTCGACGATCACCAGCGCCAGCTCGAACGAGTCGAGGTTCGCGGCCGGTGCCAGGTACGCGGTCTGGACGACGGCGTTCGCGTCGCGCTGCACGTCCACCACCGTCCCCACGACGAGGCCCTTGGGGAAGGGCGACCGGATCCCGCCCGCCAGCTCGATCCCGGCGGTGAAGACCTCCTCGTCCAGGCCGATCTGCACCGCAGAATCGATGTTCCTCATGACCAGGACGCCGCCCGCCTGGCCCACGATCTCACCCGTGGCCCCCGAACCCAGCAGCTGTCCCACCACGGTGGAGGCGCTGTCGCTGATGAGGGTCACCCTGGCGAAGGTCGGCCCGATGTCCGTCACCCGTCCCGCCAGCGCGCCGCCCTGGAGGATGACCACGTCCCCCTGCTCGATTCCGTCGTCGGTGCCCTTGTCCAGCGTGATCAGCCGGCGCGTCTCGAGCATCTCCCGCCCGATGACCCGCACGGCCACGGTCTCGTGCTCGAAGCCGCTTTGCAGCTGGAGCAGCGCGGTCAGCTGATCGTTCTCCAGCTTGGTCGCGCGGAGGCGCGCGTTCTCGTTGGCCAGGCGCTCGTTCTCGGCGTGGAGGGCGGCGTTGTCGATGCGGAGCGCGTCGATCTCGGTGACCGCCGATGCCACGCTGGAGATGCCCTCGGCCGCGATCGCCAGGGCGCCCTGGAACGGCCGCAGCGCGAACGAGAGACCCCGCTGCATCTCCTGGACGAACGGGTTCCCCGAGAAGGCCATCATCAGGAGCGTGATCGCCATGAGGATCGTGAACGCGATCCCCCGGCGGCGGGCCTGGCGATTGGCGAGGAGCGTGGTCATGGCACTGGCTCCGGAGACCGGCGGTCCTGGCGCACCGCCAGCGGGCGGCGGGTCCGGGACCGGAGGTCAGCGCGGGGGGCGGCTGTAGGTCTCGGCGACGAGGACTCGCTCCATCGTCGGGCTGGTGAGCTCCTGCAGGACCACGCCCGTGCCGCGGGCCACGCAGGTGAGCGGATCGTCGGCGATGTGGACGGGCATCTGGGTGGCCTCGGCGACCCGGCGATCCAGTCCGGCCAGCAGCGCGCCGCCACCGGCGAGCACGATGCCCTGGTCCATGATGTCGGCCACGAGCTCCGGCGGCGTCTCCTCGATCGTGTCCTTGATGGTGTCCACGATCTGCGCGACGGACACCTCGATGGCGTCACGGATCTGGTCCGCGCCCACCTCGACCGAGCGCGGCAGGCCCGTGAGCAGGTCCCGGCCGCGGAGCGTGACGCGCTGGGCGTCCCAGTCGCCGGGGTAGGCGGACCCGATGGCGATCTTGATGTCCTCGGCGGTGCGCTCGCCCAGGAGCAGGTTGTACTCGCGCCGGGCGTAGGCGACGATGTCCTGGTCCATCTCGTCGCCGCCGATCCGGATCGAGCGGCTCACGACGATGCCGCCGAGCGAGATGACCGCGACCTCGGTGGTCCCGCCGCCGATGTCCACGATCAGCGAGCCGGACGGCTCCGACACCGGCAGGCCGGCCCCGATCGCCGCCGCCATCGGCTCCTCGATCAGCCGGGCCCAGCGGGCGCCGGCGTTGAGGGCGGCGTCCCGGACCGCGCGCTTCTCCACCTCGGTCACGCCCGACGGGATGCCGAGCAGCATCCGCGGGCGAGGGATCAGCCCCACGCGGTCGTGCACCTTGTTCACGAAGTACTTGATCATCTGCTCGGTGACGTCGAAGTCGCTGATGACCCCGTCCCGCAGGGGACGCACGGCGATGATCGAGGCGGGCGTGCGGCCGACCATCCGCTTCGCCTCCGCGCCGATCGCCAGCACCCGCTTGGTCCGGGCGTCGATCGCCACCACGGACGGCTCCGAGATCACGATCCCGCGGTCCCGCACGTGGACGAGCGTGTTCGCGGTGCCGAGGTCGATCCCGATGTCCCGGGAGAAGAGGCCGAGGAGACGGTCGAGCATGGGGCGAAGCAGATCCTTGCTGCGTACGAGCCGGCGCTGTCTGGGCGCAGGCGGGGCGGCTGGAGCCGCGGTTCGGTGCGTCGGTCGGGGCGCGCGCGAGGAAGGGCGTGCGAGCCGGAGCAGTATACCGGTGCCCGTGCAGACCCCCTATCGCCAGGTCGGCTCACCCCCGTGCTCGCCCACCAGCAGGCGTCGGGCGGCGAAGCGCTCGAACGCGAACGGCGCGATGTCCACGGACGAGGCCGCGCCGTCGAGGATCAGCTCGCTCATCGCCAGGCCCACCGCGGGCGCCGTCTTGAACCCGGTGCCGCTGTGCCCGCAGTCCAGGTAGAACCCCTCGGGGCCGGCCGGACCGAGGATCGGGCGCTGGTCCGGCGTCAGCCCGTCCTGGCCGCTGTGCGAGGTCCGGAAGGTGCCTTCGATGAGGCCGGGAAGACGGCGGATGATCCGCTCCGTGGCTCGCTCGGGGAAGTCGGGGTCGGCCTCGGACGTGTCACGGTCCGGGGAGCCGCCCATGCCGCTGTGGTCCTCCAGGCCGATGAGGACCAGCTCCGCGCCCTCCGGCCGGAAGTACATCCGGTGGGCGCTGTCGATGACCACGGGGATCGGCCGCGCGACGTCCGGGGGCACCCCGAGGTAGCCGGTGTCGTGGCGCCAGACCGTGACCGGGATGTCCAGCCCGGCGAGCTCGGCCACCCGGCCTGCCCAGCCGCCCGCCGCGTTCACCACCACCGGCGCGGCGAAGGACCCGCGGGTTGTCACCACGCCCGTGACGCGCCCGCCGCCCAGGGTGATCGCCGTGACCTCCGCTCCCTGGACCAGCCTGGCGCCCCGGTCCCGGGCAGCGCGCATGAAGCCCGCCGCCGTGCCCGACGGGTCCGCGTACCCGGAGCCCGGCTCGTAGGCGGCCACCTCGTCGTCCTCCACCGCCAGCCCCGGGGCGATCCGCCGCAATCCGGCCGCGTCCACGACGGACGTCTCGATCCCCAGCGCCCGGTGGGCCGCCACGTTCGCCCGCAGCCGGTCCTCGCCGGAGGCCGGCTCGATCCACAGGAAGCCCGTCTTCGTGAACCCGCAGTCGCCGCCGACCCGCTCTGCCCAGTCCCGGAAGTACGGGAAGGAGATCCAGGCCAGCTGCGTCTCGGCGAGGAGGTCGTAGTGGATGCGGACGAGGCCGCTGGACCGCCCGGTGGCGCCGGCGGCGACGGTGGACCGCTCGAGGACGGTGACGCTCGCGCCGCGCGATGCCAGGTGGAACGCGAGGCTGGTGCCCTGGACGCCCGCGCCGATGACGATGACGTCGGCCGTGTCGCTCATTCGTGGTCCCCTGGTGACGGTCGTCGCGTGACCCGCGCGCTGGAGCGACCAGTATCCGGCACCGGTCGCGGGTTGCGCGGTGCGGGCGCGAGCGACGGCGCGGGATCTGCCGCGGCTACGATCCGCGACATGAACGAGCAGGCCGAACCCTCCGGGCGCCCCGCCCCCACCCCGTTCCCACGGCTGTTCTCCCCGCTCCGCCTGGGCTCGCTGGAGATCCGCAACCGGATCGTCTCGACGGGCCACGATACGGTCATGGCCGAGGACGGGCTCATCGGGGACCGCCTGATCGCCTACCACCGGGCGCGGGCGGCCGGCGGCGTCGGGCTGATCATCGTGCAGGTGGCGTCGGTCCACGAGAGCGCCGAGTACACGGCGCACGCTCTGAGCGCCATGGATGACACCTGCATCCCCGGCTACCGGCGTCTCGCGCAGGCCGTCCACGCGGAGGGCGCCGCCGTCATCGGCCAGGTCTTCCACGGCGGCCGCGAGATCATGGACTCCGACGACGGCACGCTGCCCGTGCCGCTGGGGCCGTCCGCGGTCCCCAACGAGCGCTTCCACGTGATGCCGCGGGCGATGTCGGTCGCGGAGATCCGGGTGATCCAGGCGGGTTTCGAGGACGCCGCTCGGCGGCTGCGCACGGCGGGGCTCGACGGGGTGGAGATCCTGGCCGCTTTCGGCTATCTGCCCCAGCAGTTCCTCAACCCGCGGGTCAACCTCCGCACGGACGAGTACGGGGGCTCGCTGGAGAACCGGGTCCGGTTCCTGCGCGAGACGATCGCCCGGGTCCGGGCGGCGATGGACCCGGGCGCGGTCGTCGGGCTGCGGATCTCCATCGGCGAGCGGTCGCCGGAGGGCCTCACGGAGGACGAGTCGCTGGCCGCGGTGGAGCTGCTCGACCGGGAGGGGGGACCGGACTACTTCAACGTGGCCGCCGGGACCTCCGC
>CAMTVM010000075.1:0-6896 GCA_947085195.1 uncultured Chloroflexota bacterium
GACACGGAATAGGCGAACGCCTCGAGCTCGCGGTTCGCCTCCTCCAGGTCGGCCGTGCGCTCGTGGACCCGGACCTCCAGGGCATCCGCAAGGTCGCGCAGGGCCGTGTCCGAGGCCCGGAGATCCTCGACCATGCTGAGGAGCGTCAGGCGTGAGACCGATGCCTCCTCGAGCAGGCGTCCCGTCAGCGCCTGGGCGTCGCGCGCCTGCTGCTCCGCGACGCGGCGCGTGGTGATGTCGGTGTGCGTCCCGAGCATCCGGAGCGGGGCCCCGAGCGCATCCCGCTCCACCACCTCGCCGAGGGACAGGATCCACTTCCAGCCGCCGTCCCTGGTGCAATGGCGGAACTCGATACGGAAGTCCGGTCGGCGGCCGGCGAGGTAGTCCAGGTAGGCCCCCTCCGCCGCCTCACGGTCGTCGGGATGCAGCCGCTCGACCCACAGCGCGTGTGTCTCGTGGAAGTCGTGCGGGTCGTAGCCGAGCATCAGGGCGTACTCGTCGTTGACCGTCACCTCGCCCGTCCGCAGGTCGATGTCGTAGAGACCCTGGTCGGCGGCCGCCAGGGCCATGCGCAGGCGTTCCTCGTTCACCCGCAGGTCGTGGGCCGTGCGCTCCCGCCGGAGGCGGTTGATCATGAGCACCCCGAGGGCCGCCGTGGCGACCGGGTAGATCAGGATCACCGGCAGGCCGATGGCGCCAAGCACGCGCATGGCCGTGTCCGCGGGCAGGGTCAGCATCAGCGCCAGCATCACCAGGTGGACCACCAGCCCGAGCAGGTAGAGCTCCCGCACGGGGATCGTCTCGAGCCGGCCCTGGCGCAGGCGGCGCCAGCCGAGCCCGATCAGCCCGGAACTGATGATCACCGCCACGCCGACGCCCGCCGCGGCGCCGCCCTGCGACAGGCGCAGCGCGGCCGTCATCGCCATCGCCACCAGCGTGGGCACCGGCCCGAAGACGAGTCCGGTCACGGCCAGGAGCACCGAGCGCGTGTCGAAGATGATCCCGGGGGTGAGCACCCAGGGCGTGAGCATGATCGCGATCCCGATCGTCCCCAGGAGGAAGCCGACGACGACTTGCCGGATCCGGTCCTGGCGGATCGCCCAGCGCGTGGTGGCGACGTCGTAGACGACGGCCATGCCGATCAGCAGCGCGGCGTTCTGGAGGAGCGGCAGGAAGGCGACGTCAGTCACGGTCCAGCCCGCCCGGATCCGACGGGCTCTCCTCGTAGCGCGGCGGTCGGCCGAGGGCGCCGAGCAGCTCGTTGACCTCGGCCTTGAGGGCGAGGACGCGTCCCTCGCGGCCGAGGGCCAGGGCGTTCCAGCGGCGCAGCTCGTCCAGCTGCTCGTTGAGCGCGGACTCGGCGGCCTTCCGCTCGGTGATGTCGCGGATGATGCTCTGCCGATATGGCTGGCCGTCGATCTCGAGCACGCTCGAGCTGACCTCCACCTGGACCGGGGTCCCGTCACGCCGCATGTGGGTGGTCTGGAACTGGACGCCAGCGGCGCTTGCCGCGGCGGCCCAGTCGCGCTCGAGCGTCGCCCTCGATTCGGGGGCGCGCAGCTCGGACACGGTCATCCCCAGCAACTCGTCACGGCGGTAGCCGTACAGGGCCTCGGCCGCGACGTTCGCCTCGACGATCCGGCCAGAGGGGTCGAGCAACAGGAACACGTCGCGGGCGAGCGCAAACAGGCGGTCGAAGTGCCGTACGACCGCGGTCCGCTCCTGCTGGGCGTCGTGGAGTCGGCCCAGGATGTTGCGCCTGCCGCTGACGTACAGCAGTGCCGCGAGGCTCCCGGCGAGGACGGCGGTGAGGACCGCCAGGAGCAGGACCAGTCCTCCGCTCCACCAGGCCTCTCCGGCGACCTCGGCAAGGTCCATCTTGTTGACCAGGTACCACGCGGTCCCGGGCACCGGGCGCAGGTCGGCCAGCACCGCCACGCCACGGTAGTCCCGGCCTTCGAAGCGACCGGTCCGGCCCAGCACCGCCTGCACGGCCGGGACGTCCACCTGGGCAAGGTCGATCCCGACCGGCCGGCGATCGCCTGCCAGGCGCGGAATCGAGAGGAAGACCACGCGATCACCGTCGCGGCGAACCAGCAACGTCTCGCCGGACGGGCTCTCGGTCGGCCAGGCGAGCAGTCGCGTATCGAGCGACATCGCTGGATCGGAGCGCAGGATCAGGGCGGCGACGGGATCGCCGGCACGGTCGCGGATCGCGGCGGCGACGTCGACGTGCACGTGCCCGCCCTCGTCAAGGCAGTCGACGTCATTGAGCGCGGAAGATGCGCCGGGTGCCGTGACGCGCTCGACGAGGGCGCGCGTTTCGGGTCCGACGATCGCGTGATCCGGGCGCGCGGCGGCGAGCAGTCGTCCGTCGAGGGCGACGAGCAGGACGTTCTCGTACGGGCCCGCCTCGAGGGTCAGGCGGAGCTGGTCCTCGATCTCCCCGGACAGGGCCCCGGTGCCCCCGCCGGTCCGCCAGTCCTCGATGGCCGCGCTGATGAACGGCGATCCTGAGGCTGCCCGTCCGTCGTCGAGGCGCTCGATCCGCCACGCTTCCAGCTCCGCCAGCCGCAGCCCGCCGATCGCCTGGAGCTTCTTGTCTGCTGCGGCGAAGACGGCATCGACCTGGGCGCGGACGACGAAGAGCGTTGCGCCCGCGAACACCGCGATGGCGACGGCGACGAGTGCCACGAACACGGCCGGCTGGCGGCGCGAGCGCGATGGTTTGGGGCGAGTGGGCGAAGCCATGTGTCGGTGTTGCCTGTCCTCTTCGGACGCCGGCCACCCACCCGAAGGATGGGCGTGGAGCCTACGCGATGTCGAGCGGAACGTCACTCTAGCCCCCTAGAGGTACCCCGCAACCACCCAGACGTCCCCCCTGCCGACATGCCCCCTCGGGTGACGTTGACACCCCCCTGCGACGGGCGCTAGACTCTCGGGACCGCAGTTAGCACTCTCATGGTGTGAGTGCCAACCATTGCAGGAGAGGCTAGATGGCGCGTCGCGTGCGTCGCTCCAGCGGCCCCCTGGACCTCCGATCGCAGGCGATCCTCCGGGCCGTCATCGAGGAATACGTCACCACCGCGGCGCCCGTCGGCAGTCATGCCCTCGTGGAGCGCTACCGCCTCGGCGTGTCCAGCGCCACCGTTCGCGCGATCCTCGCGGAGCTCGAGGAGGGCGGTCTCCTGACGCACCCGCACACGTCGGCGGGGCGCATCCCCACCGAGCAGGGCTACCGCTACTACGTGGAAGCGATCGTGGACAGCGTGCCCCTGCCGCCCGTCGAGCAGCTGATGATCCGCCACCAGTTCGGCCAGGTCGAGTATGCGAACGAGCACTGGTTCCGCCTCGCCGCAACGACCCTCGCCTCGGTGACGCGCGCCGCCGGCCTCGCCACCCCCGCCAAGCCGACCTCCGCGCACCTGCGCCGCCTCGACCTGGTCTCGATCAGCGACCGGCTCGCCAGCCTGATCCTCGTCCTTCGCGAGGGCGCCCTGAAGCAGGTCCTTGTCACGCTGGACCACGTCACGGACCAGGCCGATCTGACGGCTGTGGCGAACCGCCTCAACGACCTGCTCGACGGCCTCACCGCGACGGAGGCGGAGCGGGTGCTCGCGGCGCTGGATCCGGTCGACCCTTCGCTTGAGCTGCCCCGCCGCGTCGGTGAGCGCGTGGTCCGGGCGCTCCAGGCGTTCGACGGCGCCGCCATCGAGGAGCTGTTCAGCGACGGCCTGCTCAACGTCATGGCCGCGCCCGAGTTCGCGCAGAGCGAGAAGCTCCGTCGCGTGTTCGCCGCCCTGGAGAACCGCGTCTACCTGGCGCAGCTGATCAGCGGCGTCGCCGTGTCCGGTCGCGTGTGCGTGTTCATCGGCCACGAGAACACGGCCGAGGAGATGGCGGACGTCTCCCTCGTCCTCGCCCCGTACGGGCGTCCCGGCCGCGCCGTTGGGGTGGTGGGCGTGCTCGGGCCGACGCGGATGGCCTACCCGCAGGCGATCGGCACCGTTCGCTTCGTGTCCGGTCTCATGAACGAGCTGATCGACCACCTCTACGCCTGACCCAGGCCCCCAGCCCCTTTCCGGAGATCCATGAACAGGAAGACACGCGCACAGGAACGCATCGACGAGATCGACATCTCACCGGCTGCCCTCACGGCCCAGCTGGAGGCGGTCAGCGCCGAGCGAGATGAGGCCGTCACGAAGGCCGACGAGTACCTGGCGTCCCTGCAGCGCGAGCGAGCGGAGTTCACGAACTTCCGCCGCCGGACCGCGGACGAGCGCCAGCAGGAGCGCGGCCTCGCGGGCGTGGACCTGATCGCCAAGGTCATCGTCCTGGCCGACGACTTCGACCGTGCGATCGAGACCCGGCCCGAGGACCTCGCCGACAACGCGTGGGTGGAGGGCATCGCCGCCATCGATCGCAAGCTGCGCCTGCTGCTCGAGAGCGAGGGCGTCGGCGCGGTCGAGGCCGCACCCGGCACGCCCTTCGACCCCCGCGAGCACGAGGCCGTCGTCAGCGTTCCCGGCACCGGACGTCCTGAGGGCGAGATCGTGGAGGAGATCCGGCGTGGCTACCGCCTCCGTGACCGCCTCATCCGTCCGGCGCTCGTCGCCGTGGCCGCCGCACCCGATCCGGACGCCGGCCCCGGGCCCGGTCTCGTGAACTGACCCGCACCCTCAGCGACACTCAGCCCCAACGACACCCACCCTCGACCCCGACACCAGGAGACACACCCCAGATGGGCAAGATCATCGGCATCGACCTCGGGACGACCAACAGCGTCGTCGCGGTGATGGAGGGCGGCGAGCCCACCGTCATCCCGTCGTCCGAAGGCAATCGCACCGTGCCGTCGGTCGTCGGCTTCTCCAAGGCCGGTGAGCGCGTGGTCGGCCAGCTGGCGAAGCGTCAGGCCGTCACCAACCCGACCAACACCGTCTACTCGATCAAGCGCTTCATGGGCCGCCGCTGGGACGACCCCGAGGTCCAGCGCTCCAAGACGCTCGTCCCGTACACCATCGAGAAGGACCCCAAGTCGGACGGGATCCGCGTCGTCGCCGGCGGCGGCCACTACACGCCGCCCGAGATCAGCGCGATGGTCCTCCAGAAGCTGAAGGCGGACGCCGAGGCGTATCTGGGCGAGAAGGTCACCGAGGCGGTCATCACCGTCCCCGCCTATTTCGACGACACGCAGCGCCAGGCGACCAAGGACGCCGGGCGGATCGCGGGCCTCGAGGTCAAGCGGATCATCAACGAGCCCACGGCCTCGGCACTCGCCTACGGCCTGGACAAGAAGCACGACGAGAAGATCGCCGTGTACGACCTGGGCGGCGGAACCTTCGACATCTCCATCCTGGAGTTGGGCGAGGGCGTGTTCGAGGTCAAGGCCACGAACGGCGACACGCACCTGGGCGGCGACGACTTCGACCAGCGGGTTATCGACTGGCTGCTGGCCGAGTTCAAGAAGGACCAGGGCATCGACCTGTCGAAGGACCAGCAGGCGCTCCAGCGCCTCAAGGAGGCCGCGGAGAAGGCGAAGATCGAGCTCTCCTCCACGACCACGACCGAGATCAACCTGCCCTACGTCACCGCGGACGCCTCGGGGCCGAAGCACCTGGTGATGAACCTGTCGCGGGCGAAGCTCGAGGACCTGGTGCGCGACCTGATCGAGAAGACGAAGGGTCCGGTCCTGGCCGCGCTCAAGGATGCCGGGCTCAAGCCGGCCGACATCAACGAGGTCATCCTGGTCGGCGGCATGACCCGCATGCCGGCGGTCCACGAGATCGTGAAGGCCGTGTTCGGCAAGGAGCCCCACAAGGGCGTCAACCCCGACGAGGTGGTGGCGATCGGTGCGGCGATCCAGGCCGGCGTGCTCGGCGGCGACGTGAAGGACGTCCTCCTCCTCGACGTGACGCCGCTGTCGCTGGGCATCGAGACGCTGGGCGGGGTCATGACCCGGCTCATCGACCGCAACACGACCATCCCGACCTCGAAGTCGCAGGTGTTCTCGACCGCATCGGACAACCAGAACCAGGTCGAGATCCACGTCCTCCAGGGCGAGCGCGATTTCGCGAACGACAACAAGACGCTGGGCCGGTTCATCCTGGACGGGATCCCGCCGGCGCCCCGTGGCATCCCGCAGGTCGAGGTCACGTTCGACATCGACGCGAACGGGATCCTGGACGTGAAGGCGAAGGACCGGGCGACCAGCAAGGAGCAGCAGGTCCGGATCACGGCCAGCTCGATGCTGTCCAAGGACGACGTGGACAAGATGGTCCGCGAGGCCGAGAGCCACGCCGACGAGGACAGGAAGCGGCGCGAGGAGGTCGAGCTCCGCAACCAGGCGGAGCAGCTGACCTACCAGGCGGAACGCACGATCAAGGACCTGGGCGACAAGGTGTCGTCCGAAGACCGGACTGCCGTGGAGACGCAGGTGTCCGGGCTGCGCGAGGCGCTCAAGGGTTCCGACACGGAGCTGATCCGGGCCGGGATGAACACCGTGATCGAGACGTTGTCGCGGGTGTCGACGGCCGCGTACCAGGCCGCTTCGGCCGCAGGCGACGAGGGGGCCGGCGAGGACGCCGACGCACCGAAAGGCGGGTCGGGCGCGACGGACGCCGACGCAGGCGACGAGACGGTCGAAGGGGAGTTCAAGGAGGTCTGACCTCCGGCACGCCAGCAGGCGATTTCCGCCACCTGGTCAAAGGGCGACTACTCGTCACCGCACTTCCGGCGTTCGGCCCGGCTCGCGACCACCTGTCAGACCCCCATGGCCTTCGGCCGCCACGACGGATGAGAATAGGCTGAGCCCGGCCAAGCTCGGCTTTCCTTGGTGCGAGAGAGCCCGATTGTCAGACTGAAGCGGGGACCTTCCCGGCACCACGACCTGTTGCTCC
>CAMTVM010000076.1:0-18912 GCA_947085195.1 uncultured Chloroflexota bacterium
ACGTGTGGAGCCCCTGGAGCAGTTGTGTCGACAACATGCTCCTCGTGAACGGTCAGGCGGGGTCGATCACCGGCTCCGTCTTCCCGTTCTGTGCAACGAATGCCGCCACCTCGCCGCGGCCTTGGGAAGCCCCTCGCTGGGCCATGACGGGCAAGTTCCGGACGCCTTCGAGTGGGGTCTGGGCGCAGCTCAGCTTCGACATGCTGACCGCCGGCCAGACGCTTGCAGGCGTACCGTCGGACATGCGTGGTACCGCTCAGGTCGCGAGGGCCCTCCTATCGGGCGAGGCCGGGCAGGGAGACGTCGTCTTCTTCGAGGGACCGTTCGTTGTCGGCCAGCGGCATGGACTCGACAACCAGACGCTGGGATCAATGCCCGCAAGGAATACCGCGTCCCCGAGCCTGACCGCTACCCGAAGATCCACTCCAGCTCGAACGGGACGCTGGTTTCGAGCTGGTCGTAGCGGCAGTCCGCCGGGGCCTTGTCCGGCCGCCAGCGGCGGAACGTGGTCGAGTGGCGGAAGCGGTCGCCCTGGAGGTGATCGTAGGCCACTTCGGCGACCCGCTCCGTGCGCAACGGCTCCCACGAGAGGTCCTTGCCGCGGTTCCTGCGGGACCCGGCGCCGGGCATCCGCTGTCCGGGGCCTTCGGCGGCCGCCTCGAACGCGGCCCACTCGGCCCATTCCGCCCACGGGTGCGTGTCCAGCGCGCCATCGCGCAGCGGCGCCAGCTCGGCCGCCAGCACGGCGCGCCGCTCCCACGTGAATGACGCCGTGACCCCGGCGTGGTGGAGGGTCCTCGCGTCGTCGAACAGCCCCAGCAGCAGCGAGCCGATGTGGGTGCCCCGCCCGTTCTTGTGCCAGCGGAACCCGGCCACCACGCAGTCGGCCGTGCGCTCGTGCTTGATCTTGAGCATCGCCCGCTTGCCGGGCTGGTACGTCCCGTCAAGTCGCTTGGCGACGACGCCGTCCAGGCCTGCACCCTCGAAGCGGTCGAACCAGTCTGCCGCGATCGCGCGGTCGATGGTCGCCGGCGTGAGATCCACGGGAGGGACGGCCGACCCCAGCACCGCTTCCAGGCGCGCCCGCCGCTCGCCCTGGGGCACCCCGCGGAGATCCTCGTCGCCCAGCGCAAGCAGGTCCCATGCGACGAACGAGGCCGGCGACTCGGCCGCCAGCATCCGCACCCGCGAGGCGGCCGGGTGGATCCGCAACAGGAGCGCCTCGAAGTCCAGGGCGCCGTCGCGGGCGATCACCACCTCGCCGTCCAGGACGCACCGCTCCGGCAGCTGGGCGAGGAATGGCGCCCGAAGCTCCGGGAAATAGCGGTCCAGGGGCTTCAGGTCCCGGCTTTGGGTGTACACCGCGTCCCCGTCCCGGAAGACGATGGCGCGAAACCCGTCCCACTTGGGCTCCAACAGCCAGCCGTCTCCCTCCGGGAGGCCGGACGATGCCTTGGCGAGCATGGGCTCCAGCGGGGGCGCGAACGGGAGCGTCATGGCGCGCACGATACCGCGGGCCGCGAGCCGCGGGCTCGCACGCGGCACTGCGGGAGGACCCGGAACGACACGGCGCCGATCCAGGCGTACTCCGGATCCGGACGGGTCTTCGCGCCGGTGTGTGGCGACGGTCATGCGCATAGACCCGCGGCACGGATGTTTGCCCAGGTCCGCCTCCGCTCGCCGGGATAACGCCCATACGACGGGCGTTGGCGCAGGTCCGGCGCGTCGTCGCACCCACCGGCCCGTGCAGGCGGTCAGTCGGCCCGCTGCGGTGGAATCGGGCGTAGTGTTGTCCGGAGGCGGCGGAACCCGCCGGCCGCGGACCGCGTCCCCCCATCGCCGCCCTGACATGCGGCTACCCGGCACGCATCCCGTGCCACCCGGAGGTGACATCACATGGGGATCCCCGAGCGGCTGGGCCACCGGCTCCGCCCGTTGCTCGTCCTCGGTCTCGTGGCCACACTCCTGCTCGCGGCCTGCGCCGGCAGCGCCTCGGCCCCGCAGGGGAACGGCGAAAGCGGCGTCGACGAGAACGGCGACAGGGCGGCCGCCAGTGCAGCGCCCGCGCTCCCACAGGATGGCGAGGGCCAGGGCGGTGTTGACGACAAGGGCAACCCGCCGGGCGCCCCGCGCGACGACCTCAGGATCGTCTACACCGGTTCGCTGCAACTGGTCGTCGCAGACCTCCAGCAGGCGCTCGCCAAGGGTCGCGCGGCCGTCGCAGCGGTCGGCGGCTACATCGGCGCGTCGGAGGAATCCAACGCCGACGATCGCGCCGTGGCCACCATCACCTACCGCATCCCGGCCACCCGCTGGGAGGCGGTCATCGCGGACCTGCGCGGCCTTGCGACCAAGGTCGCCTTCGAGAAGACGCAGGCCACCGAGGTCGGCAACCAGATCGTCGATCTCGAGGCCCGGCTCCGGAACCTGCGCGCGAGCGAGGGCACCCTGGTCGAGATCGCGAAGGGCACGGGGAAGATCAGCGACCTCCTCCAGGTCGAGGCCCAGATCACGGAGGTCCGCGGCCAGATCGAACAGCTCGATGCGCAGCGCGCGCAGCTGGAGGACCAGGTGGCGTACGGCACGCTCGTCACGACGTACGGCACCGAGATCGTGGCCGTCCAGGAGACGGCGAAAGGCTGGGACCCGGCCCAGGACGTGGACGGGGCCCTGGCCACGCTGATCGGGGCGGGCCAGGCGATCGTCAGCGCCGGGATCTGGTTCGCCATCGTGTGGCTGCCGATGCTGCTGGTGCTCCTGGTCCTGGTGCTGGTCATCCGGCTCGCGTACCGGCGTCTTGCACCCAAGCCCCGGCCGCGCGACCCGATCCCCGGCTGGGGCGGTGACGGCGGCGCCTGACGCGGACGCCTGAGGCTTTGTCGAAGGGAGGCCGGGGAGCCCGGGCGGGCCGGTTCAGCGCACGAGCGCGTCGGTCCTCCGGGCCTCCCAATCCGCGAGAGCGGCGCGGGCGCGCTCGCGCGACAGGTTCCAGGCCGGCCAGCCGAGCAGCTCCGGCGAGGTCCGCAGTTCGGAGGCGCGCCACGACAGGAAGGGGGCGAGGCGCGCGCTGTCCGCCTCCGGCAGCTGGTCGAATACCGCGACGACGGCCGGGACCGCCTCGTCACCGAGCGTGTAGAGGTACGGGACGTCCAGCCCGGTCCGGCCATCGGGCGGGACCAGGGACGGATCGATCGCCCGCTCCAGGTTCCGCTCCGCCACGAACGCCTGGGGCCCCACCACGTTCATCCCGCCGAGCGTCACCAGGAGCAGGATGCCGAGCGCGTGGAGCGTCCACGCAGTCCGGCGGGTCAGCAGCAGGCCGGACACGATCGCGAGGGCTGCGGCCAGCCACCCGATCGCCACCACGACGACGAACCGCAGCTCGGTCCAGCCGTATGCGTCCTGGTAGAGACGGAGGCGGACGAACGCGGAGACCAGCACGACCGCGGTCAGGGCCAGGAGCGCCAGGGACGCCGCGAGCTGGGCCCGCGAGCGCCGTCCCACCGCGAGATCCAGCGCCACGACGAGCGCCCCCACCAGCACGGCGACCGCCACCAGCTCGAAGAACCCGCGGCGCGCGTACTCGGCGTAGGTCAGGCCGGCCGTGGCGAGCGTGTCCAGACCGCCGAACAGGTACGCGACCTGGAGGGCGACGAACGCGACGAACAGCAGGTCGAGCACGACGAGCACCGTCGTTGCCTCGATGCCGCCGAACCTGAGCGGGCGACCGCTTGAGGGAGCCGGCCGGGATCCGGCCGCCGCTTCGGAGCTCACGAGGGTTGGCAGGAAGCCTCCCCCGAACGCGAACAGGCCCGCCCATGCCCACGCGACCGACGCCACGATCACCGATCGCCCAGCGACGTCCCACAGGTCCAGGTCGACCTTCCACGAGATGAGGTCGCCGGCGAACCGGGCGAAGACCGCGTCCGCGGACGCGAACAGGACGGTGAACACGGCCACGATCGGGACCGCGACCAGCAGGCCCCGGAGCACCGGGACGATGGGTCGGAGTCTCGCGAGGCGGCCCGGGCCGGCAACGGTTGCGTGGACGGTGGACCCGTCCTCCACGCCCGGAGCCATCTCCTGCCCCGCGCCAGGTCCGCGGCGCGTCGCAAGCGCGCGCAGGACCGTGATCGACCCGCCGATCGTCACCGCCGCCAGCCCCACGGAGAGCTCCAGGACTCTGGGCACGGCCCCGCGGGTGATCCGCCCGCCGGCGAGTGTGCCGATGGCGCCCAGGGCCAGGAGCACGGCGAGCCACAGGTCCGCGACCACGAGCCAGGCATCCGAGCGGACGGCGGCCATCCCGGCGAAGGCCACGGCCGCGGGGGCCAGCCACGCGTCCGCCGGGTCCATCCGCCGGAGCCCTTCACGTCCGGCCACCGCAAAGGCCGCTGCGACCAGCGCGCCGATCACCAGCGGCCCGTTCACCCCGGGAGCATTGCCGGGAACGACGACGTCGAACAGGATGCCGCCGCCGAGGGCGAGCAGGACGATCCGGCGGACGGTGGCTCGGGGCATGCGGGGTCTCCGGTGCGGGCCGCGGAACTTGCGGCCGGACCCGGAGACGCCCGGGCGATGAGGGGTGTGGCGCGTTGGCCAGGCATAGGATCAGGCGCCGCGGACGAGGGCTGGTCCCGCTCCGCCGGGCGTCCAGGACCGGGCGGCTGCTCCCCGGGGCGGCACACGCGGCCGCCCCGGGAGGGACACGATGTTCGTGCTGCCCGGGTCGGACGCCGGGCTCCGATCAGCGGGCGACGACGACCGTGACGTGGGCGTTGGCGGCGACGTGCTCGGATACGCTGCCCTGGAGCGTCCGCGCCAGGGCACCCAGGCCGCGATTGCCGATCACGATCGTGTCGTACCCGCGCTCGTCGGCGATCCGCTCGATGGTCTTGGCCGGATCGCCACCCGGCTCCAGCAGCTCGGCCTCGATCCCAGCCTCCCGGAGTCGCTTGCGGGCCTCGAGAAGCGCCTCCGCGTGGACGGTTCGGTCGTCCCACGGATCGATGGGCGTCCGCCCCGGACGCACCGGGACCACGCTGATGACACCGACGCTGGCCCCGAAGTGCTTCGCCAGGTCGACCGTCTGGTCGAGCGCGCGGTTCGCGGGCTCGCCGCCGTCGTAGGCGAGGAGGATCTTCTTCATGGCTTCGGCTCCTTTCGGGAGGCGGCGCCCACGGCTTGCGCCAGCGTCCCATCGCGGCGCGTCTCCGCTCGCAGCATCGACGCAGGGAACGTCGACGGCCATTGGCAGGCGGGCCACACCCGCCATGCCGAAGGACATGATTCGGTCATGGCAGGATGTGCGGCATGACCGATCAGCAGGTGCGCTACGACCGGATCGCGGAGGGGTACGCCACGTGGTGGTCGCCCGTTCACCGGGCTGCGACGCTGCGACTGCTGGACGAGGTCGCGGACGAGGTTGCCGGTGGGGCGGGAGCGGCAGGGGTTGCCGCGTCGGCGGGCGTGGCAAGGGCGGCGGGCCCGGCACGGGCGGCCGGCCTGGCAAGGGCGGCGGGCCCGGCACGGGTCCTGGACGTCGGCTGTGGCACGGGAGCGCTGGCGGTCACCGCGGCGCAGCGCTGGCCGAACGTGACGGTCGACGCGATCGATGCCTCGGACGGGATGCTGGCGATTGCCCGCGCGGACCTGGCCGAGCGCCCAGCCGCGGTTCGGGCGCGCGTGCGGTTCGCGCAGGCGTTCGCGGACCGGCTGCCGTTCGAGGACGCGACGTTCGACGTGGTGGTGTCCGCGTTCGTGCTCCAGCTGGTGCCGTCGGTACCGCGCGCCCTGCGCGAGATGCGGCGCGTGCTGCGGCCGGGCGGGCGCCTGGCGTACGCACGCTGGCTTGAGGGCGGCGAGCCCTTCGCTGCGGACGCCGCGTACGACGACGCGCTGGTGGCGGCCGGCCTGGAACCGCGTGATTCCGGCGGCGACCAGCCGGATCTTGTCTCACCGGCGGCCGGTATCGCCCAGCTGCGGCGCGCTGGCTTCCGGGACGTGACGGCCCGCGCGGCCCACCTGGAGCACGCGTTCACCCCGGAAGGGTTCGCGGGGTTCCTCACCCGGTTCGACGACGAGGACCTGTTCCGGACGATGGAGCCGCCGGCGCGCGCCGAACTCGAGGCGGACCTGCTCCGGCGGCTGCGGGCGCTGCCGCCGCACGGGCTCCGGCTCGTGCTGCCGATCGTCTATGCGAGCGGGCGCCGGGGATAGAGGGCTCCGGGGAAGCCGGCGTCCGGCAGGTCAGCCCTCGGCGGCGGGCTCGGCGGCCGGCTCGAACACCGGGGCCTCCACGACGGCGACGGCCTCGGCCTCACGCGGTGCCAGGACGCGGGCGATCACGTCGGCCGGATCGGCCTGGATCGTCACGCCCTCGGGCACGACCAGGTCGGCGACCGTGATCGTGTCGTCGAAGGTGGCGAGCGAGCCGAGGTCGTAGTGGATGGTCTCCGGCAGGTTGCCGGGCAGGGCCCGTGCCTTGACCATGGAGACGGGGTGCACGAGCGAGCCGCCGGCGGCGGCGGCGGGCGCGACGCCGTCGGCTACCAGGCGGACCTCGACGGTGAGTTCCTCGGTCATACGGACCGCGAACAGGTCCACGTGGACCGGCCGCCGGGTGAGCGGGTGGACCTGGATCCCGTGCAGCAGCACCGGACGCGCCTTGCCGCCGTCCACGGCGAGGTCGATCAGCGTGGATGCGCCGGTGTGGCGGCGCAGCTGGTCGAACGCGTGCGCGTCGATCGTGACGGGCTCGCTGTCGGTTCCGTGGCCGAACACGACGGCAGGCAGGCGACCCTCCTTGCGGAGCCGGGCAACGGCCTTGCCGGTGATGGTGCGGCGTTCTGCCGCAAGGCGGGGTCGGTCGGCCATGGATTACGAGCCTCCAGCTCTGCGGCATCCGGCCGGGTCGGGCGTCCGGTCCGGCGGCGCCCGGGGCGAGCGGGCCTCCGGGGCGAGCGGGCCTCCGGCCCGTGCGTTTCGAGGCTGAGGCTATCACGAGCGCCCACGACGGCCCGTCCGGGGTTCTCCTCCGGGGTCTCGCCCGGGGAGCCGCGCTGCACGCGCGCGCCGCGCACCCGCCGCTGCACCACGCCCGCCCCGGCCTCTCGCGCGGTGTAGGATCGCGACGCCGTGGCAGCCACCATCCTGATCGTCGAAGACGAGTTCGCCGTCGCGCGAGGGATCCAGTACGCCCTCCAGCAGGAGGGGTACGACGTCACCCTCGCGCGCTCGGGCGAGGAGGGGCTGGACTTCGCCACGAACCAGGCCCCCGACCTGATCGTCCTGGACGTCCGCCTGCCGGGGATCGACGGTTTCGAGGTCCTCCGCCGCCTCCGCGCCGTCGGCTCCAAGGCGCCCGTGCTGTTCCTGACCGCCCGCGGCGACGAGTTCGACAAGGTGGTCGGCCTGGAACTTGGCGCCGACGACTACGTCACCAAGCCGTTCGCGCTCCGGGAGCTGATGAGCCGCATCCGGGCGTTGCTCCGCCGCGCCTACGGGGACCTGGCGAACGCCGCGGGCGGGCGCGTCATGCGCCACGGAGACCTCGTCATCGACCTCGAGCGGCGGCGCGTCCAGCGCGGCAACCGGCGTATCGGCCTGACGGCCACCGAGTTCGAGATCCTCCGCCACCTGGCCAGCCGGCCGGGCCGGGTGTTCAGCCGCCGGGAGCTCCTGGAGCTGCTGCGCGACTACGAGGCCCTCGACCAGGACGAGAAGACGATCAACGTCCACGTCAGCCACCTGCGCGAGAAGATCGAGGACGATCCCTCGCTGCCCCGCTTCGTGCTGACCGTCCGGGGCGCGGGCTACCAGTTCGCCGAGCGCTGACGTGGGCGATGTCCGCCCCAAGGACCCGCGCCGGGACCCCCGGCCGCCGCTCCGTCCCACGGTCCCCAGGTCGTTCCAGACGCGGCTGACCATCGCGTTCATGGGGGTCGTCGCCCTGACGCTGGGCATGGTGGCGCCGGTGGTGGTGAACCGTCTCGACGACTACTTCCGGGTCCAGGAGGAGCAGAGCCTCCAGGCGCAGGCCACGGCGACCGCCGCGATCCTGGACCGGTTCATCATCGATGCGGTCGGCACCGCGGCCGTGGTCGCGGTGGTCGACGGGGAACTGCAGCTCAACCCCGCCGTGGAGTCGGCGCTGATCGGCGATGGGCTCCTGGCACTCGCCGCGAGGACCGTGGCCCACGCCGACGTCCGGGTCCGGTTCGGGCTCGTCCACCTCGAGACGGACGGGACGCTCGCTCCGAACCCGGACCCCGATCTGGGCTTCGACATGCCCCCTGGCTACGAGCCGGGACGCGGCCAGATCCGCGATCCTGCGATCCCGTCGGCGAGCGCCGGTACGGCCCGTGCCAACGCGGTCCAGGACTGGGGCATGGTCGTGACGCTGTCCAACCCGTACACCAGCCGCGCCAGCACGCTGGCGGCGATCACCGGCCTGCTGCTGGTCATGGCCTCGGCCGCGTTCCTGGTCGCCGTGCTGGTCGCGGCGTTCATCGCCCACCGGTTCACGACACCGATCACCCGCCTCACGGAGGCGTCGCGACGCCTGGCCGAGGGCGATTTCACCTCCCGCGTGACCACCGACGAGCTCTCGTCCGGGACGCTGGAGTTGCGGGCGCTCTCGACGCAGTTCAACACCATGGCCGACCGGCTGGAGGAGAGCGTCTCGATCATCCGGCGGGACCACGACCGGGGGCGGGACTTCCTGGCCGACGTCAGCCACGAGCTGCGCACGCCGATCGCCGCCATGCGGACGTTCATCGAGCTCCTCCAGGGCCCGGCGGGCAAGGACCCGACGGCCCGCACCGAGTTCCTGGACTCCTCCGCCGTCCAGCTCGACCGGCTGGACTGGCTGGCCCAGAACCTCCTGGAACTGTCAAAGCTGGACTCGGGCCTGGTCCTGATGGATCTTCGCCCGGACGACATGCGTGGAACGGTCGAGTCCGCCGTGGAGCAGCAGCTGGCCGCAGCCGAGCGCAAGGGGATCACGCTCACGACGACGCTCCCCGGGCGCCCGCTGCGGATCCTCCACGACCCGCCACGGATCGGCCAGGTGGTGACGAACCTCGTGGGCAACGCGCTCAAGTTCACCCGCCGCGGGGGCGAGGTGCGGGTGACGGCCCGCCCCGACGCCGATGGCGGGGTGCGGATCGAGGTGGCCGACACCGGCGCCGGCATCCACCCGGCGGAGCTGCCGCGGATCTTCGAGCGATTCTACCGCGGCTCCGAGGCGAACGAGGCCCGGGGCACCGGATCGGGCCTCGGCCTGGCCATCGTCAAGTCCATCGTGGACATGCACCGTGGCACGATCGAGGTCGAGAGCCGGGTCGGCCACGGCTCCCGGTTCGTGGTCACGCTGCCGCGCGACCCCCTCGAGACCCTTCCGCCAGAGCCCGCCGGAGCGGAACCGGAGCGGAAGGTGGACAATTCTTCACCGAGTGACGCCTCGCCGCTGAACCCCGTTCCGGCACCCTTGACCTCGACCGCCGTCCTGCCGGACACCGATCCGTCCATCCTCCCCCAGGGAAGACCACCTGTCACATGAATGACGACCCGACCCCGAACCCAGGCGAGACCACCGGCGAGCCGGATCCTCTCGACGACACCGAGCGCATCGACGTCCAGCGCTTCGTGCCCACGCCGGACCCCCGGCCGGACGATCGCTGGGCATGGGCCTCGCCCGCGGGGGCCCGGACGCCCCCGGGCACGGAGGCCCCGCCCTGGGGGCGCCCGGCCGCTGCTGTCCCGGACCCGGTGACGCCCCCGCCGGCCTTCGCCGTGCCGGCGCCGCCGGCCCCCGTGCGCCGTCGTGGCGGAGCCGGTGTGGGCACCGTCGTCGCGGCCTCGCTGCTCTCTGCCGTCCTGGCGTCCGGCAGCACGGTCCTGATCCTCGACCGGACCGGCGCCCTCGACCGGCCCGCGGCCGCCGCGACCACCGGCACCGGCCAGCAGGTCGGCAGCCAGCAGCCGGTCACCATCGACGAGTCGTCCGCCATCATCGACGCGGCAGCGAAGGTCGGGCCGGCCGTGGTCAAGATCACCGTCGCCGGCCAGTCCACCGACCCGTTCGGGAACGTGCCCACGGAGGGCGTGGGCTCGGGGCTCATCTACGACGCCTCGGGCTGGATCCTCACGAACCGGCACGTCGTGTCCGGCGCCGACAGGCTCGTCGTGGAGCTCAAGGACGGGCGCCGGTTCGACGGGCGCGTCTACGGCATCGACACCCTGACCGATCTCGCGATCGTCAAGGTGGATGCCACGGGCCTGCCGACCGCTCCGATCGGCCGGTCGGACGGCCTCAAGATCGGCCAGCTCGTCGTCGCCATCGGCAGCCCCCTGGGCACCTACTCCTTCTCCGTGACCAGCGGGATCGTGTCCGGCAAGGGCCGCGACATCCAGGTCAATGACGGGACCCGGATCTCGAACCTCATCCAGACCGATGCGGCGATCAATCCCGGGAACTCCGGCGGTCCGCTGGTGGATGCCTCGGGCTCCGTGGTGGGCGTCAACACGGCGGTCGCGACCGACTCGAGCGGCATCGGCTTCGCCATCCCGATCGACATCGCCCGCCCGATCATGGAACAGGCGCTGCGCGGCGAGGCGCTGTCCCGGCCCTGGATCGGGATCCGGTTCGAGTCGATCAACCTCCAGGTCAAGGAGAACCGCGGCCTGACGGTGGACAACGGAGCGCTGGTCACGAACAGCGGTGGCACGGAGGCCGCCGTCGTCGCCGGCAGCCCGGCCGCGAAGGCCGGCATCCAGGACGGCGACATCATCCTGGCCATCAACGGCATCCGCATCGACCTCGAGCACCCGCTCAACGTGCTGCTGGTCCAGTTCTCCCCCAACGACACGGTCGAGCTGGAGATCCTCCGCGCCGGGACCTCGATGAAGGTGAGCGTCACCCTCGGGACCCGTCCGGGCGACCTGTAGCCCCAGTCCTGGTCAGGCCCTGCGCCGCGCTGTCCGGTGGGTCAGGCCGTGCGGCGGCGCCGGATCTCCACGCCCGCGCTCCGGAACGGACCGGAGAGCTGCACGGCGGGCTTCCGGATCCGGACGGTGACCTCGTCCACCGCGTAGTTGACCAGCAGCTCGTGGGCGATGGCCTCCGCCAGCGCCTCGATCAGGTTGAAACGGGTGGACTCCACGATCTGGCGACAGGCGTCGTAGACGGCGCTGTAGTCGATCGTGTGCGCGAGGTCGTCGGACAGGCCGGCGGGCTGCAGGTTGAGCGCCAGGTCCACGTCGACCTCGAACGGCTGTGGGCTGACCTGCTCCTCCGGATACAGGCCGTGCGTACCCTGGAAGACCATCGCCTCGAGGAAGATCCTGTCGCTCACGTTCCCATCCCATCCGGCCACCCGGCGGGCCGCCATCCACGAAGGATCGCATCTGCGATCCGAGCGGCGCGGACGTTCTCGCGCACGTCATGGACCCGGACCATGTCCGTCCCCGCTGCGATCCCCAGCGCCGTGGTGGCGACCGTCGCCTCCAGCCGCTGGTCCGCGGGCAGGTCGAGCACCTTGCCCAGGGTGGACTTGCGGGAGGTCCCGAGCAACAGCGGCCGGCCCAGGACCAGCAGCGCGCCCAGGTCCCGCAACAGCGCCAGGTTGTGGTCCGGCGTCTTCCCGAACCCGAAGCCCGGGTCCAGGATCAGGTTGTCCCAGGCCACGCCGGCGTCCAGCGCGCGGTCCAGCGCGCGCTCCAGGTCCGCCACCACCTCCCGAATCAAGTTGCCGTAGCGGGCCTCCGCCCGGTTGTGCATGAGCACGATGGGCACCGCCCGCTCGGCAGCGAGGCGGACCATGCCCGGGTCGGCCGCCACGCCCCAGATGTCGTTGAGCAGGTGGGCGCCGGCGTCGAGCGCGGCGGCGGCGACGGTCGGGCTGGCGGTGTCGATGGAGAGCGGCAGGTCGGGCAGCGCCGCGCCGACCGCCCGGATCACGGGCACGACGCGGGCGGCTTCCTCCTCAGGGTCGATGGCGACGTGGCCCGGCCGGCTGGACGCCCCGCCGATGTCGAGCAGGTCCGCGCCTTCCGCGGCCATCCGCCGCGCCTGGGCGACGGCCGCCACGACCGGGTCACGGGCGGCCAGGAGCCCGTCGCCCGAGAAGGAATCCGGTGTCACATTGATCACGCCCATCACGAACGTCCGCTCGCCCCACGCGAAGGTGGTCGGTCCGACCGCCAGGGGACGCGGAGATCCCCGCGCGCGCCGCCGGTCGCTCATGCCGGCACGGGGTCACGCAGCGCCGGGTCGTCCACGAGCCGGGCCCGGGCGGCACCGACGAGGTACAGGGAGCCCGCGACGACCACCGGGCCGTTCCCGCGGGCGAGCGCCAGGTCCAGGGCGGCATCCGGGTCCGGGGCGGTGAGCACGGTCGCGCTGGGCAGGCCGGCCCGCCAGGCGGCGGCGAGGTCGGCGGGGGCCAGGGCCCGCGGCAGGTCCACGGCCGTGCAGATCACCGTGGCCGAGCGGAGGGTGGGCGAGGTCGTGATGGCGGCAATCACCCCCGTCACGTCCTTGTCGGCCATGGCTGCCCAGACGAGCGTGAGCGGGGCGGCCGGCGTCTCGTCGGCACCCGCGAGGCGGGGCCGCAGGTCGTCCAGCGCCACCGCGAGCGCCGCGGCCCCGTCCGGGTTGTGGGCCCCGTCGAGCAGGACCTCTCGCCGGCCGCGACCCGGGACCGTCACCTCGACCAGCTCCAGGCGGCCGGGCCAGCGGGCCGTCGCGTACCCCTCCCGCCGGGCGGCCGGGGGGACCGCGGCGATCCCCGCGGCCTCGAGGGCGTCGAGGAGGGCGTCCGCGATCGCGACGTTGGCGGCCTGGTGGCGACCGCGAAGACCCACCGCGGTAGGGCCGAGCCGTGGCAGGTCCACGGTCAGCGCGTCCCGCGTCCATTCCAGAACCGGTGCCGGCACGGCCACGGTCAGCGGCACGTCCAGCCGGGCACAGCGACGCCGAACGATCGCCAGCGCGTCTCCGGACGCGCCGGTCACCGCGCGGTCGCCGCGCATGATGATGGCGGCCTTCTGCCGCGCGATCGCGGTCACGGTGGGCCCCAGCTGGTCCATGTGGTCGAGGCCGACGTTCGTGACCACGGCGACGCCGCCGTCCCAGGCATGGGTCGCGTCCAGGCGGCCGCCCAGCCCCACCTCCACGAGGGCGACGTCCGGGCGAACCTCCGCGAAGTGCCGGAACATGATCGCCGTGAGCAGCTCGAACTCGGTCGGCTGGCCGAGGCGGCGCGCCACGTCGTCGGCAAGCGGCAGCGACTCCGAGACCAGGCGCGCGAATTCCTCGGCGGCGATCGGCCGGCCGGCCAGGACGATCCGCTCCCGGTAGGTGACGAGGTGGGGCTTGGGTGTCTCGCCAACCCGGTAGCCGGCGGCCCGCAGCGCGGAGCCGGCGAGCGCGATGACGCTCCCCTTGCCGTTGGTTCCTGCGACCAGCGCCCCGCGAACGGCGAGCTGGGGATCGCCCATCGCGCGGAGCAGCGCACGGACGCGGCCCAGGCCCAGGCGGATGCCGTACCGGCCGCGAGCCTCGATCGCCGCGAGGGCTGCCGCATAGGAGAGGCTGCCGCCGACGGCGGGCGGCAAGGGACTGCGCCGTGTCGCGTTCACTCGCGGGTCAGCTCGTCCTCGTAGAAGACGCACAGGTTGAAGCGCGGCGTGAGGCACACGTCGTTGATGTAGCCCTCCTCGAGGTGGACACCGCCGCGAAGCTGGCAGCGCGAGACGTTGTTCGGCTGGCGGAGCAGGCCCTTGAGCAGGTGGGGGGCCTGGATGGGGATCGCACCCCGTGAGCCCGTCATGTAGAAATGCGGGCAGACGTTGCGCCGGAGGCTGGGGAGGCCGAACCCGCCACGGGCCGGCGGGAAGAGCGGGCGCGGCGGCGCGGCGACCCGCATCTGGTACCCGGCCTGCGGCGGTCGCCGGGACGGCGGCGGCGTGCGCTGGGGAGCAGGCTCCGGTGGCACCGGCTCCTCCGCCGGTGCCTGGTGCCGCGACTGCACCCGGGCAATCGGTCCGTGGCGCCAGGCACCGCGATCACCCGGGTTCGGACGCACCGGTTTCCGGTCTCGGGACTCCACTCCATCCCTCTCTGGGCGACCCTCCGGGACGGCGGGGCCACGTGCGCGCAGCGTACCACCGGGCCCGGGTCCGGGACCGGGTCCGGTGCGCCTGCCGACGGGGCGCGGACCGGCTCAATCCGCGCTTCGTGCGACAATCCCGCCCGATGGATCCTCGCCACGGCGGCAGGGCCCCGCAGGTCCGCCCCCGCCCCTCCTTCAGCGGCCGTCCGCGCCGGGTGAAGGTGCGCCCGGTCGAGCCCTCGCCCACCCGCCTGGCACGGTATCGGCGCCTCGAGCGGCGCCGCGGCCTGCCGTTCGTGGCCAAGGCTCTCCTCGCCGTCTCGATCGTGGTCATGAGCGGGTTCATCCTGTGGGCCGGGAGCGGCAGCGTGGGGCCCTTCCTCTCGTCGGTCGTCCGTGGCTTCGGCGGCTTCGTGGACAGCGTCGGCTCGGCGGTCGGCAGCCCGGCGCCCACCGAGACACCTCTCGCTGCCGATGCCCCTGTCATCGTGGAGCCGGAGCAGCCGTACACCAACGCGGAGTCGGTCGACGTGACCGTGCGGATCCCGATCTCGATCGCCGGGGAGAGCGGCTATAACGTGCGGCTGTGGGTGACGCTGCCCGACGCGGCCCCGGCATTGGTGACCGAGACCGCAGTCAGCGCGACGTCCGTCGTGGTGTTCCCTGACGTCGCGCTGGTCAAGGGCCGCAACGACCTGCAGGCGTCCATCATGGGCCCGGGCGGCGAGAGCGAGTTCTCAGGTGTCGCCACCTGGATCTTCGACAACGTCAAGCCCAAGGTCTCGATCGTGTCGCCCAGGAACGGAGCCGCCGTCAGCAAGGCCAGTGTCACGATCAAGGGGAAGACCCAGGCACGCAGCAGCGTGCGGCTCGCCAACGACGTCAATGGCGCCACGGCCACGGTGGCCGCCGGCAGCGACGGGCTGTGGGAGACCGCCCTGGCGATCGGCCTGGGGCAGAACACCATCACGATCACCATCACCGATGTTGCCGGCAACGTGAACACCGGCACGCTCGTGCTGCGGCGGGGCTCAGGGGAACTGCGAGCGGATCTCTCGGGCAGCGCCTATCGCTTCAAGGCGTCGAGCCTGCCCAAGCGGGTGACGTTCACCGTGGTCGTGACGGGTCCCGACGGCAGCCCCCTGGCGGGCGCAACGGCGCTGTTCACGGTCTCGGTGCCGGGCCTGGAGGCGATCGTCTCGGGCGAGGTCCGGACGGGGCGCACCGGCACGGCGGCGTTCACCACGAACATCCCGAGGGGCGCATTGCCCGGCCCCGGCCTGGCGGCGGTGCTGATCACGATGGATGGCCTCGGGTCCGTCACCGACCGCCAGGTGCTGTCGGTCGAATAGGCGTTCGATCCGGGGCAGAAACCACTCGACACGGGGTCCGAGCGCAGCTACGATCCGCACATGCCGCTCTGGCGTTGCCCCCATTGCGGGACCCCGCAGGTCGAGAGCTCGCGCTGCTGGGTCTGCCGGCGTTCGACCACGTCGTGCGCTGCGTGCCGCCACTTCCGGCGCGGCATCGCGGGCGGGCTGGGCCTGTGCGGACTCGATCCGCGCCGCGTCCCCCTGCGGGGCACGGAGATGCGTGCCTGCTGGGAGCCGGCCGACACGACGGAGACCGTGAGCCCGGTCCCGGTCCCGGCGCTCGCCGCGGCCGGCGGCCGGAAGGGCAGAACGTTCGTTCCGGTCGATGGACCCGAGACACCGGCCGGAGCCGCCTATGCGGGCGTGGCCGTCATGGCCACGGACGGGGACCGGGCACCCGCGCCCGCGGCCCGGCCGCGCAGGATCCCCGGCGGCTGGTCGCTCTGGGGCGACTTCGAGCCCTGACGCGGGTCAGGGGCCGCAGGGCGTCGTCGGGTCTGCCAGCACGAGGTTGATCAGCGTCCCGACGGGCCGCTTCACACCCGGCAACGGATCCTGGCGGACCACGATCCAGTCGGGCGGGATCTGGTCCGTGCCCGAGGGATCGGAGGTGACCGTGCCCAGGCCGAACCCGTCGGCTCCGATCGCCGTCGTGGCCACCTCGAGCGTCATGCACCGGTAGTTGCCCACGTTGCGCGGCGCCTGGGTGGGCGTTGGCGTCGGGGGCGGCGTGGGCGTCGGGGTGGGTGCCGGAGTCGGGGTGGGCGTGGGCGCAGGGGTTGGACTGGGACTCGGAGAGGGTTCGGGGCCCAGCGAGACGACGTACGCCACCGGCGTGCCCGGGGCCACGAGGATGCCGGGGCCCGGCTCCTGGTCCACCACGGATCCGAGCGGGATCAGCGGGTCGAAGGCCTCCGCGCGTGTCCCGACGGCGAGGCCCTCGGTCACGAGCAGCTGGAGCGCCTCGGCCTCGGGCTTGCCGCGAAGGTCCGGCACCGCGGCCGCGACCCTGCCGCGGGCGACGATGAGCCGGACCTCGGTGCCCTCGGCGACCACGGCACCCCCGGCGGGCGACTGCGAGAGGACCGTGTCGGGCGCGACGTCCGTCCGCTCCTCCGTGCCGGCAAGCACGACCCTGAGGCCGATGTCCTCGGCGGCCTTCTCGGCATCCGGCAGCAGGAGGTCGACAAAACGGGGAACGGTGACCTGTGCCGCGGACGCGCTGGGCGACGGCTTGCCGCCACCGCCCCCGCCACCGGCCAGGACCTGGAACACGAGGAACCCGACGACGATCAGGATGCCGAGGCCCAGCAGGCCGGCGATCCACGCCCACGGGCCGGAGCCGCCGTTGTCGTCGTCCATGGCCGGAGGCGGCGGGGGGGCGCCGCGCATGGAGACGGGGGCGGACGGGGGTGCGGAGCGCGCGTAGGCATCCGGCGGGTACGGGACGTTGGGGTTCGGGCGGGCCTGGGCAGAGGCGACGGTCCGTCCGGCAGCCGTCGCGGCGGCCGCTCCTGCGCCGGCGGCCCCGGTCGCGACCCCGGCGACCGCTCCGGCCGGGTCCGCGAGGTACCCCTCGAGGGCACTGGCCATGGCCGCGGCGGTGGCATAGCGGGCGGCGGGATCAAGGGCCATCGAGCGCAGGACGATGGCGTCCACTGGCCCGGGCACGCCGGACCGCAGGGCGGACGGACGTGGCGGCGTGGTGGTGAGCCGGGCCAGGGCGACGGCGGCGGCCCCGTCCCCCGAGAACGGCCGCTGTCCGGTCAGGGACTCGAACAGGACGATGCCCAGCGCGTAGATGTCGGAGGCGACCGTCGCCGCCTCACCCCGCGCCTGCTCCGGGCTGAAGTAGTGGACCGAGCCCATGGTGGTGCCCGGCAGCGTCAGCTGCGACTCGGCGAGGGCGCGCGCGATGCCGAAGTCCGCGACCTTCACGCGGCCGTCCCGCCCGACAAGGACGTTCGACGGCTTGACGTCCCGGTGGACGATCCCGCGGACGTGCGCCGCGTGGAGCGCCTTGGCCACCTCGGCCGCGACCCTGACGGCCTGGCGCGGTGCGAGCGGGCCGTTGTCGCGCAGGATGGCGCCCAGGTCCTGGCCGTCCACCAGCTCCATGACGATGTACGGGCCCGACACGTCCTCGCCGAAGTCGAAGACCGCGGTGATGTTCGGGTGGTTCAGCGAGGCCGCGGCGCGCGCCTCGTCCCGGAAGCGGAACAGGAAGTCCGGGTCCTTGCCGAACTCGGGCCGCAGCAGCTTGACGGCGACATCCCGCTCGAGCTGCGCATCGCGCGCCCGGTAGATCGTCGCCATGCCGCCCTGCCCAAGGAGCTCGAGCAGGCGGTACCGGCCGCCAAGCGTGCTCCCGATCTCGGTCACGGTGTGCTCGTCTCCCCTCTCCGGTGCGGGCTGTCCAGTTCCGACCGGACGCATCCTACCGCCCGGGTGGCCGGACCACCGGCTCAGATGTCCAGCGTACGCAGATAGTCCCGGAAGGCGCTGCCGAACTCCGGGCGCGCGAGCGCCAGCTCGACGGACGCCTGGAGCCAGCCCATCGTGGTGCCGGCGTCGTACCGGATCCCCTCGAACGCGTACCCGAACACGCTCTGCTCGTCCATCAGCGCGTGGATCGCGTCGGTCAGCTGGATCTCGCCCCCCGACCCGCGCTGGGTCTGCTCGAGCTTCTCGAAGATCTTGGGGGTCAGCACGTACCGCCCGATGACGGCGAGGTTTGACGGGGCGTCCTCCGGGCTCGGCTTCTCGACCAGCTCCGTCACGCGGTACGTCCGGTCCCGGTCGGACCCGCCGGCCACCCGCTCCCCGGCGATGATCCCGTAGCGCGGCGTGTCCTCCGGCGGGATCTCCATCACGGCGACCACGGAGCCGTGATGGACGTGGTAGGCGTGGATCAGCTGGCCGATGCACGGGCGGTCCGCGACCACCACGTCGTCCGGCAGGATCACCGCGAACGGCTCGTGGCCGATCAGGTCCTTGGCCATCAGGACGGCGTGTCCGAGACCCAGCTGCTCCTTCTGGCGCACGTAGGCGATCTGCGCGAGGTCGCTGATGTGCCGGACCTGGCGCAGCTTCTCGATCTCCCCCTTCTCCTCGAGCAGGTGCTCCAGCTCGTAGTTGAGGTCGAAGTGGTCCTCGATCGCGCGCTTCTGCGAGGAGGTGACGATGATCACCTGCTCGATGCCGGCGGCGACCGCCTCCTCGACCGCGTACTGGATGATCGGCTTGTCGACGAGCGGCAGCATCTCCTTCGGCTGCGCCTTGGTGGCGGGCAGGAAGCGGGTGCCCCAGCCGGCGGCGGGGAAGACGGCTTTGCGGACGCGCATCGAACCTCTCGGGAAGGGAGCGGGAGTCGGCCCAGTATACCCGTCACCCTGCCGCAACCCGTCCCGGTGGTCACGGCC